>JADGPU010000063.1 GCA_017882305.1 Bacteroidales bacterium | reverse complement strand
TATCAAACAGGAAGAGACAATATATTTCAGTGGTCTTACAGAAAAGTATGATGATCTGTCATCCAGTTTTTCATTATATATCAGGAATATAAAATTTGCAGAACCTTCAGGCAATTTCACATTCAGTTATGTATTTAATGATGCGGAACTACATCGTTTTATTAATCTTTTTAATGTCGTAAATTGCGAATAATAGGAGGCAGATACAAAGGCAGGAGAATCAATCCTCCTGCTAATTTTAAGGCAAGACCAACTACTGACTTTGCCCGTGAGGGTTTATTTAACATCCTGAATAACAGAGTCGATTTTGAATCAATCAACGTTCTGGATCTTTTTTCCGGAACAGGAAGTATAAGCTACGAATTTGCATCACGTGGTGCTGCAATGGTTCATCTTGTAGAGACAGATCCAGTACATATTTCCGGAATCAAAAAAATATTAAAGGAGCTGGACCTTCACAATGTCAGGCCGATTCATATTGATGTGAGGGCTTATTTAAAAACATGTTCAGCTAAATATGACATTGTTTTTGCAGATCCTCCATATGAGCTTTCCTGGCTCACAGAGTTGCCGGACCTTGTGACGCAGGCAGGGGTGATTAAAGATGATGGATTTTTCATACTTGAACATCCCAGGGATATAAGTTTTGCAGATCATAAATTATTTTTTGAGCATCGTAGTTACGGAGGTGTGAATTTCAGTTTCTTCAACCCTATAAGTATCTGAATAATTGTATATTATAATTAATTATGTAAAATAATCTGTAAGAAATTTACAGATAATATTTTCAAAAATAATTTTGCGGAGTTAAAAATTAGGTTAATTTTGCAACTCATTTTACAATTGGTGCGGTAGTTCAGTTGGTTAGAATAACGGCCTGTCACGCCGTGGGTCGCGGGTTCGAGTCCCGTCCGCACCGCAAATGAAAACAAAAAGCCACGCGATAGTGTGGCTTTAGTATTTTAAATCAGAAGCGTTGACAGTTCACTGGCAAAAGCGGAGGATTTAAAATACGTTAAATGCTGCAAATGCAGCATTTTTATTTTCATTTGGCCAGATAACCTCAGGATGAAAGGGTCCGATCGAACGAAGTGAGATCATTCCCGTCCGCACCGCCGTTAAGACCTTATAACCCCTTGATTTTCAAGGGGTTTTTTAGTGTCTACCACAGAATCTGCCACAAAATCCGCCAAAATCCGCCACAAACTTTTTCCATAACCTCTTGCTCTTACTGAGAATCTCTTTATATATTTTCAAAACAGTATGTTAAACTACCAAAGTGTTTTCTTGATCAGAAATGGGGTACCCAGGTTAGATTTGTGAAGAATTCAATCAATTGGTATAATATAAACTAAGCTTATTAACAGATATTTATTTTTTTTATTGGAATTAATCCAATTGTTTTTAACTTAGGTATATTATTTGATTCTTCAAGACTTATTTCCAGTTACCAGATCAGTTTAAGGACAACATATATTCTGAATTCAACATTTTTGTAAAGTTTATGTATCATATTTAATAAGTGTGTTCAAAAAAATTTAGCAAGGAGTTAACCGAAAGTGAAAAGGAAAAGTATACTTTATCTATTGATTTTGATTCTAAGTCATGGCAACTTTCTGTTTGCCATAAATGAAAGTATACGAATCGAAGACTATTCTTACAGGGAAGGGTTAACATCTTCAGGTGTCAACAGTGTATTTAGGGATTCAAAAGGTTTTTTATGGATCTGTACTACCAATGGCTTATTCAGGTACGATGGATATAGTTTTAAGAATATCAATTCAATAGCAAGCGGAATTTTAAAATATGAAACGTACTGTATTGTTGAAGACAGGAATCAGAATTTCTGGATCGGCACTGCCGGTAAGGGGATTGTTTATTATAACTCTCACACAGGGAAACTATTCAGCCTTAAATTGAGCGAAGGGAATGATTCTAAAGTTAACAGAATATTATTCTTTCAAAACAGGATATGGGTTGCAACTAATGAAGGTCTGCTGGTGATTGATGAAAAGGAAGATATCGATGTTAATACGCTTATTAAAGTTAAAGTATTATGGCCTGACCCGTTGAACAAGAATTTGCAAATGAATGTTATAAATTTCATCTATTCCCAACCCGGGAGTAAATCATTGTGGATTGGGACAAACAGCCCGTTATATGAACTTGATCCTGATACTTATGAATTTAAAATTGTTAATTCGTACAATCAAAACTCTATAAGATGGCTCGCTGATTATTCAAATGGTAAAATTCTGGCATCAAGCTGGGATGGAGGAGTTTTTGTTGTTGATCCCGTAAAACATATCCTGGAAAATGACCTTGTAATTAAAGAAATAAACAGAATTGTCGGTGATAAAAGAGTAAAATCAGCTATTGTTGACAGCCAGGACCGGTATTGGATTGCAACATTTGGCGACGGGCTGTATATCTTTGAGAGAGAGAAAAACGGTAAATTGAGGTTTGAGAACTACCGGAATGAGGAAAATCTTCCAATAAAGTTAAAATCCAATTTTATTGATCAGATTTTTTTAGATAACTCAGGTACTGCATGGTTGAGCATGGCGGAATCAGGATTGTCAAAAATTTACTATCAGAAAGAATATTTCCGTTATTATAATTTCTCGGAATCAGATAATACCAAGTCAAAAGAAATACATGCGATTAAGCAATCCTCGGATAGAAACAAATTCTGGGTAAGCTTTAACCGGAATGAGTTAGATCTTTTTGATTCAAAAAACTATAGCTACAGGAAATTTACATTTTCAAGTTCAGGCCTTCAATTACAAAACGATAAAATCAATTTTACCTATCAGGACAAGAAAGGGAATTTATGGATTATATATTCAAGGATCGGAATATATGTTGTCCCTTCAAAATTTGCCTTGAGCCTGGTAGAAGGCAAGTCAATAGGCACGATTAAGCCTGTTGAAGCAAATGCATTATTTTCCAGTGATCCCAGAGAGAACTCCTACATAACAAATTTTTTTGATGACAGTAAAGGCAGGTTATGGATTGAAAGCTGGGGAAATGCTTATATTCTTGAAATATTTGATGGTTTTCTTAATTCAAAGACCCCAGAACAGCTGCGGACTAATTCTAAAATTGTTCAGATTTATTCTGAGGTGAACAAGGAGAAGATTAATTTTACTATTTCTCCTGTCAGTTCTATGGTCGAAGTAAGAGAAAATGTATACTGGCTTGGCACAAGAAATGAAGGGGTTATTGAAATTGAAGAGCTTTCAAATCATAAATTTGTTGGAAAAGAGCTGGATATCAATGAGAAACTTCCAAGTAATTTCATTAATTGTTTCTACATGGATATAAGCCGGAACTTATGGATTGGGACCAATTCAGGTCTTTGTTATCTTAGTGATAATAAACTCCAGATTCTAAATGTAAAAAACGGGCTCTGTTCCGAAAGCATTAACAGCATCACTGAAGATGATAATCATGATATCTGGATTTCTACATCCTATGGGATATCTAAAATCAGCAGCAAGGATTTATCAATACAAAACTTTTACAACTCTGACAACGCAAAATTGAACCAGTATATCAATGGAGCTGTAGCATTATCCACTGCCAGTAATATCTGGTTTTCTACCAATGAATCTTTAGTGACTTTTAACACCGACTCAATACAGAATTATCAAATATCTGCTCCTGTTTATTTTACTGATATTAAGATCAATAATCACACAATTATTCCTTCTGAAAAATACATGGGAATACACATTATTGACAATGAAGCAAACTTGAGTGATGTTATTAACGTTCCATATGGCTCTACTCTTAATATTGAATTTGCAGCGCTTGACTATTTAAATCCTGAGAAGATATTGTATAAATATAAAATAGGTAATAACAGCGAATGGATTATACTCAGTCGCGGGCAACGTACTCTTAATCTTGCAAATACAAATCCGGGAGAATATAATCTAAGTATAATGGTGGTCAATTCTTCAGATATAAGCGGACTAAAGAGTGTAAAGATCCATTATCTGCCTCCATTCTGGCTTTCCAAAATGGCCTATACTATCTATTTACTGGTTGTCATGGTTCTATTATTTACTTACCGGAAGCTGGTAATCCAAAAAACCATGCAGAAATCTCTTGTCGAAAAAGAGCGTTATGAGAGGAAAAAGATCGAAGAATTAGATAAAATGAAAAGTGAATTCTTTTCAAATATTTCTCATGAGTTTCGTACTCCTTTAAGTCTGATCATAAATCCCCTTGAGAAACTGGTAAATGAGGACAACCTTTCGATTAAAGACAAAGACAGGATCAGGCTTGTGCTGAAAAGCAGCAATCGGTTGTTAAAGCTGACCAATGAGTTAATGGATTTTAGTAAGATTGAAAAGCAATTACTAAAGCCGGACTTCGAGCTTTGCAATATTGTTTCCTTGACAAATGAAATCAGCCATCTTTTCATTAACCTGGCTGATTTGATGAATATCGAATTCAAGATCAACTATTCCTTCGATCGTCTTGAATTACCAATAGATAAGGGAATGATTGAGAAGGCAATATTTAATTTGTTATCAAATGCCTTCAAATATACATCCATAAACGGGGTTATTATGATAAATCTCTCCAAATTCAGGGAGTCAGATACCGAATATGTTAAAATATCTGTTATAAACACGGGGCAAGGTATCAGTAACGAAAATTTAAGTAAAGTCTTTGATCGCTATTACCAGGTTAATAATGTTCAAAATAAAAATATTGAGGGTACGGGTATCGGATTAGCCCTGGTTAAAAGTTTTGTTGAACTGCATAATGGAAGAGTTGAGGTTATAAGTGAACCTAATCTTGAAACATGTTTTGACATTTACCTGCCTGTAATTCAAACTGATTTTAACAACAGTTGCGAAGTCAGCCCTGCCACATATAAAAAATCAAGTAGAAATACAAAGATTACAGAAGATAGTGAAAATCTGTCTCCCAAACAAAATTATGGGCTCAGGATTTTAATTGTGGAAGATGAAGAGGATATCAGAAATTATATAATAGAAGAATTATCATCAGAATATAAAGTTTTATCTGCTAAAAACGGCGAAGAAGGACTTAATATAGCTAATGAAACTATTCCGGACCTGATAATCACAGATGTGATGATGCCGGTTTTGTCGGGTATTGAAATGTGTAAGAAATTAAGAAATCAGGTAATAACTTCTCATATTCCAATAATTATTTTATCAGCAAAAACAGGAATTAATGAGCAGATTGAGGGTTTGGAGATGGGTGCCGATGTTTACATGATTAAACCATTTAATATTGATATCCTTAAAGTCCAGGTTCAACGTCTGATTAGCTTTAAACAAGCCATATATTCAAAATACTTAAAGGAGACTACTCTGATTCCGCAAGACTCAGGAACCAGTAAGCTCGATGATGATTTTATCAGGAAAGTATTGAGTTTTATTGAGGAAAATATGACTGATTCCGACCTTAATGTTGATCAACTGGCAAATTGTGTTTCCTTGAGCAAAGTTCAAACATACAGAAAGGTTAAGGCAATCAGTGGTTTATCTATTGTCGAGTTTATCAGAACAGTTCGATTAAAGAAAGCATCTCAACTAATATTGGAAGATCGCTTAAATTTTTCTGAAATTGCATTTACCACTGGTTTTTCGACTCCATCATATTTTTCTAAATGCTTTCATGATCATTTTGGAATGACGCCTTCTGAATTTGCAGCTGAATACGGTAAAGAAACTGCAGCGTCCTGAATGGCTGACGATCAGATTCTGCAAGTTGCTCATTTGTTCCCCGATATTTAATCGATCATATTACTGTCAGAATCTTAACAGCATCACTTCTAGATTGCTATTTGAATCAATTTTAATAGTTGTTATTCCAAATTTGACAGAGTTAGAGCACCGGATAATTTACATTTGATTCAAATAGGTTCTTTAGTTTTTAGGGTAATTTGAACATGTTATAATTGATAGGTGCACATTTTTGAGTCTATCATTATTACACGTTGTTGGTTGTTTCAATAGTTAGTTTATTAAGCGATAGGAAGCAGTTGTTTGTCGGGTACCCTGCAACCTATCGCTTTAATTAAACTTATAAAAGCAAGAATTATATGATTCATCTTGGAAAAAGGAAAATTCCTGTTGTTTTTATTATATTAATATTTCCGGTTAATTGTCTGCTAGCCCAGAAAACACACAGCGATAACAATGATGGCACTTATACCAACCCGGTCATTTTTGCGGACTTTCCTGATCCTGATGTGATTTTGGTTGCTGATACCTATTATATGGTCTCCACTACCATGTTCATTTTTCCCGGAGTAACAATTCTGAAGTCCTGCGATCTTGTGAATTGGAAGTATTGCAGCAATGCTGTTTCCCGCTTCGATTTCAATCCTTGTTATAACCTGGATGGTTGTGCAAGATACGGGCATGGACAATGGGCGACCAGTTTAAAATATAACAACGGTAAATTTTATTTACTGTTTATAACCCTCAACGAAGGCGGCTTTATTTGTTCGGCCGCAAAAGCAGAGGGACCATGGGAAATCAGAAAGCTACCAAAAGGCTTTTATGACCCCGGCTTATTCTTCGACGATGATGGAAGAGTTTTTGTTGCCCATGGTTATGGTAAGATCTTTATAACTGAACTGGATAAGACTTTTGCACCAATAAGTAACGATTCGTTGGTTTATACAGGTGATATTCGTGATGGTCTTGAGGGATCCCATGTATATAAAATAAACAATTATTATTATTTGTATTGCACTTATGGAGGAGTTGATGGTATCCAGGTAGCCCTCCGCTCTAAAAATATCTTCGGTCCATATGAACAAAAAGTGGTGCTCAGAGATACGACGAAAGGGGTTAACTTCGGAGTTCACCAGGGGGCGCTTATCAGAACACAGACAAACGAGTGGTGGACATTGCTCTTTGTCGACAGCGGACCATTTGGCCGTTGTCCTTCATTGCATCCGGTAACATGGGTAGATAACTGGCCTATTGTGGGAGTTAATGGAAAAGGCGTAGTAAGATATAAAAAACCAAATGTTGGAAAAAAATATCCGATAATAGATCTGCCGGCATCGGATGAGTTCAGCGATAAGACCCTGGGGATGCAGTGGGGATGGAACCACAACCCCGACTCAACCAAATGGTCGCTAGCCAGAAGACCAGGATTCCTCAGCTTGGAAACTACCAAGGTTGTTTCCAAACTGCCTGAAGCCCCTAATATGCTTACCCAAAGGATCTTTGCGAATTACGATCAGACCATCCCAACCGTAGGTACTACCAGGTTGGAAGTAAAAAATATGAAAGATGGTGATGTTGCAGGTCTGGCTGTTTTTCAGGACCCTTATGCTTTTATAGCGGTCAAACAAAATAATGGTTCGAAATTTCTGATTATGGTTAATAATGGCAAAGCAATTGACTCTCTGGAAATTAATAATTCCTCAGTATACCTGCGAACCATCGCATCTAACAAAACAAAGAAGACAACCTTTGAGTTTAGTTTTGACAATAAAACATTCACGCGTCTTGGAAATGAATTATCAATGAGATTTAATCTTACAATATTCACCGGAAACAAATTTTGCCTCTTTAATTATGCCACATATGAAACAGGTGGGCATGTTGATTTTGATTGGTTCAGAATGCAGTTATCAATGAAAAACAATTATAGTACATATCTTAATTTGCCATGAATAAATTAATTCTTACTGTATTGCTGGTGTTGCCACTTTCCTTATTTGGTCAGAATGCAAAGATTAAAATTGATATCTCCAGGGAAATCGGAGATATTGATCCAAAAATTTACGGGGTATTCATGGAACCTATTCATTTCAGCGGAAAAATGATGGGATTGCCCGATACTGTCAGCTTCAATACACTCTATGGGAATTTGTACGATCCATCTTCGAAGCTTGCAGATGAGAACGGCTTCAGGAAAGATTATGTTGAAGCCATGAAAGAGCTTAAAGTTACAAACATGCGGTGGCCAGGGGGTAATTATGTAAGCGGATATAACTGGCTGGATGGTATAGGTCCGAAGGATAAGCGTCCGGTCCGGATTAACCTGGCCTGGGGTGGTCTCGACAACAACCATGTGGGTACTGATGAATGGATTGCTTTAAATAAAGCGATAGGAAGTGAAAATATTGTCTGCGTAAACCTTGGTCTTGGCAACATAACAGACGCATGTAACTGGCTGGAATACTGCAACTATAAAAAAGGAACCTGGTTTTCTGATCTTCGTGCAAAAAACGGACATCCCGATCCCTATAACTTAAAGATATGGGACCTCGGAAATGAAGTCGATGGAGCTCCATGGGAGCTTGGACATAAGACAGCCGAAGATTATGTTAAGATTGGACGGGAGGCAGCAAAAGCAATGAAATCTGTTGATAACACTATAAAATTCGTGGCATCCGGATCATCTTATTATGAATCATCCGGCCAATGGGTTAAGTGGAACAGAAAAGTTCTTTCTGGACTTGGAGATCTGATTGATTATATTTCGATTCACCGTTACTGGGAAAACTCCCCTGACTACTATAATTACATGGGACAAAGTGCTTTAGATTTCGAAGAGAAGATAAATGTAACAGCTGATGAGATTGAGGTGGCCAGGGTTATGCACAATTTTAAGAACCCAATCTCAATTTCTGTGGATGAATGGGGAATTATGTCGAGAAATTTATTGTCAGTCCTTCCAATAGCACAATGTTTTAACTCTTTTATCCGTCATGCTGATATAGTTAAGATGTCCAATTTCACTATGCTTACTTCTTTGTTGGGAAGCGATAAAGATAAAGGAACTTTTAAAACACCTTTATTCTATATTTTTAAATCATTTTCAAATAATTGTCTTGGAAAATCTGTCGATACATATGTTGAATGTGATGCTTTCAATACTGATTTATATAAGGGAATTCCTTATCTCGACGTAACAACGGTATATTCAAAAGAGACCGGCAATATTATTATCAACGTGGTTAACAGGCATAAAGACAAAGCAATTACTGCCGATATCATTTCAGTATCCGGAGAGTTCACAGCTAAAGCAGAAGCCACCCTTGTTGCCGGAAACACACTGAACGATGCTTTTACATATGATAAGCAAAGTCAGTATATACCTGTAGCAAAAGTAATTAATACTGATAAAAACAGAATTAGCTATTCTTTTCCGGCACATTCATTTACACAAATTAAAGTTGAGATTAGAAAACAGTAACCAGAAGAAATTGAAAATTGAAATAACATGAAAATAAGTTTAGCAGGTTGATAAAAATGGTTTGGTTCCTTATAAAAATTTAACATGACTGATATGATATCACAGTTTTTAACAAATATTAAAAAGGGACTTTACATTACTACTTTCGTGATTTTGTCAGTAGGTGTCAGGGCACAGCAATTGCCTTTTCAGAACCCGCATCTAAGTTCCGAAGAACGGGCTAAGGATTTGATTTCGAGGCTTACTTTAGAAGAAAAAGCAGTATTAATGTGCGACCAGTCCGACCCGATTCCACGTTTGGGAATAAAACGGTTCAACTGGTGGAGTGAAGCGCTTCATGGCTATGCCAACAACAGCAATGTAACTGTATTCCCGGAGCCGATTGGAATGGCAGCTTCTTTCGATGACCAATTACTGTTCAGGATTTTCGATGCAACTTCTGATGAAGCGCGTGCAAAAGTTAATGAAGCCCGGGCGTCAGGGCAAGAGAACAAACGTTTCTTAAGTCTTTCAGTCTGGACACCAAACGTCAACATTTTTCGCGATCCACGCTGGGGAAGAGGTCAGGAGACCTACGGTGAGGATCCTTATCTGACTTCCCGCATGGGCGTTTCTGTAGTGAGAGGACTTCAGGGGCCTGCCGATGCCAGATATAAAAAGCTTCTGGCGTGTGCCAAACACTATGCCGTACATTCGGGTCCTGAATGGAGCCGTCACCAACTTAATCTCAACAATCTCGATCCCCGCGACTTGTACGAAACCTATCTACCGGCATTCAAATCACTGGTTCAAAAAGCCGATGTAAGAGAGGTAATGTGCGCCTATCAGCGATTGGACGATGAGCCTTGCTGTGGTAATTCAAGGTTACTGCAACAGATTCTTCGTGATGACTGGGGGTTTAAATACCTTGTTGTATCCGATTGCGGTGCTGTAACTGACTTTTTTACAAGTCATAAGGTCTCTTCCGATGCCATACATGCTGCTTCAAAAGCTGTTTTAGCCGGGACTGATGTGGAATGTGTGTGGCAAGACTATCCTTTTAAAAAATTACCTGATGCTGTTTCACGGGGACTGGTTAAGGAAGAAGAGATCAACAAACACCTGATGCGTATATTAACAGGCCGTTTTGATCTGGGTGAAATGGACGAAGATTCTATTGTCCCCTGGACTAAGATCCCTCCTTCGGTCATAAACAATGAAGAACATCGCAAACTTGCATTAGATATGGCACGCGAATCGATGACACTCCTTCAGAATATAAACAATATTCTCCCATTAAGTAAAGGTAAAAAAGTTGCAGTTATCGGACCAAATGCCGACAATAAACCAATGCTCTGGGGAAATTACAATGGAACGCCTGTAAAGACCATCTCCATTCTTGATGGAATTTCGTCGAAGGTTTCTGCCGATAATGTTTTTTACGACACTGGCTGCGATCTGGCTGAAGATAAAGTAACAAATAGCTATTTCTCCTATTTTTCATTTGAAGGCAAACCTGGAATAAAAGCTACTTACTGGAACAACAGGGAAGGAAAAGGCGATGCTGCCGTTACCCGACAAATAACAAACCCAATAAAATTAACTGTAGCAGGTCAGCATGAATTTGAAACAGGCGTAAAACTAGAGGGTTTCTCAGGTTTGTTTGAAACAGAGTTTGTTGCATCAAAAACTGAAGAACTTGTTTTCAAATGTGGCGCGACAGGGCATTTCGAATTGTTGGTAAATAACCGGTCATTGACAGTGTATGATAATTGGAGGACACTCCCTTCCAGAATTCCAATAGAAGTTGAAAACGGAAAGAAATATAAGATTGCATTCAGGTACGCACAACTTAACAATTGGGAAGCAAACTTAGAGTTTGACTTTGGCAAAGAAGTCGACATCGATTATACCGGGTTAATTAAAAAACTTAAAGGATATGATGTAGTAATTTTTGTTGGTGGACTTTCGGGCCAGCTGGAAGGTGAAGAAATGCCGGTATCATACACAGGTTTCAAAAATGGTGACCGCACCAGCATTGAATTACCATCTGTGCAGCGCAATTGTCTGAAAGCATTGAAGCAGTCCGGGAAGAGAGTAGTATATGTGAACTGTTCCGGTTCCGCAATTGCATTAACCCTTGAAACAGAAAGCTGTGACGCAATTCTCCAGGCCTGGTACCCCGGCGAATCAGGAGGCCAGGCTGTTGCCGATGTCATCTTTGGAGACTATAACCCATCGGGCAAACTGCCTGTAACATTCTATAGGACTTCACAGCAGTTGCCCGACTTTGAAGATTATTCAATGAAAGGTCGTACCTACCGCTTCATGTCCGATCCCTTATTCCCATTCGGCTTTGGCTTAAGCTATACAAAATTCTCAATTGGAGCTGCAAATTTCAGCACAACAGAGATCAGGAATAACGAAGCAGTCGTAGTTACAATCCCTGTTACTAATCTTGGAAGACGTGATGGAACCGAAATCGTCCAGGTTTATGTTCACAAAGTAAACGACAGTGACGGACCACTAAGAACCCTAAAGGGATTCCAACGGTTGAGTATTGCTGCCGGAAAAACAGGTCAGACTGTAATCAGTTTGCCTTATGACTCATTTGAATTTTTTGACAGGCCGACAGGCAGAATGACTGTTGTTCCGGGCGAGTATGATGTTTACTATGGAAATAGTTCAGATCCAAAAGACTTAAAAACATCAAAAATCATGATTTCAAAATAACAGGTAATATCAGAATAAGATGAAAACAATACTATTTATAATAACATTAGCAGTAGGCTTTCAGGTTAAAGGCCAGAATATAATAAATCATTCTCCATCTGGCTATGATACTCCCCGTAATGAAATAAAAAAGGGGAAAGTTGACACCATTATATATTATTCGAAAACAGTTGGTACGAAACGTAAAGCGCTGGTTTACACTCCTCCTTTTTATACCAAAGCCAGAAAATATCCGGTACTGTATCTTTTACATGGCATTGGTGGCGACGAAAGAGAATGGCTGAAAGGGGGTCAGCCTCAGATCATTCTGGATAACCTGTATGCAGAAAATAAATTACAGCCCATGATTGTGATCATGCCAAACGGCCGTGCTATGAAAGACGACCGGGCCACAGGTAATATAATGGCCCCGGATAAGGTGGAGGCATTCGCTAATTTTGAGAAAGACTTGCTAAATGATTTAATTCCATTTGTTGAGAAAAAATATCCGGTACTTACCAACCGTGAAAACAGGGCAATAGCCGGTTTATCGATGGGTGGCGGACAATCGCTGAATTTCGGTCTTGGCAACCTGGATAAATTTGCATGGATAGGAGGTTTTTCTTCTGCGCCGAATACAAAAACACCGGAATTATTAGTGCCGGTTCCGGATGAAACAAAGAAAAAACTAAAAGTACTCTGGATCTCATGCGGCGATAATGATGGTCTGATAAGTTTCAGCCAGCGTACTCACGATTATCTTGTTGTGAAAAGCGTTCCTCACATTTTTTACATTGAACCAGGTGTTCACGACTTCAAAGTATGGAAAAATGATTTATATATGTTTTCCCAACTTCTATTCAAACCTGTTGATATCTCTTCCTTCAATGAATATAGCGTTCTTGGAACACCGGCTGCAACCAATGTAAGAAGTGCTAAATACCCTCAAATTATGCCTGATGGAAGGGCTGTATTTCAAATTAAAGCGCCTGATGCGCAAAAAGTGCAACTTGATTTAGTCAGGAAATACGATATGTTGAAAAACAGTGACGGAATCTGGAGCATTACAACGGATTCATTAAGCGAAGGCATTCACTATTACTCATTAATAATTGATGGGCTTGCAGTATGCGACCCGTCCAGCGAAGCTTTTTACGGTATGGGACGAATGGCAAGTTGTATAGAAGTTCCTTTTAAAGGCGATGGCTATTACAAATTAAAAGATGTCCCGCATGGCGACATACGCTTAAAGCGTTATTTCTCTGAAGTAACAAGAAGCTGGCGCCGCTTCTTCATTTACACACCTGCCGGTTATGATGTGAATACCAGCGAAAAATACCCGGTTTTGTATCTGTTACATGGTGGTGGCGAGGATGAAAGAGGCTGGGCTGAACAAGGGAAAACAGACATAATTATGGACAATCTTATTGCAGAAAAAAAAGCAAAACCTATGCTTATCATTATGATGGACGGCAACTTTTCTATCGGAGGAAATGGTTTTGGTGAAAACATGCTGAAAGCCTTCACTGCTGAATTGAAACAATCGGTAATTCCTTTTGTAGAAAAGAACTTTCGTGCTGAAAATGACCCTGAAAATCGTGCACTTGCAGGTTTATCGATGGGAGGCATACAGACACTCTATACAGGAATATACAATACCGGATTATTTTCATACTTAGGAATCTTTAGTTCTGGCTGGATATCAGGTATGCAGGATAATATAGCCGATGCACAATATGATTTTATGAAAAAGAATGCAGATAAAATAAATTCGGATTTGAAACAGATATGGATTTCCATGGGAGGACAGGAAGATATAGCTTTCAAAAACTGCAAAATCATGCTTTCTAAATTCGATGAAATGAATATAAAATACACATACAGCGAATATCTCGGCGGGCATACATGGCCTGTCTGGAGAAATAACCTGTTTAATTTTGCACAACTATTGTTTAAATAGCCCAAACCTTAATATACTACTACAATGAGTCAAACCTCTCAAAAAGTCTCGGTGCTCGAAAAAATAGGGTATAGCCTTGGGGACCTTGCTGCAAACCTGGTTTTCCAGACCTTAATTACTTATCTGGCTTATTTCTATACCGATATTTATGGGCTAAAAAATAAAGATGCCTCAATTATAATGCTTTCGGTCGGCTTAGTTGCCGCATTCATATTTAATCCAATAATCGGAGTGTTGGCTGACCGGACCAATTCGAAATGGGGTAAATTCCGGCCCTGGATTTTATTCACTGCTATCCCTCTTGGAGTTATTGCACTTCTGGCCTTTTCAACACCGGATTTTTCATACAAAGGAAAATTAATCTACGCCGCTGTAACTTATACGCTTCTGTTGCTGATGTATGCTTCAAGTAATCTTCCATATGCAGCTCTGAGCGGTGTGCTGACAGGTGACATGGGAGAAAGAAACAGTATCTCATCGTACCGGTTTGTTGCAGTAATGTTTGCCCAGTTTTTTATACAGGTTTTTATGCTCCCAATTATTGAATATGCAGGCAATGGAGACAAAGCGGTGGGCATCGAAGCAGTAATGACATGGTTGGCAGCTGTTGGAACAATCATGCTCCTTATAACTTTTTTTACAACCAGAGAGCGCATCATTCCACGTCTGGAGCAAAAATCATCAGTTAAGGATGACCTGTCTGATCTTTCGAAGAACAGGCCCTGGTTAATAATGCTCATCTTAACAATATTGGTGTTCATCACTCTGGCGATGAAAGGTGGTTCTTATGTGTATTATTTTAATAATTATGTAGATAAGCTTGCACTTACTGATTTTATTAGTCCTTTTATTTCTGATTTATCTGCTGTAGGTATTAATTTTTTTGGATCAGATCCAATTGCAGCGGGCTTTGGTTTGTTTAATGCCGGTGGCATTATCTTCATGATTGTTGGTATCTCATTCTCAAAAAAACTTGCAGATAAATATGGCAAACGTGATGTTTACAAATATGGCTTACTCACTGCAGCCATTTTTGTTCTGATCTTTATCTTTTTCAGACCCGATAATATAATCCTGATGTTTGTTTCACAAATTTTGCATGGATTTTCATACGGAATTACCATCCCGATTCTCTGGGCGATGATTGCTGATGTTGCTGATTATTCCGAATGGAAAACAAATCGCAGGGCAACTGCAATAATCTTCTCGGCAATGATGGTAGGCCTTAAAACAGGCCTTTCTATCGGAGGCGCTTTGGTTGCATGGATATTGAGTTTATACGGCTATATTCCTAAACAAAGTGCGGTTGCAGGCCATGCAATTATTCAACCTGAAACTGTCGCTGCCGGAGCAAGAATGCTTGTCAGCATATATCCTTCCATCCCTTTCTTTTTGGGTGTTGGGTTGCTGTTTTTCTATGTTATTGACAAGAAAATGGAAGTTAAAATTGAGATGGAATTGAAGGCCCGAAGGGAAAGCAGAGAAAAAATAAATTGAATTGTATTATCCGGTACTTTTCGACCGCAATAACAATCGTAAGAGCCTAGTTGATGAAATAATTAAAATGTCAAAAAAATAAAAGGTTAAGCAATGAAACAAGCAAAATACCTGGTTGACAATGATTTCATGGCAGATCCTGCTGTTCATGTATTCAATGGAAAATTGTACATATATCCATCACACGACCGGGAATCGGGTATTCCCGAAAATGATAATGGTGATCATTTTGATATGAATGATTACCACGTATTCTCTACCTCCGATATTGAAAATGAGCAGTTGACTGACCATGGTGTTGTTCTTAAAACAAGCGATATAGCCTGGGCCGGGCGCCAGTTGTGGGACTGCGATGTAGCATTTAAGAACGGTAAATATTACATGTTTTTCCCGTTGAAAGACAGAACCGATATATTTCGTTTGGGAGTTGCAATATCCGACAATCCTGCCGGTCCTTTCATTCCTCAACCCGATCCGATCAGAGGAAGTTATAGCATCGATCCGGCTGTATTCCAGGATTCGGATAATGCATATTATATGTATTTCGGAGGCTTATGGGGAGGACAGTTACAGCGTTACCAAGATAATAAAGCCCTGGAATGTGCATATTTGCCTTCAGGTGATGAATCAGCACTTCCGTCAAGGGTTGTTCGTTTGTCGGACGATATGCTCGGGTTTGCTGAAGAACCCCATCCTGTTATTTTACTGAATCCGGATGGTAACCGGATGAAAGCCCGACAAACAGAAAGACGCTTCTTCGAAGCTTCATGGATGCACCGGTATAATGACAAGTATTACTTCACTTATTCGACAGGCGACACCCACTTATTGTGTTATGCCATCGGAGATAATCCTTATGGACCATTTACTTATCAGGGAGTAATCCTGACTCCAGTAGTCGGTTGGACAACCCATCACTCTATTGTAGAATTCAAAGGTAAATGGTACTTATTCCATCACGACAGTATTCCATCGGGTGGAAAAACATGGTTGCGGAGTCTTAAAGTAGTTGAATTGGAATATAATCGGGATGGAACAATCAAAACTATAAATGGTGGCGGTCAATTATAAAAATTTGGTTTAATAATCTTATAATTACCACTTAGATGCATTATACTGAAAAGATATAACAGACCGTCATAATAAGGATCAAAATACCCATCTGAATATGGTTCGAGTTTGGTATTCCATAAAGCATCTACAAATTTCCAGCTGTTCTCCTGTGTTCCCATGATGGATGCAGAAGTAGCTGTAGCCACCAGGCCAAGAGAATGACGTAATTTTTTATATCCTCCTGCCTGAAGAATGAAATCTGGCAGAGAACCATCTAAATTATACTGATCTTCAAAAGTATTAATACCTCTGCCAGAAAGAAAATTCTGAATGTGCCTGGCATAATCCTGCTGCCAATCCTTATCTTTTGCAAACCAGGAATAGTCCATAGCAATATTCATTGGGACTCTCCATGAATCATAGCGAAAAGCTGCAGGCATCCATTGAGTTGAATGAGGAGCGCCGCTAAACTCGGCATAGTCTGAATTGAGACCCGTTACCGGATGACAAGCTCTGTGAAGAAACTTCCTTGCTGTATCGGCACAATCACGATAAAATTGTTCTCTTCCGTCTTTGGCATATTCAGCCCATATTTCAAAAAAAGCCGGCAGATGGTAGGACGGATCAGTCCAGTTATATCCGAAATTATCCGGGGTAAAAGTAATCTGTTTGTGTTCTACATTAATAAGATTCATTGTCCCGCCGGTTCCATCTTTAGCCCACATAGCATCTAAAATTCTTCTGGCTTCCGCATAATAATTAATCCCGGTATTATTTCCCCACCTGTTAGCTGCAAATAAAAGATCAGTTATGAAATAAAGTTCACCATCAGAAGCAGAACCTTCAGAGTTATGTTTTAAGGTCTGAGGATTAATGCTCCAGGCAAAGTAACCTTCACGCGGTCCGCTCTGATGTTGCAGATAAGCTTTACCCCAACGCCACAAACGGTCAAAAACATCTTTTTTATTTAGTTGTACAGCGACCATCATTCCATATGAAAGTCCCTCAGTTCTGACATCATGATTTTTAACATCGGAAACATATGCCATTGAATCTCCAATTTCAAAATATACTTTTTTAGGTCCCTCAAATATATCGAAATATGCTTTTGCAAGTTTTGAATCAATATCTGCCTGATTATATCCGGCTTCAAGAAATACATTCCGATAATTCCCGGTTATCCAGGCACCTTCATTCCAGGGTGTCATTTTACCTCGTGGATCTGTGATTTTCTTTTCCTGAGCTTTCAGGTTCATGTCAAGGAAGCCTATGGTACCTAAAATAAAAATCAATGCAGGTAAACAATTTAAATTTTTCATAATCTTTAATTATGGATCGCTGACAAACTATGTCATTTACTAATGTTTTAAGTTGAATTCAAGCAATTTCAGTGAATCATTATTTAGCGCGAACAGAAATGCATCTTTTCCTGAAGCCAATTTGATCTTCCTGATAACTTTCACTTCACCTTTAATCATGAGACTGCTCTCTGCCGGTGGTACAACCTTTATTTCACCTTTGGTATCGGATAGTAATACCAACCCAATACTTGCATCATTCCTGGGTGTATCTACCTCTGAACCATATAAATTGCCTGCAACAATAAATGCGGTTCCACTATCATTATATTTTATTTCAACCATATCATTGATGGAAGAAAAT
>JADGPU010000145.1 GCA_017882305.1 Bacteroidales bacterium | reverse complement strand
AGTCGTTCCGGTGAAACATGTTCAGCAATGCTTGCAGGGAAAATACCTTTTCGTGCTATCTCAATTGCTTCATTATCAAGATCCGTTGCAAATATCTGTAAAGAAAATCCTCCATGCGGATTGATTTTTTCAAGAACTTCTTTAAACACAATGGCTAATGAGTATGCCTCTTCACCCGTTGCACAACCTGGTACCCAGGCCCTGAGAATTGAACCTTGTTCAAGCTTAGTTATTATGTCCGGCAAAATAGTTTTTTTTAATTTTTCCCAAACTTCCGCATCGCGGAAAAAATTAGTTACACCGATCAGTAATTCCCTGAAAAGGATCTCAATTTCCTTAGGATTTTCATTCAGGAATAGTACGTAGGACGCAATCTTATCAATTTTATGTATAGTCATACGTCGTTCAATACGACGGTAAAAAGTATTTTTTTTATATAATGAGAAGTCATTACCGGTATAAGTCCGGAGCAAAATAATAATTTTTTCAAGTGAACTCTTGTCTTTAATCTCAATGTCCGGTTCAGTTATCAGGACAGGAATATGTTTAAGGAATTCTTTGAGCCTGCGTGACAATTCGTTTGGTGGAGCCACAATATCGACAGGTACAGAATTGATGGCATTACGGGGCATGCTATCGAATTTTGCACTTCCCGGTTCCTGCACCATAGCTATGCCGTTTTTTTCTTTTATGGCACGTATACCTAAACTGCCGTCTGAGCCCATACCCGAAAGAATAAGACCAACACCCAGTTCTTTTCGGTCTTTAGCGAGGGAGTTTAAGAAAAAATCAATCGGAAGGCGTTGTCCTCTGGCCTGCACAGGCTTATGCAGATGAAGCATTCCTTTAAATATAGACATTGTTTTATTCGGCGGAATGACGTAAATGCAATTTGGCCTTACAACCATACGGTCTTTTACCTGGAAAACTGTCATTTTGGAAATCCGTTGTAGCAACTCAGGAAGCATTCCTTTGTGCGTCGGATCGAGATGTTGCACAACAATGTATGCCATACCACTGTTTTCAGGCACATTTCCCAGAAATTGTTCTAATGCCTCCAGACCGCCAGCTGATGCTCCGATACCTACTATCGGGAACAAACTATTATCTGAATCAGAAGTTACTTTTTTTGCGGAGAGTGCTGATTTTGTATTGCCGGGTTTCACTTAAATTAATTTTAAGTACTTTATCTGTTTTAATTATGACCAAAGATATTTCATCTTATGTTTAAGGCATCGTAGTCGGTTCATGCATATTATTTTTTGCCAGTTCGCGGGCCTGACCTACCCAGTTATCCTGCTCGATGCGGCCTGGAATTAATTCAAGTACCTCAGTAATAGTTTCAATATCAGTGTGGGTGAGTCTGCTGATCTGACTAAAAGTATATATCCCCAGTGTGTTTAAACGTTCCTCAACCCATAATCCGAGTCCGTCAATCAGGGTTAAATTATTAGCCTCGTGTTTATGAGCAATACCCAGCCTGTCGTAATAAATTCTATCCTTTCTGTCCCTTATGCGCTTAAGAAGTTCCGATTTTTTGCCTGCAATCCTGATCAGTTCCTTTGCCTGAAGTATCCATTCATCTCTTTCAATTCTACCGTGGAAATATTCAATTGCTTCGGTAACAGTTACAATATCTTCTTTGGTGAAATTGCTGATCTGTCTGAACGTATATATATCAAGTACATTAAGTTTTTCCTGAATCCATCCTCCAATTCCGCTGATGATGGTCAGATCATCTGCTTCTTCTTTTTTGGCAATACCTATTCTGTCGTAGTAAATCCTGGTCTTTCTTTCACTAATACGTTTAAAAAGATCAGTCCTCAGATCTTCGCTGCGAACAAGTTCCTGTGCCTGTGCAACCCACTCATCCCTTTCGATCCTGCCTGAAAAGTATATAATGGCATCATTGATTGTATCAATATCCTGAGGAGTGAATTTACTTATCTGTCTGAAAGTGTAAATATCTAATGCATGAAGTCTTTCCTCAATAAAAGGACCAATCCCGCTGATCATTTTCAGATCATCTTTCTCAGCTTCCGTAGCTGTTCCAAAACTCTTGTAATCCAGCAGGTGCTTTCGTTGCGCTATATTAATCAAAGCTTCATCCTTTTCGTATAGTAATTGTTCGTTTCTTTTGTTTTTTAAGGTCATATCGTCTGTTTCATGAACAGCTTCTGCATGAAGCGCTTTAAGAGCATTAATCTCCAGAATGAGATGTTCTGTCTCTTCTGATTTTTCACTCAGACTTTTCTTCAGATTAAGTATTTTAGCATCAAGGTTAACAATGCGGTTATTCAATTCGTGCTTTTCTGATTCAATAACTTTAATCTTTTTTTCATAAACTGACTTATAATAAAGCCAGGCTGTCAGATATCCAATGATTGCAGAACCCAGCAGCATGAAAATTATTTCAAAGGTTGCCCCACTTTTTGTCTGTGCCAAAAGAATTGTTAAAGTATTCATGGTTTTAGTGTTTTATAGTAATTAATGTTCTCCTGTTATTTGCTCTTCCTGTTGTTGTACTATTATTATCAGCCGGTTCTTTTTTGCCCCTGGATTCAACAATAATCCGGTTTGCAGGTATCCCTTTGCTTTCAAAATATAACTGAACACTTTTAGCGCGGCGGAAACCCAGGGCCAGGTTATATTCATCGGATCCGATTGCATCAGTGTAACCTGTGATACTTAGCCTGGCCTGCTGGTTTTGATCCAGGTACTGATGTGATTCATTCAGATACTTGTCAGAAATAGTCCCGGAATTAAATTCAGATTTATCAAACGCAAAGTAGATCAGCATACTTTCGGGGATTGGTTTCTGTTCAGGTACCACTGGTTTACTTAAACTGTCAACAGTCTTGACATTTTCAGGGTTGACAACACTGCTCATGACAGAGATCTGTTCATGACAAAATCCTTTTATCTTACATACATAATAATAGGTTGATAATGCTCCCCAGGTGAATAATGCAAGAAATCCGATTATCAGAGTTTTCATTAGTTTGATTCTTTAAGTCTTGAAGTAATAAAAATCATAGTTTTAAAAAATGGAAATGTTACATAATTATATTAAAATGTTACATAATTCACAGGTGACTAAGAATTTAAAATGTGAGATGGTTACTATATATAATGTGGTAACGTGAATGCAAATCTGCTTCCTTTCCCTGCTTCGCTCTCTATCCGGATGTTTCCTCCGTGCAATTCAACAAATTCTTTACAAAGCAATAAACCTAATCCGGTACCTTTTTCATCATGAGTTCCGGGGGTTGAATGAAACGTGTCTATTTTAAAGAGTTTTCTCTGGTTCTCCGATGAAATTCCAATACCGTTGTCTTTTACCGATACTTCAACAAATTGTTTGATCTCGCATGCATTTATTGCGATTTCGCCATTAATATTTGTATATTTTATAGCATTGTTAATCAGATTCCTGAGTATTGTTTTAACCATCTGAAGATCAGCAGTTACATTTAAATCAGGTTTAATAGAGTGGCTTATTGCAATTTGTTTTTGTCTGGCTAATGTTTTAAGATTTTCAATTTCTTCCCTTAACAATTCGTACAGATTAATTTTAACCGGTTTAAAGTTTTTCTCCTTATTTTGAGAAACTGCCCATACCAGAAGGTTATCAAGAAGGACAAGAGTGTTATTTGCTGAATTATAAACAAGGTTTATATATTCTTCAATTTCGTCTTTATTAAATTCTTTCAGACTTAGTTTCAACAATTCCAGAATACCTATGATTGAGCTGAAGGGGCTCCTCAAATCGTGAGCGATAATCGAAAGAAATTTCCCATTTGTGGAGACAATTTCTAATAGCTTACTTGTGCGTTGTTCAACAAGTATTTCCAAACTGGTATTGAGTTCTTCCATTTCTCTTAATCGATATAAAAGCTGTTTGTCAGAGAATGAACTGCTATTGGAAGTGGCACATGGTACAACCAACAATTTTGAACTTTCAGCATTTCCGGAAAGTGAAGTTTTTTTGGATCTCAGTACATTTGGGTGTTCGAGATGCTTTGTATTCATTAAAGTAAGTTTTTTTACCTTTTCAATTAATCGACTGATTTTTGTAACTTATATGTCGAAGCTGCCTGAAGTGTAACGGGGTCAGTCCTGTAATACTTTTAAATTCGCTGGATAAATGTGCCACATTACTGTAATGCATTTTAACTGCAATTTCCGTAATATTGAGATTGTTATGGTCGAGTAATTCTTTTACCAGTTCGACCTTTTGTCTGATTATAAATTTTTCAATGGTAATGCCTTCTATCTCTGAGAAGAGTGTGTTCAGGGAAATGAAGTTGTCATTTACTCTCATACTAATGAAATCCGAATAACTGGTTTTCAGGTCTTCGTCTGAGTACATCTCAAGATCAAATATGGCCCTCTTCAATTTCTCAATAAGATAATTTTTCTGGTCATTTATCAATTCAAATCCAAATTGTTCTAATGCCAGGTACAGCAAATGATGTTGCACTGAAGTTAGTTTTTTCTTAATATTCACTTCACCTATCTCCACTGAAACATATAGTATTCCTAATTTGTCCAGTTCAGATTCAACTGTCGCTTTGCAACGACAACACACCATATTTTTAATATAGAGCTTCATTATCTCAAATAATTAGAATAAATTCAAGAGTATCAGAAAACCTGATATTTTTGAATTAAAAAGACTCAGTGTATTAAAGAACCCCAAAATTTCCTTTAAAGTGGTTCGCGGTTCCACATATAAATGTCAACAGTTTATTAGTCTATATTTTGTGTCAGTGACCTATTATAAAGAAACCTTAGAAAAAAGGCAAAGGCTGCTATTGCCGGGAGAATATGAATTATTCCGGTAAAATGCAATATAAAATATCCCAGGGCCCATACTTTCATCAGAACTAAACCGTCTATTAATAGGAGATTTGACATTATAATAAAGTTATTGAAACTATCCTGGACAAAGGTATCCGGTTAATCAGACAGAATCGTTACATAATTTCATAACAAGTTTATATGATTTACATATTCTATTTATTGTAACGGGTTAAATTTTAGACTTATTTATCCTATGATCAATGTCACACTTCCTATCTGTAAAAGGTATTAAAATCTAAACAAGACAGCTACTCTTACTGGTGGAGGTCATGTATAAATCAGAAGCCAGAGACCTGAACGGTTTCTGGCTTCATTTAATATATTCAGAATTCCTGCAGGCAAACACAATTTTAAAAAGTAAATACTTAACGAATTGTTCACCTGATGGGCGGATTATGAATTTTCTACATAATTACCTGTTGCCATTGTTATTCTGGCGGTTATCTCTCTGCCGATTATCTTTCTTAACGTTATCTTTCTGCCAATGACCTTTAGTCCATGATTTTCCGCGTTGGGTTGTCTGCCAGCTACCTGCTACATATGAATGACCCTGCCTTGGTTGTGTCCAATAACCTGTTTTTTGTACATATACATGGCTTTGGCTGTTCCAGCCCCAATCACCATCAATCCAGATCTGGTTATCATATTGGCGTTGTGGTCTTGCATAGTCCACGTAGGCTGGTTCTGATGCAATATATCCTCCCATGCAGGAGCTGAAGATTAATCCTATTCCTGTAAACAGGACTAAGTAACTGAATATTTTAAAGTACCTTCCGACTCTTGTATAGGCACCAGTTTCAAGAATATTCAATAATGGTTTCCGACTTATTGCAAAATGAATCTCATTTTGCAATTTTTCATTTTTTTTCATTTTTGGTATGTAATTAATATTATTTAAACCCGCTTTAAATGATTGTTTATTTTTTTTCATTTTTAAACTTTTAGCAGTGAAAAAAAAATCACATCACAAAGGTGAGGTTATTAATTCCGATATCTCTTACATAACTCTTCATAAAAGTTACATCATTCACGTATTAAGCTTAAAAGGCAGAACGCGACAAAGCACCTTCGCCAGGGCTTCAGTGGTCAAAGGGCACAAAGTTGTTACCGGCAGAGGGGGAGTTAACTATTTCTTAGGAGACATAAATACAACAACTCCGCCAACTCCCATAACGGCAATACCAATTAGAGGTGACCAACTGAGATGATGCGGTTTGTTTGCAGTAATTTTGAGACTTCCGATATCTACTACTTTCTCCCTGGTGAAAAAAGTTATAGCGGTAAAGATGGTCAATATTAATCCAATCACTATAATAAAAATACCTGCTTTCTTCATTTTGTTTTTTATTAAAATTATTGACGAAAGATAAGAGAAGCTGCTAATTAAACCGTTACACAATTATTGGCAAAAGTTATATTATTTACACATCTTATATGGTTGATATGATCATTTCGGGAATTAAAAAATGGGAGGGGGAGATTACCTTCGGTGAGCTCGTCCCGC
>JADGPU010000062.1 GCA_017882305.1 Bacteroidales bacterium | reverse complement strand
ATTTTTTGCAGCATAACTCGCATTGATGAATCCAAGATTCAGATTCGCTTCATTATGTCTGTTGAAATTGTAAAAGAAAGATGGTCGCTCGTGATTACCGGGATTTCCGAAATCATAACTATAATACACTTCAGTGTAACCTGAAAACGTAAGTGAAGATTTACTGCTGTCTGCCTGAGCAAATGATGCTGATGTTATCAGCAAAAATGTTGCTATAAAAAAGTTTCTCATTGTATTTTATTAATTATTATTTAATTGCCATAATTTTGATCATCTTCATTTCCGCACCATTTAATATTTTCGTTTTTATACTTGTGAATATCTTCATAATATTTGTCTAATTTAAAAAGATGACCAACTATGCGTCCAAGTATGAAGAGAAGAATTAAACCACCGAATAGCTTTAATATAAGTAAAAGACCAGTCGTTTTTATAAAATTTGTTACAATACAAAATTGCAACAGAATTTGTAAAGGTTTTGTAAAAAAGAATATTAAACCTATAAAGATTTCGTAAATATGGCTACCCAGGCTTCGCAAAAAATTGCTGCAAAGAGATATAGGAACACCTCCAAACTACCTTTTATACACATTGTTAATTTAACGTGGAATAATCAGAATTAAATACCTTATATTATTAGAATTACTGGTCATCAGCAGGAGATTCCTCACTTCGTTCGGAATGACAGTCTTTGTTAAGTAGTGGAGGGCAGAAGTGAGGAATCTCCTGCTCCCAACCTGTGCAGTTTCTGGTCATCTCAGAGAGACTTTATATAAAGAATCACTCAATAGATGTGTACAAAGGGTAGATCTCCCCAAGGGGGATTTAGGGGTAGATTATTCAATCTTAATAGGGAAAATAACGATGGGAATACCAAATTTAAAAAATCTCTTCTGAATGGAAAAAATTGTATGGTTATGCAATAATTTAGAAAGGTAGAATGTTTTGGAGAACACTAATTGTCCACCGAAAAAAGCCGCACCCGACAATCTTGGCCTTATTCTTTTCACAATCCTGTAGATTTCGTTTACAGGATCTGTTCCAATTGTCCAGAGACTTTTTCCATACAAACCAAATTGATTGGCAACATTTACATACTTATCACCGTCCTCTTTTACCTGTTTTTTAAAATGTTCCAGCTCAACTGTGCCTCTGTAAATTTTGGAATTAATTATGCCAATCCTGACAAAAACTATATTGTCATATACCCCTTTAAAGTTTTCGAGAATTCGCAAAAATGTGTATAATCCTGTTCCGCCAAAACCACTGACTAATATAATTGCAGTTTTGCCCTCCTTTTTAAATCTGACTTTTTTCAGGTTTCTGTCTTCACACGGACGCTGATGGATCAGCTTTTCAATTTCCTTAAAAGCGCTTAATCTGAGCTTTTGAAGTTTTATGGCAGTCTTAAAATAATGACGTTTAATATTTATCGCTATTAATATCAAAAAACCTGTTATAAACAAAGTAGCCCAGCCACCTTGTCCAAATTTAATAATGATTACGGAGACAAGGATAAAGGAAGTAAGTATCAGGCCTATTCCATTTATAGCTAATTTACGTTTCCAGGGTAAGTGCTTTCTTCTCATCTGCCACCAATGCTTCACCATTCCAACCTGAGAGATGGTAAATGTAATGAACACATTAATGCTATAGAGCACTACAAGTAATGCAACTGAACCTTTAGATAAAACCATTATAATAAGAGATCCGGTACCCATCAACAAAACTCCGTTCATAGTCACAAGCCGGTCGCTGAGGGAAGCAAATCGTTTTGGAAACCAATGATCGATTGCCATATTTGCCATAATTCTTGGTCCATCAATAAATCCTGTTTGTGCAGCAACAAACAATAATGCAGCTTCTGATATCAGTGTTATGAGAACAAAACTTCTTGACCAGAAATAGCCCCAACCGGCCGTCAGATTATCGAATAAGACGGCATTTAATGTCTTGTGGGTATCTAATTGTACATTAAAGAGCATATAGCATATCATAAGACCTAACACCATAAACGAAAGTGAGATCACCATCAAAAACATGGTTTTCCGGGCTGTCGCAACTTTAGGCTCACGAAGAATTGGCATACCGTTACTTACAGCTTCAATTCCGGTATAAGTTCCTGCTCCCATGCTGTATGCCCGAAGAATGATAAAGAATGTAGCAAAAAAACCAAACTGATTGACAGTCGAATGGATTTCATGCGTAGTATGACTGGCAACCTCTGCAAAATTAGAGGAATGCATAAAAATACCATATAAAATGGCCACCACATGAGTAGTGATAAAGACTACAAATATTGGAGTAAGAGAGAGTACCGACTCCTTAACGCCTCTTAAGTTTAACAAAATAAGAAAACAAACTCCCGAAAGTGCAAAGGTGAGCTTAAATGGCTGCCATTCAACCGGGAAAAAGCTAAAGAGAGCATCAGCACCGCTGGACACAGAAAGTGTAATTGTCAGAACGTAGTCGATTATAAGGGCAGAACCAGATATCATTCCGGTTGTAGGCGACAACAGTTTACTTCCTACCAGATATCCTCCACCACCATGCGGAAAAAGACGGACAATCTGGTTATAACTTGAACTAATTATTACAATAGTAAATACGGTACCAAGAGCAACAAAAATGGCTAAAGCGGGATGCCCCTGTAAATTTCGGTATGCTTCCTCCGGTCCGTAACACGATGATGATATACCATCCGCTCCCAGTCCAATCCAAGCAAAAAATGCTATTAAGGTTAATTTATGAAATATCCCTTTGTCCTGAATGGCTTTTGCCCTTCCAATAAAAGCATTTTTTAATTTTTCAGTAAATGCAGATCCTTCAGTTGAGTCTTGTTTATATCTCATCTTCATATTCCCATTAAACGTTATTCAGCTGAAGCCATTTACAGTTTGATTGATATGATAAATAAATCGCGCGAAAATAACACAAATTCCTTTATAATACATATAGATTGCTTATTAACATATAAAGATTTTCTAAAAGACACTCAGATATGAGTTTTGCTCAATTAAATCGCAGAACACTCAAATGATTATTTTTATTTTATATTTGTTATAATAATCTAACAACCAGTCCAAATGCCAGTATTTACAAGAACAACTAAAAACCTGATAATCAAGATTGATGAGTTCTTTGATAATATAGATCTCGGGCTTCTGGTTTTCAGAGAAGGTATAAAAGCATACCTCGATAAAGATATGGATGCTTTCCACAGACATCTTCAGAAAGTTGATAATCTTGAAACCAATGCTGACAGGCTTCAGCGGGAAATTGAAAATGAGATGATTACTCATTCCATTTTGCCGCAGCACAGATCTGAAGTCAGTACACTTATTGATGAGCTCGACGAAATTATTGATGCACTTAAGAGCTCCTTAAATGAAATTAACATTGAAATGCCTGATATTCCTTCTTCACTTAATAAAAGCTTCATTAGTCTTACAGAAACTTCTATAAATGCTGCTGAAGAACTTGTACCCGCAGCAAGAGCATATTTTAAAGCACCTTATACAGTAAGGGAAAAGTTGCTAAAGGTCTATTATTTTGAAAGTGAGACCGATAAAATCTCATTCAGCACCAAGAAGATTATTTTTCAGCAGATGGATGAGCTGGATCTCGCACATAAGGCACATTTAAGATATATAATCCATCATATTGAAAATGTTTCCGATCTGGCTCAGAAAGCCGCAGATCTGCTTTCAGGCATGGCGATAAAGATCGTAATGTAAGACGACACAGGGCGCAAGGCGCACGACACAAGGCCGACAAGGAATATTTTCCTTGTGTCGTGAGTCGTGAGTCGTGAGCCCAATAAATAAATTCAATTGATATGATATTATTTTTTTTGACAAGCGGTCTTTTCCTGGGATGGTCCCTCGGGGCAAATGATGCCTCGCATATTTTTGGTTCTGCGGTTGGTTCAAAGATGGTGACATTCAGGAAAGCTGCTATCATTGCCTCAGTCTTCTTTATTCTTGGTGCAGTAATTCAGGGTTCAGGGACATCACAAACACTTAGTAAACTGGGTGCCGTTAATGCAATCGGAGGATCATTCACACTTGCACTAGCTGCTGCAATAACGATTTACATGATGACAAAGTTTGCACTTCCTATTTCCACAACCCAGGCAATAGTAGGTGCAATAATTGGATGGAATTTTTTTACAGGGAACCGTACAGACAGTAATACTTTAGAAAAGATAGTATTGGCATGGATTGCAGGACCTGTCATCGGAGCGGCCTTAGCAATATTGTTATATATAATTGTAAAGAAATTTAAGAAATCGACAAGGATTCATCTTATAAGGTTTGAATCCTATATTAAAACAGGGCTAATTTTGGTCGGTGCTTTCGGAGCCTATAGTCTTGGTGCTAACAACATTGCCAATGTGATGGGAGTTTTTATTCCGGCCTTTAATCTTAAGAATCTCGACCTGTGGATATTCACGCTGAACTCAAGCCAGCAACTATTTCTTCTGGGAGGCCTTGCTTGCGCCACCGGAATTCTCACATATTCCTGGAAAGTAATGCAAACAATAGGAAGCAACATATTGGAACTTTCTTCGGAAGCTGCGCTGGTGGTCGTATTAGCTCAATCACTTGTTCTTTTTATCTTTTCATCAACCGGACTTTCCAATTTAATTGTAAAAACAGGATTACCTCCTATTCCGATGGTTCCTGTTTCAAGTTCTCAGGTCATCGTGGGATGTATTCTTGGAATTGGTTTGTACAAAGGTGCAAGGAATATCAATTTTAAAGTACTCGGGGAAATTGGTATTGCATGGATTATTTGTCCTGTTGCATCAGGTCTGTTGACGTTCTTCTTACTCTTCTTTATGAAGAATATTTTCAGTATCAACGTTGGATCAAAAGTAAGTGAATCAATTGATGCTTCTGTTCAGACAACAAATTTAGCAACGTATGGTCAGTCTGATGTTTCAAACATCATTAAATACCTTCTTTTTGGTCTTTTCATTTTTGGAACAATCGGGATAATTTATTACATTCTTCTTGAAAATAAAAAAAGAAGAGAAATGCAAAGATCGGAAGAGAAGTTCTGGAAAAATATGAAATGAACATCTAGGGGGTGTCCCAAAGAAAGAAATCCATTAACCGCAAAGGTCGCAAAGAATTATATTACATGGTATTATCTTTGCGCACTTTGCACCTTCTTAGCGTTCTTTGCGGTTAAGAGGTTATAGAAACGAATAATTCTTTCCATAATATAACATCTGACCCAGGTAATCATTTACGTATTCAACCTTTACATCTGATATTTCACCATTCGTGTCATAAACAGGTAATAGCATTGGGTTTACAAACCCTGTATATGGTGCCAGGTTAAGCTTATCGTAACGTTCCAGGATCTCAACATGAAGACGCGGATCAACTTTTACTCCATAGTTTTCGATTATACTCTTCCCTCCTTCATAATCACCTTCCGACTTAACTCTTTGAATTTCACGAAGTAACTCCCCAAAGAGATTTCTGAGCTTATAATAATCGTTGATCCTGATATAACTTTTCCCCTCTTTCTTAAACACCTCAACAACATTTTCTGCTCTGCCCTTATCGTAAACCCAATGAGATATAGCGGATCTGTTTCGCATATGGGCCTCTTCAATATCTTTATCAGGTTTTATCCTTACGATCTGCGTGAGCAAACCATTCCGAATATATGCATCATATGATGCTTTCGCAGCATCCTCATCCGGAAGCAGACCAAGTTCCAGTAATTTCTTATCCATCATATAATATAGGGCAAAAAGATCTGCCCGGGCTTCTTCAAGAGAAGAGGCATAGTTCTTCAGGGCTTTAGGATCAGTTCCCTCTCGCAGCTTTCCGCTGGCATGACCCACACATTCGTGAAGATCGGTATGTAAAGCATCGGAAATTGATCCATATTTTTTTATCCGGTCAACTTCAGACTGATCCGCAGCAAACTCTTCAAGGAAACCATTTCCCTGCGAAGTAATATCATATGCATCTATGATATTTGCTAGTGTAACTGATTTTGATCCAACCTCTTTCCTTATCCAGTTTGCATTCGGAAGATTAATTCCAAGAGGTGAAACTGGATAACAGTCGCCCCCCAGCATGGCAATATTAATGACCTTTGCAGCTACACCGGTAACTTTTTCTTTCTTATACTGTGGTTGAATAGGAGAATTATCCTCAAACCACTGGGCATTGGCTGTGATTATCCTGGTACGCTTAGTGGCTTCAAGATCGGTATAATTTACAATTGCCTCCCATGTTGCCTTCATTCCCAGGGGATCACTGTATGTTTCTATAAAACCATTATTATAATCCACTTCAGGTTCATTGTCTTTGGCCCAAAACACGTTAAAATCATCCCATATTTTGAGATCCCCTGACCTATAGAAGTCAATAAGGAGGTGTATCTCTTTCCTCTGCATGTCTGATTCTGCAACAATTATTGCTTTTTCAAGCCACATAATAATCTGATCAATTGGCGTTCCATAAAGACCTCCTGATTTATATACCTCTTCAACAATTTTACCATTCTTTTTTGCGACTTTTGAATTAAGTCCCAAAGATATCGGGTGAGGATCTTTTGGATCTATTTCCCCTGAATAAAAAGCTTCAACTTCTTTCTGGTTCACATTTTCATACAGGTTAATTGCTGATTCAGCAACTATATCAGCTCCCGCTCTCTGTTCCACTTTTCGTCCAAAAAGCTTCTTATTAAAAATAATCGGGGAAAGAATTGATATAAGCTCATCTTTTGTTTGACCATTTGAGAGAGGAAGGTTATGTTGGCCGGTTCCATTTATCAGACTGCTAAAATAACTTTCGGTAAATCCGGGTTTCAATTTATCATTAGAATAATGATGATGAATTCCATTTGAAAATAATACTCTCTTTGAGTAAACCAGGAAAGCTTTGTATTCATCAGAAGATCTATCGCCTGAATAGTATTCCAGAATAGTTTCAAGTGTCTTCCTGATATTTATATTAAATCTGAAATTCTGATCCCATAAAATATCTCTTCCTGAAAGAGCTGCCTGACTCAGATAGTATATGAATTGTTTTTGTTGAAGAGTGAGCAGTTCGAACCCTGGAAGTTTATACTTCAGTATCCGAATATCCTCAAACTGGTCTACAAAATATTTAAAATCGTCACCAGCTAATGTGATAGGATGCATCATATTTATAAATGTATCAAGATTCAGTGTCATTAAGAATTTAAAATGCAACTAACCGCAAAGGTCGCAAAGATTTTACGCAAAGACCGCAAAGAACTAAAAAATATGGTTTTACCTTTGCGTATTTTGCACTTCTTAGCGTACTTTGCGGTTAAACAAACTGCAAACCATGAATAATATTATTGAAAATATCAGGACAGAATTGATACTAAATGCTAATGAAAAAACTAAGTCTTCTGCTGAAAGATACTTTAAGGAAGGTGTTAAATTGTACGGACTAAAATCAGCTGATGTAAGCCGGATCAGCAAAGAACATTACGAAGCCATCGGGGATAAAAGCAAGTTACATATTTTCGCTTTATGTGATGAGTTATGGAAGTCAGGTTATATGGAAGAATCATTTGTAGCATGTAATTGGGCATATAATGTGCGCAAACAATATGAGCCGGATGATTTTGATGTTTTTGAAAACTGGATAAACAATTATATAGGTAACTGGGCATCGTGCGATACACTTTGTAATCATACAATCGGAACCTTTATAGAAATGCATCCAAAATATTTATCTGATTTGCAAAAATGGGCTCATTCGCAGAACCGATGGGTAAAACGTGCTTCGGCAGTATCCCTTATAATACCAGCAAGAAAAGGAAAGTTCCTGAATGATATTTTCAGCATTGCAGATATTCTGCATTCTGATAAAGACGATATAGTGCAAAAGGGGTATGGATGGATGCTCAAAGCTGCAAGCGAAGCCCACCAGATAGAGGTATTCAATTATGTTATGAGTAAAAGAGCTACAATGCCCCGAACTTCACTCAGATATGCGATCGAAAAGATGCCATCGGAATTAAAAGCCCGGGCAATGGCGAAATAGTAATTGGGGTTTTTTACCTTTGCATTATTAAACGATTTTGTAATGAAAAGAATTACTGTCATAATGTTTGCCATACTAATACCTGCTGTTGCATTTTCTCAGGACAGGATTACCGGGCACGATTTTGCCACAAGGTCTGAGGTAATAGCACGCAACGGGATGGCTGCAACCAGTCAACCTCTGGCAACTCAGGTTGCTCTGGATATTCTGAAAAAAGGGGGTAATGCTATCGATGCTGCCATTGCTGCTGATGCAGTTCTGGGAGTTGTTGAACCAACCGGAGCCGGTGTTGGTGGAGATATTTTTGCTATAATATGGAGTGCTGATAAAGGAAAATTATACGGATTGAATGGAAGCGGAAGATCTCCGCGTTCTCTTAAGCTTGAATATTTTAAGGAAAACAGATATGAGTTTGTTCCATCGTATGGTCCTCTCGCTGTTTCAGTTCCTGGTTGCGTTGACGGTTGGTTTGAAATGCATGATATGTTCGGCCGTCTTCCAATGAAGGATATTCTTCAACCGGCAATTAGATATGCAAGAGAGGGATTTCCTGTTACAGAGGTAATTGCATATGCTCTCAAACAAGGGACAGAAATATTAAAACAATTCCCGAATATTAAAGAGGTTTATATGCCTTCCGGAAAGACTCCTTCCAAAGGTCAGATCTTCAAAAACCCATTATTAGCTAACACTCTTGAAAAAATTGTTAAAGGAGGACGATATGAATTTTATAAGGGCTCTATTGCCAAAGATATAGCTTCATTTATGAAAAAACAGGGAGGATTCCTCTCCTACGATGATATGTACCGTCATCATTCCGAATGGGTGGAGCCCGTAAGTACAACTTACCGGGGTTATGAGGTATGGGAACTCCCTCCAAACGGACAGGGAATAGCAGCTCTACAAATGCTGAATATACTCGAAGGATTTGATATTGCTGCAATGGGCTTTGGTTCAGCCGATTATATTCATGTCTTCACTGAGGCAAAGAAACTTGCTTTTGAGGATCGCGCCAAATATTATGCCGACCCGTTTTTCAGTAAAATACCGGTTTCACAACTTCTGTCAAAGAAATATGCAGCTGAAAGACGTAAACTTATCGATAGGGAGAAAGCTGCCAAGATTTATGATCCGGGGAGAATTGAAGGCGGGAATACCGTATATCTTACTGTTGCTGATAAATATGGCAATATGGTATCACTTATCCAGAGCAACTACCGCGGCCTGGGATCGGGTATGTGTCCCACCGGACTCGGTTTTGTTTTGCAGGACAGGGGTGAAATGTTCAGTCTTGAAGAAGGTCATAGCAATGTATATGCTCCTGGTAAAAGGCCATTTCATACAATAATACCTGCATTTATTACCAAAAACAAAAAGCCATGGATCAGCTTTGGCGTGATGGGTGGTGATATGCAACCGCAAGGACATGTTCAGATTGTAGTTAACCTCATTGATTTTAAAATGAATCTTCAGGAGGCCGGGGACGCTCCCAGGATACATCATATAGGATCATCTGAACCGACCGGTCAGCAGATGACAAATGGTGGCATCTTACTTCTTGAAAGCGGTTTTCGCACAGAAGTCATTCAGAAACTTATGTCTATGGGTCATACAATTCAATGGGACCTTGGCGGATATGGTGGTTATCAGGCTATCATGTGGGACGAGAAGAACAAAGTATGGTTTGGAGCCTCTGAATCACGAAAAGACGGACAGGCGGCGGGGTATTGAAGATGTGAGGGGTGAGGAGTGAGGAGTGAGGCATGAGGTTGAGAAACGAGAAACAAGTAGCTGGCAGCAATGAAAGTCTATATACCAACAGGACGATGTCCATATAGAGAAAAGGGTTATACTGAATTCTTGTTTTTTAAGGAATAGATAAACCTGCTGCCTTCGTAGACTACTTCAATCAATCCAAAATAAATCAAATCAGCTAAAATATTCTCTGCAGCGCTTTTCGGCAGAAATGCAGTTCTGCAGAACTTAGATATTGAGATTGAAGGATTGAATTCAAGATATTCCATTAGTTTCTTCACTTTTTCGCTGTATTCCAACAATATACCAGTATCATGAGTCTTGTTTTTCCAAACCTTAAGATGTACTGTCGTAGCGAGAATGTTTTCATCCTTTACCCGGATATATGCTAACCATTTGTTCGGCTCTGTCTGGGCAAAATAAGGATAATTTGCACCTTTCGGAATTATAACTTCAAGTACAGTTTTACCGTCGACCACCCATCGTTTTGATTCAAATAAAATTTCAGGTTTACAGTACATACCTGCAGCTGCCTGGACCATAAAAAATTCTTCATCGGAGTGCACCCCGGCTATGTTACCGTTATCTTTTACCCCAATAAGCAATGTACCTCCATCTGTATTGGAAAAAGCAACAAGAGTTTTAGCAATTTTCCTGGAATCAGAAATTTCAAATTTAAAATCCAGTTGTTGATTTTCTCCTGATTGAATAAGGCTTTTTATATGCGACTTCAACTCAGATTTATGGGGATTCATATTACTTACTATATTGATGCAGGTTGCAAGATGCATGGTGAAGGAATAAGTGTTATCCGTTGCTTGTTCCTGGTTCATTAGACCGAGAAACGAGTGACGAGTAACCACTTTACCTTTAACTGAATCAATTCCTGGATTCTGGTATGTCAAGGACTTTGGTTGTTCCCCCGGTTTCCAGATTTATTCCGTGAGGTTTGTTGGTTTTCCATGAACCTCCGGTGAAATCCGGGACATCAATTGATTGCGACCTGTTAGCTACAGACCATTCGCTTAATGGCGCTACCGAACTCCAGGCGGCACCATCGTAAACAGTCTGGTCGAGAGGCAATCCGTTTCTTAAACAATCCATTAAACGCCAATCCATTATAAAGTCCATGCCACCATGACCACCAACTTTTTTAGCCATCTCTCCCATCCTTTTAACAATTTCTGGAGAATACTGGGTGTAAAGTTCTTTCATTCTCGCTTCATCTGCCCACTCCTCACCCATAGCAATAAGTTCGTTAGGATACTTTCGCACCATCCCCTTCGTTCCTTTTACGAGATGAATTCTTGAATATGGATGGATTGATGATACATCGTGCTGAATCATAATTGTTTTCCCAAGTGTTGTTTTTACAATCGTGATATTCATATTGCCTCTGAAATCAGAATCTTTCCAGGGTGCGAAGAATGAATCGTTCGAGGCGAGTTCTTTCTCCTTTGGACCCATTGTGAAATCAAAAGTTGACACGGAGGAGAGATACTCCATCTTATCACCATAGTTAATATTCAATGCCTGACATACAGGTCCGAGTCCATGTGTCGGATAAAGATTACCATTTCTGGTGGCATTCTCTTTCAGTCTCCACATATCTGTATATGCTCCGTCAGTCTGTTTGTCGTCAAGGGGTTTCTTAAAATTATATCCCATAAGATTGTGGATATAAGCACCTTCCCCATGTATAATATCTCCAAACATTCCCTGGCGAGCCATATTAAGGGTCAGTAATTCAAAGAAATCATAACAGCAGTTTTCGAGCATCATGCAATGTTTTTTGGTTTTTTCTGATGTCTCCACGAGCTGCCATGCTTCATCAATTGTTCGTGCTATAGGAACCTCACATGCGACATGTTTTCCATGCTCCATTGAATAAACTGAAATTGGGGTATGCAGAATCCATGGAGTACAGGTATAAATAAGATCCAGGTCGGGAAGTTCAACAAGTTTTTTCCAGATATTCTCATCTCCAAAAAACTCCTGAGCAGCAGGTCTTCCTATACTGCCAAGATATTTCTGCGACTCTTTAACACAGACTTCTCGTTTATCGCCTAATGCCTTTATTTCAACTCCTTCAATATATGACAACCGCTGTACCGCGTCACTTCCCCTGTCTCCGAGTCCGATTATCCCGATTCTTACTGTCTGGAGTGCCGGAGCTGCATAACCCGACATATTGAACTTCTGGGTATGAGTTCTTTTAACAGATTCAAGTATTGGGGCAAGGTTAGATTCGGGATTTTTCGGAGCACATCCGGATATTAAACCCCCTGCCATTGCTCCAGCTCCAGCAAATGTTGCTGTCTTTAAGAAATTACGACGATTGGTTGCCATGATAAGTTGATTTTCGGATTAGTTCAATAAAATTAATTATCCGCAAATTAATATTTTATTTAGTAAGAAATACATCCTTTATTACAAGAATTAAAATCTCCGTGTAACTCTGCGTCTTCTCTGTGGTTTTCAACTCTAGTGATGCATGATAAACCCCTCTGTCACGCTAGCGTGACATCTCCCCCTTTTACATCATCCCTGCCCGTATATTCTTTTCTGACCGGTCAATGATTTTTGCAATCCTGTCCTGGCGGGTTTCTGCCCTTTTTGCGTCGTTTAGCCAGAAAACGTACAATTTCCGGCTTGATGGAGGAAAATTTATGAAATTATTATAGGCGTCAGGATTTGTTCTCAAAGCAGCTATAAGATCATCAGGTATAAGCATATTGGTTTCAGATTTGATATCATGTCCCAAATGAGTTTTTTTGCCCGCTGCCTCGTATACGGACAATCCTTCCGGTCTCATCCTACCCTCTTTAATAAGCTTCAGAACCCTGTCCAGATTCAACTTCGACCAACGGCTGTCTGATCTTCGGGGGGTGAACCATTGGATGTAATAATCATCATTAACTCTTTTAATCTTACTATCTATCCATCCGAAACACAGAGCTTCTTCAACAGCGTCATTATAAGGAATGCGAGACTTCCCTGAAATCTTTTTATAATAAACAAGCCAGATTCCCTGCTCACTGGAATGATTCTCTTCCAGCCACTTTCTCCATTCCTCGCGGCTTTTCACGTATAGTTCCATCTCTTTTTTAAGGAAAGGTAAAATAAATTATTTTTACATAAAATATCCGGATGATGATTTATAATAATATCCCATTGAAGAAGTATAATACTTTCGGTCTTGATTACATGGCTGAATGCATGATTCATATAAGAACTGAAAAGGAAGCAACTGCACTTTTCAATGGAACTGTTAACTGGAAAAAACCTTTTCTAATTTTAGGGAGCGGAAGCAACATTCTCTTTACCAGTGATTTTAAGGGAACAATTTTGTATCCTGAACTTAAAGGAATAAAAATAGAGAAGCAGGAATCGGATAAGGGAAATTTAATCGCCTCTGCCGGAGCGGGTGTTAATTGGGATGATTTTGTTGAATGGTCAGTAAATAAAGGGTTTGGAGGGCTGGAGAATCTTTCACAGATACCCGGAAAGGTTGGTGCAACACCAATACAAAACATTGGTGCCTATGGTGTGGAAGTCAAAGATCAGATTGTTAAAGTAAAAACTATCAATATAAATGATGGCTCAGTAAGGATTTTCAGCAATAAGGAATGTGAATTCAGTTACAGGAATAGTATCTTCAAAAACAGCGAAAAAGGTAAATATCTGGTCACCAGGGTATATTACAGCTTGACAACTAATCCGTTGCTAAATCTTAGTTACGAATCTCTGAAAGAAGAGGTAAATAAGCTCGGAGCAGAGACTTTGAAAAACGTCAGACAGGCTGTAATAAATATCAGGCGGACCAAATTGCCTGATCCTGACAGGATTGGTAATGCAGGAAGCTTTTTCAAGAATCCGGTTGTACAAAATTATGTTGCCATCAATCTTAAAAATGAATATCCCGATATGCCGGTATATAAAGATCAGGAGGGGCATATGAAACTTGCATCAGGATGGCTTATAGATCGGTGCGGATGGAAGGGGAAAAGAACAGGGGATGCCGGTGTCCACGAGAAGCAGGCTTTAGTCCTGGTAAACTATGGAAAAGCTACCGGAATGGAGATATTTAAACTTTCGGAGGAAATTAAAAGATCTGTCTATGAAAAATTCGGCGTTGAATTGGAAAGGGAAGTTGAGGTTGTCGGAGTTATTTGAAAATCTTCCTTTTATCAAGTTCTTTCTGATATAACAGAGCATACCTGTTATGCTCTGAAAGAGTTCTTGAAAAATTATGGTACCCTGAAAAATCAGCTTTGGCAGCAAAATAGAGCCAATCGTGTCTCTCAGCATTCAGAACTGCATCTATACCCTCAATGGTCGCGCATCCGATTGGACCAGGAGGTAAGCCGGAATGCTTATAAGTATTGTAAGGAGAATCAACAAGTAGGTGTTTCTTTAATATCCTGGTAATCGAAATGTCGTTTAAAGCAAATTTTATTGTGGGATCTGCCTGCAGTGGAATGCCCCTTTTTAACCTGTTGAGATAGACACCGGCTATACGTGGTTTCTCCTCAGGTTTAGCTGCTTCATCATCAATAATAGACGCAAGGATCGAGACCTCTTTCTGATCCAGTCCTTTTTCTTTTGCTTTTGACAAGCGCTGTTCATTCCAGAATAATCTGTACTCTTTCAGCATCCTTGTATAAAGGCCTTTGGGATCGGTATTCCAGTAAAATTCATAAGTATTTGGAATGAAAACTGAAATAATATTTTCCTTTTTGAATCCATCACTAATATAATTTGAACTATCGTCAAGGAAACCAATAATTTTCAAAGAATCAGCTTCGAGCTGCTTACCTATTCTACCAGCTATCTGGTTCAAAGTATGGACGTTGCTTAAGGTTAGATTTACAGGTACCTGATTTCCTGACCTCAGGATGTTGATTAAGTTATTGTAAGTTAGTTCTTTGTCAATGACATATCGCCCTGGTTTTATCAATGCCGGGTAATGTTTCTTATTAGCAAGCCAGCCAAAAACATTTTTGTTTTTTATTTTCAGTTTTAATTTAAGAGTATCCATTACCTGTTCATAAGATGAACCAGTCGGAATATAGATAATCTGATTATTTCTGTGAGCTATAATATTTATTCCGAACAGGATTCTGTAAATAATGATCAGAATGATTAAAGCTACAACTCCTGTTCCGCTCAAAATATAGAGTATTTTCTTATGTTTCATAGGCTTTAACATTCGTTGCAAATCTAAGGATAATGTTGCAGGCGACAAAAAAAACGACTTACGACTCACGACTCACGGGATATTAAATTAATTTTTTCTTTGCGCCATGCGTCTTGCTTCGTGTACCCATTTTTTTAATAATTTTGTGAAGTTTGTATTTAAACTAATATTCAATGAAAATGTCAACATCAATGCTACTGATTCTTATCATAATAGGGATTATAACCGGGGTTATGGCAGGAATGCTTGGAATAGGAGGTGCAATAATAATGATTCCTGCTCTTGTATTTTTATTGGGGATCAGCCAGCAGACTGCCCAGGGAACAAGTCTTGCAGTGATGTTACCACCTGTAGGAATAATTGCTGCTTACAATTATTACAAAGCAGGTCATGTAAATATAAGGTTTGCTATTATCCTTGCCGTGTTTTTCCTGGTTGGATCTTATTTCGGGTCCAAGCTGGCATTAACTCTGCCCCAGCCTGTACTTAAAAAAATATTCGGGGTACTTTTGCTTCTTGTTGCAGCAAAAATGCTGTTATCAAAATAAAAAGGACATGCCATGGCATGTCCCTGCTTATATATATAATTATTTTCAGAACATTATACCCACGCTGAATAAGAAAGCGTTAGGTCTGTCATCAAGGTTGTATTTGGTCCCTGTCAGGTTTTGGATCTGGTTCTGGTACTTTTTAAAGCTACCTTCATATCTTAGATCAAAAGTAAGAAAATTCAAGAGATCAAAGCCCAATCCTGCCTGGTAGCCGATTGTCATTTTGTTATAATTATTCTTATAATCCGGATTAGTGATAATATCTTTAGGTGAATTAATCAGAAGTGAGCCGGAAGGACCTGCGTTGAGACGGAGGGGGCCAAGTTTGAAGCCCAGCATTACCGGTATATCAAGTTTATTAAAGGTCTGTTTTGCTACATATGATACAGGGGAAGATTGATTCGTTACATCTGTTACCGTATAACTATTGGTACGTGTGGAGAATAATAATTCGGGTTGAATATAAACGCCAAAAAGGGTCAGGCGAACAAAAACTCCTCCATGAAAACCATATTTTGCTGATGTAAGCGCATCCACAGTAAAGGAAGTTGTGCCGGAAGTTACAGTTTTAATTGTTGGCATAGATAAAGAAGTAGTACTTACACCTGCTTTCAGACCAAAATTAATCTGGGAGAACGCTGGAATTGAAACAAGAATTACAAATGCTATTGCAATTAATTTTTTCATGGTTTTAACTTTTAAATTTATTTAATCAACAAGTCAGCAATTATATTATTACAAAACAGACTGTACTATAACGGATATTCTGTCCAAAAAGTTGCACCAGGCAGGTTCTTTTTTGTATAAAGAAAATTGGAATAAATAATTATCTTAGTGAAATGAATGTTAGGACGAATAATACAAAATTCACTAACTGCTAAAAAAAGTTTAAATATCTTTCAATATGAAGTCAATTATTATAATTCAGATCGCTTTACTTTTAGCACTAATGCCAAAGGTACAAGCACAGCAGAACCAGAACCAGAAACTGCATGTAATTATTATCGGAGCTCATCCGGATGATCCGGATGAAGTCGGAGGAACAGCTTATAAATGGGCACAGTTGGGTTATGATGTTTTGATGGTTTCACTTACAAACGGCGATGCCGGACATCAATCAATCCCTGCGGAAAAGCTGGCAAAAATACGGCGTGAAGAGGCAAGGAAGGCAGGGGAAGTTATTGGAGTGAGGTATATAACACTCGATAATCATGACGGACAGTTAATGCCTACCTATGAAAACAGGTTACAGGTTATTAAAATTATCAGGGAGCAAAAGGCTGATATTGTTATCTTTCCACGGCCATATGATTATCATCCCGATCACAGGTATACCGGTGTACTGGTCCTTGATGCAGCATATATGGTTACAGTTCCCACCATTTTACCAGAGGTTCCTTTTCTTAAAAAAAATCCTATGTTTCTCTTCATGAGCGATGGATTTATTCATCCGGAAGCTTTTAAAGCCGACGTAGCTATAGATATAGATGATGTAATTGAAAAGAAAATGGATATGTATCATCAGCACACATCACAGATGTATGAGTGGTTACCATTCAACCAGGGGATACTTGATCAGGTTCCTGCCTCTGAATCAGATCGTAGAAAATGGCTTGGTGAAAAAAGAAAAGGAGGGTCAGATGCCACTCCCTACCGTGACAAACTGATTGAACTTTACGGTCCGGAGAAAGGTGCTAAAATAAAATACTGCGAAGCTTTCGAGGATTCTGGTTACGGAGCAAAACTGACCAAAGAAAACTTAATATACTACTTCCCTTTCTTAAAAAAGTAATAAATCGATTGAATCTGCAATGTGGCATGATATTTGAATCGTACTCAATAAAATATATGCCATGAAAAAGCTATTCATAATATTTATTTCTCTTGTGGTATTGTCATCTTGTACAACTACCAAAGAGGCAAAATCTTCCAGGGCTGAACTTCGTAAAGAGAAAAAGCTTCTTGACCAGGTTCTGGTCAAGAATGCTGTTGAATCAAAAAGGTACATAATTAAATTTGACCGGATATATTTTACCCATGGCGGAATGATTGAGCTTATACCCAGAGCTAATTTTCTGGTTGTAGACGGGGAAAAAGCCATACTGAACACCGCTTATATGGGAAGGCAATTTGATATAAAACCTATTGCCGCAATAAATATACATGGCAGATCAGAAGATTATGCTTTAACAGATAACTTATCGAAAGGATCATATGAAATTAAGATGAAGGTAAACAATGGTAGATCAGCCACATTTGATGTTTTTATCAGGATCAGTAAAAATGGTTATTGCAGCGCCTCAGTCTCAAGTATCAAAATCGATTATGTTACATACAACGGTTACCTGGTACCGATAATGGATAACACAAATACACTTCCTAAGGAAGGCAATCCAATCTGAAAAATTTTACCCCCCTTGCCCCCCAATTGGGAGGATTGGGGGGTTATTGATATTCAATATATTGACTGTTTTGTCTTAATTCAAGGAAATCATCTCCGGCTTCACGATATCCATATTCAAAGCAATAATGAAACTTATGTCCCTGTGAAGTTTCAATAATATGGGTAAAAAAACTGAAGTTATATCCAAGGGCAAAAAGCGCATCCTTATGAACTTTAACTTTACCCTCGGAATAGAGGTCCGACAGGATTCTTCTGTTCTTTCTCAATAACCCATGAACATTTCTGACAAAATTGTTTGAGTCACGGTTCAGCCTGTTATTATAGTTATTCCGGCACTGATCAGAACAGAATTTTTTATCGGTACGGCCTCTTAAGGTGTCGCCGCAATCGAGACATTTCTTTTCCACAGCACTAATGTTTTGATAAAGATATAAAAAAACGTTTTCAAACGGATGCAAACGACTATAAATGATTG
>JADGPU010000144.1 GCA_017882305.1 Bacteroidales bacterium | reverse complement strand
TGCCGGTAATATTTTAAACAATCCGCCAAGTATAGGAGCTTATGAAAGTGGTTCGACAGCTCTAGCGCCAGTCGTACCTGTTTATGTCAGCTCTGCTATCGCAAATGCAACACCGACTCTCCTGGAAATGACATATAATATGACTCTAGCAAATATTGTTCCTGCTGCTGCTTCCTTTTCTGTTCTGGTCAATTCAGTAGCCAGGACAGTCAGTACAGTTGCTGTTTCAGGGACTAAGGTTCAGTTAACTTTAGAGAGTGCAATTAAATTTGGTGATATTATTACAGTTTCCTATACAAAACCCTCGAGTAATTATTTACAGAGTTTCGTACATGGGCAGACGGCGAGCATTAGTGCCAAATCAGTGACCAATAATTGTCAGGAGGCTAATAAAGCTAATGCTCCTCCCGTTGTACTCGTAAATTATCCGGAAACTGCTTATGCGGGGTTTATCAGCGACTTAGATGCATCTTCAACTTATGACCCAAATAATGATCCTCTGATAGCCGAATGGACTGTCCCAACTGATGTGTCAATCTCTTCCCTCAATAGTTTTAAGACTGAGTTTCTGGCCCCTGTAGTTGATAAATCCGAAATTGTAAATTTTAAGTTGGCGGTCAGCGATGGAAAAGTGATTCTGACTAAGGATCTCCCGATAACTGTCCTACCCTATAAACCGGAACTGGCTGCGGCAAAAATAACGGAAATTGAAGCAAGTGATTATCGAACACCCGATTATCCTAGTAATATTATTGATGGAAACACAACAACTAGATGGTCTTCTGACGGGGATAATAAATGGCTCCTTTTAAAGCTAGCCGGACCATTCAAAATAAGCCACGTGATGCTGGCTTTCCTGGAGGGGCAAAAGTTTGAATCATATTTTGATATATATGCATCTAAAGACAATATAAACTGGGAACACATTTTAACCGCAGTGGCATCATGCAAGTTTTCGGGTGAACGGCAGATATTTGATTTTCCTGCAATAAACACAAATACGGAGTATTCATATCTGAAATATGTCGGACATGGCAACTCGGTAAACCTCCTGAATACTGTCTCAGAAATTAAAATATTCGGAACTTCACAACAAGGTACAAACGCGAATAATAGTAAAGAGAACAATATAATAATTTATCCTAATCCTGCCCGGGATTATTTTAATATCTCAATTGAGGAAACTACAACCAATTCTAATTCAATCAGGATTCTTGACTTTTCGGGAAGAGTTGTATTCGAGGATTCTTATACCCAGATCACGAATAAAATACAACTTCCTGACAGCCTTGATTCCGGGGTTTATATAGTAGAATTGAGATCAGGCTCAATATCGATTGATGCTCAAAAGCTGATTATTAAGAGGTAACTTTTATTAAAGTTGAACTCGTCCTCATTTGAGAAGTCTAATGCCCAGGTACCGATATTGCTAAATTCAGTCGAACTCCAGTAATAATGAATACTCTGAAAAATTTGTATTAAACTGAAAAGTACATATGAGAAAAATAGGTTTGTTTATTGTATTGTCTGTTTTTATTTCTATTCTTATTTTAGGATATATATTTCTGAATCCTGCATCCAACTACCTCTCAACCTATCTTTCAAAATCAGAACAAGTTAAAGCAAATATACTAGTGGTTGAAGGATGGCTTCCTGATTTTGCTCTTGAAATGGCATATGAAGATTTTCGTAAAAACGGATATGAATATATTATTACTACAGGGCTCAGAGCAGTTATTGAATATTATGAGGTTTCAAGTAACGGATACCTGATTTTTTATCCCAAAGATAAATTCTCTGGATTAAGTGAATACGGGCCACATTCAATTGAAGTCGATGCTTTTAGTTCACTTGGAGGTAATAATCGTGCTCATTTTAACCTGTTTGTCAATGATTCTGTGATAGCTGATTTTTATGCTGAAAAAAGGAAAAAAAGATATAGCTCCGGATGGAAGGGATCTCTAAATAAGATAGATTCTATTATAGTGCAATTCAATAATGACTCTTGGGGCGAATTTGGAGATCGTAATCTTTTTGTAAAAGAGATTTCTATTGATCATAAAATAACCATTCCTTATCTGAACAACTCAGAATATGCTGTTATAAAACTCGATCGAAGTAAAAGGATAATAAATAATTTTAATTCATACGCTGAATTGGCCAGGAATAAGTTATTGTCAATGGGAATAGATTCCTCTTTAATTATAGCGCTTCCGGGCAAAAAAGTTAAAATAAACAGAACACTGACAAGTGCTTTAGCGTTCCGTGATTGGCTTAGGTCAAAAGATATAGATGTAAAAGGAATAAATATTATTAGTCTGGGAACGCATACCAGGCGAACCTGGATGACTTATAAAAGAATACTTAATGAGAAGTACCAGATAGGGATCGTATCACTTCCGGATTACAATTACAACAATTCAAGGATAAACAGACTTTTAAAAATAATTCGCGAAACCCTTGCAATAATTTATTATTGGGTTATTTTGATCCCCTATTAGCACAACTTCAATATGAAGTGTTTTTTTCAGAGTAGATTTACAGATAACTAGTTAATAATAATAAAATCTATACGACGGTTTAACATCCTGTCTTTGTCCAGAATATTTGGTGCTATGGGCTTGGATCCGCCAAATCCTGTCGCAACCAGTCTTTTTGTATTTATACCCCTGTTAATCAGATAGTTAACTAATAAACGAGCGCGTACTTGAGATAATGCCAGGCTGGCAGCCGGAGAACCTGTATTATCTGAGTGAACAGCTACTTCAAGCTTCACGGAAGGATATTTGTTCATTAGTTTTACGATTTGGTCAAGCATAATATATGCATTAGACGTAAGTTTGCCTGAATAATCAAAATAGGAATCAGCATAAGCCCCATTTATCTTTATCAGATTATGAAGCTCCTTTTCAGAAGGGTCTTTAAGGACATAGGTTTTTATCCTGACATTTTTAAATCCTATCGCATACAACTCAATATATGCAGGGTATGTTGCCATCAGAGTCATCTGTTGGTCAACTATATAAATAAATGTACTATCTTCCGTAATGAATTTTTCAGTTATTGTGTACTTCTTTGGAACATTCCTGAAGGTCCAGCTATTAATTCCGATTCTGGTTTTGGATGAAAGTAATTCAACATTAAAAACTGCATCCTTCATGAATTCCGATTCTGCCGAAAACTGAGTTTTTATCTGAGTATTCTCATATTTTTCTATATCAGGTATTGAAGTTTTAACTGAAGCCGTTTTGGCTGCATATAATGTTTTTTCCTTATTATCACTAACTACCAGAATTTTCTTTGAAACACCAGTTTTACTAGAATAACCGGTTGAGTTTGACTTTAAAATCAATTCCATATTAACGAAATATTCTCCTTTTTCCTTGAAGGTATGTTTCACTTTTTCACCGGATGATCTATCCCCGTCTCTGAAATCCCATGAATAACTTTTTATTTTAAATCCTGGAATGTAAGATTTTAATCCATCAAATTTTACTGTATCACCTTTAACAACAACATCAGGAGAATTAATAAATGGTTGTTTAAAATCTTGAATTTCAAGTATGTATGCCAGTTTTGAGAAAAATAACCTGCCAGTTCTATTTTCAAAAATATCTAGTTTGACAGAATATCTTCCTTTACCCGGGAAACAATGCCTGACTTTTGCCCCGGCATCTTTCTCCCCATCTCCGAAATCCCAGATATATTTAAGGTTTAAAGTATCTATTACTATGGCTCCACTGTCACTAAGCATAAAACAATACTGATTTTCTCTCTGAGTGTTAGTGTAAAGGATTTGTGGAGAATTTGTCCTGAAATGGTAAATATCAATTGATTTATCTCTGTTGGATGAGAAATATCCTTCATTCATCAGAGTATCCGTAACTATACCGAAATCATCAAATTCTGAATTAACAGGCGCATCAAGGCAAACAGGAGTCAGCCATGTAGAATCAGAAAAGAATGAAAAGAAAATATCCTTCTCTCCATGACCCGGGTGTCCGTCGGATGAAAAGAAAAGTTCTCCTGCGGGGTTAATAAAAGGATATGATTCATTTCCTTTTGTATTAATTACAGGACCTAAATTTACGGGATCTTCCCAGCGATTGTCTTGCCATTGGCTATAATAAAGATCTGAACCTCCAAACCCACCCGGTTTGTCAGAGGCAAAATACAATTTTTTACCATCAGGTGAAAGATATGGAGTGGTAACATTATAATATTCATTGTTAATTCTGAGTTCCCGTACCTTTGTCCATTGACCTCCAATCAGGACAGCTGAAAAAATACCAAGCTTATTCCTGGTACCTGAGATATCGCTCAATTTTCTGCTGACGTCGTGATTCCTGGAAAAGTAAATAGTGTCTTTTGACCCGTTAAAAGTTACGGGACCATCGTTTAAGATTGTTGTCAGGTTTTTTGAAAATAACTTTGCACTTCCCCAGTCTGCCTTTCCTGTAGTATCTATATAATAGATTTTAAAAAGCCCTTTATTCTGAGATGTTGAGTGATATGATAAGCCAAGATTCCGATTGGAAGAAAAAACGATCCCATTTTTATAAAATACAGGAGAGAATTCATCATATTTATCCGAACTGAAGGAGGCTTTTTTAACAGTATAGATTTCTGATTGCCCCAAAATTATTTGGGGCAATAAAGAAATCAGAATAACTACAACCAATTTCCGTGTCATGATTAAAATACTTAACTAATGAGTGCCATTGGCACTTAAAGTGAAAATTATATTTAATATACTAAATGTAAATATGTCAAAACTTTCTGCAATAGTTATAATTCCTGCTTCATGGACTTCCTGGTGACAATCCTTAAAAATTCAACGGACTAATTGCATCAACCTTATAATGAAATTCATATCTGAGCATTATTTCATGAGAACCATTACTATAATGACCCAATGTACTAAAATCAATATCGTAGGTATAAGCAACCCGAAATTGATTATTCACTGCAATTTGAAACAGCACTCCCGCCGATCTCTGATTACGATATGATGCACCAGCCCATATTCTGTCATTTAAACTTACATAGGCATTTAAATCAACGAGTAACTTTTCTCGAGGAGAAATTGTAACAAGTGCGGATGGAAAAAATTTTACTTTCTGAGACAAGGTAAAAATGTACCCTGCATTTAATAAATAATTGTATTGACCTGGATTGAACATAATTATATACCTATTCTTTGTATAATTAAATTTATATCCTAAGAGTTTAGGAACTGATAAGCCGGCAAAATAATTCTGATGAGAATAATAAATTCCAAAAGTAAAGTCAGGTACAACGAAGACCCGTGAATCGGTAAGAAAATTTTCATCCCCCGGATCAAGCACAACAAGCTGTGACCATGCAGTATTAGAAGTCATTAATCCCGCACCAAGGCCGAATGAAAGGGTGCCTTTATCCATATTGATCCTATATGAATAATTTGTCATAAAATGTGTTTCCTTTGTCACTCCAATCTTATCATTGGTTATAATAAATCCCAGGCCAAGTTTTGAATCAAGGAATGGTGCATCAGCAGTTAAAGTCATAGTCTCTGGAGCACCGGTAATACCTGTCCACTGGCGTCTGTAAAAAGCTGCAATGTTCAGGGCTCCCCTGTTGCCTGCGTAAGCCGGGTTTATGCTGAGTGGATTTAGTACATACTGGCTTGTAACAGGGGTCAATTGCCCTGCCAGGCTTAAAGGAACCAGCAGTAAAATAAATGATTTAATTATTCTTTTCATCGCTAATGTCTTATAACAACATAGCCACTAATGGCTTTCCCATTTACAGATTTGATAACATAAAAATAAGTATCATCAGGAAGAGCGTTTGTATTATAGTCAACACCATTCCATGAATTATCATAATTCAAGTTTTTATAAACCTGAGTTCCTCTCCTGTTGAAGATTATCAACTCAGTCTTGCCCAGAGAAGATAATCCCCTTAATACAAAAGAATCATTTATCCCATCCCAATTTGGCGTTATCAGCGTAGGAATTACGAGATTATTGACAACGATAAAGACTGTGTCAGAAACCTTAGGACACACAGCAGTTTTAACAGTCCATAACATAATATTATCTCCTGAAGATAGACCACTTACGGAAGTTTTTGCATCTGTACTATCATGAAAGTTACCTGAACCTGATACTATAGACCAGATACCTGTTTCATTATTAATCAAAGTAGCATCTAGTGTTGTACTAAACACATAATCAAGTGTTTGATCAACACCTGCATTGGGTACTGGCCGTAGATCAATTTTTACAATTACCGGTTTGATGTTAAAATATCCCGATACAGTTGTTCCTTTGATATAATAAATACCGGCAGTCGCTGCGGCAGGGGTACTATATGTTATAGTTGCTCCCGAATCTGTCCAGTAAGTATATGTCAAACCAGGAGTGGAACCAGCAACTATCGAGGGGTTTGTAATGTCCACTGTGTTTGGGGAACATACTGCTGGAGGATCCGAAATTACTAAAACCGGGGCACCTGGTGTTGAGATCAC
>JADGPU010000061.1 GCA_017882305.1 Bacteroidales bacterium | reverse complement strand
ACCGGATTTACTGGAATGGCTCGCATTACCAAAGTATGAAAAGACATATTAAAATATTAATGCTAAAAACCTATACAATATCGTAGATAGATTGGGTTATATCAGACCACCGCAAATCCAGCAAGATCAAGCATCTGCGAGGTTTTGAGTTTTGGAAGGTGACGGATTCGGTGAGTGATTTGTTATCTTAACCACAGTATATTTTACTTAAAATCCAAAAAGAATGAAAGCCACTTTATCATTATGCATTTTTTATATGATCCTGGTACTTCCAGGTTGCAAAACCAGGCATGCGCTTACTATCCAGCAGGTGAATAAGAAAGAGTTTCCTGATGAAATGGTTTCTTTTGCACCGTATAAAGCAAATCCTGTTTTCAAAGGGACAGATGCAGAAACATGGGATAGAACGATCCGTGAACGCGGATATATTTTATATGAAAATGGAACTTATAAGTTGTGGTATACCGGGTACAAAAAAGAAGATAATGATCCAAAATCTCTTGGCTATGCAACCTCAGATGATGGTATTAACTGGAAGAGGTATCCCGGAAATCCGATATTCAGTGAAAAATGGACTGAAGACATGTTCGTTCTGAAATATCAAAATAAATATTATATGTACGCAGAAGGTAAAAATGATATTGCACATCTGCTTACATCCGATAATGGAATAAACTGGCAGGAACAAGGCGATTTGATTATCCGCAAGGTAAATGGTGACACAATTCCCGGTCCTTACGGCACACCAAATGTCTTGATCGAGAATGGTCAATGGTATCTTTTTTATGAGCGGAGCGATGAAGGAATATGGCTCGCAAAATCAGATGACCACCGAAGCTGGATAAATATTCAGGATGAACCTGTTCTTAACAGGGGGCCTGAGAAGTATGATTTTAAAATGTTAGCTGCAAATCAGGTTGTTAAATATAAAGACATGTATTACATGTATTACCATGGGCTATCAGAAGGAGATCAATCAGACTCTGCAATTATATGGACCTCTAATGTAGCCAGATCTGCAGATTTGATTCACTGGATCAAATATCCCCGGAATCCTATCGTTCCCGGCGACCACTCCAGCCCCATTATGGTATTCGACGGAGTAAAGTACAGGCTGTATACAATGCATCCTTCAGTCTGGCTTTATTATTCAAAATAAAAAAAAATTACATGCCATTAGAAGATCCATGATATGCAGGATTTTAAGTATTAAGGGGTGATGGATGCTGTGATGGATTTTATAAGGAAAACACAACCTGTCATTCCTGCTTTAAAACATTTGGTGACGAAATCACGACGTTTAAAACAGTTTTCATAAGCTTAATTTTATGGTTTAATCTGATAGAAAATCAAATTTAATCAACTTTTACTGGTTTTGTTCCCCGGGTAACTCCATTCTCACCAAAAGAATCAATAACGAACCAGTAAGATACTCCTTTATTGAGACTGCGAATGGTCAGTGATGTATCATTATATACCTGGTAATTATGGAACAAATTATCTTTCTGATTGCCATAACGAATGTTGTAGCCGGTTGCATCCTCCTGTTTGTTCCAGGTTAATTTTATTATACGCGGGTCATCCTGTTCTCTTTCTGTTTTAAAGGCGCTGACCATTGAGGGCAAAGATCCGGAGCCTTTGCCGAAGATCCTGAAATCAGAAATGGCAAATGTGCCTCCCGGTACACGGTTGTTGGTCACTCTCAGATAACGTGCGTTTACCGGCTTTTCAATAACCTCATACTGATGAGTCAGATCTTCATCTGCCCTGCTTTTATCGACGAGCATTTTCCAGTTCTTTTTGTCGGAAGAATATTCAACAATATACCGGTTACAAAGTATGTTATCCCTTCCGAAAAGAGAGGTATTGTTTTCGGCAAAATTAATCTGGATTGCATTTACAGTACACATTTTCCCAAGATCAACACTCAGCCACTCACCTTTGTTGCCAGTTGCGGCGCTCCAGTAAGTACGAATATCCTCGTCGAAGGCAAATCCAACAGGGCAGTCATTGATCTGAGTTGAGGCTTCTGCTTTCTTTTTGTATGACAGAAGCATCCATCCCCTGAATAATTCATCCGGATTTTTGTACTTATATTCAGGAAGTATGACAGGATAATCTCCGAATCCGGTAAATGTGAACAGATGTCTATCCTTGTCGAAACCGGAAGGAAATAATCCAAGCCTTCGTTCAAACATATGTTTTACTGAGATCGTCATTGTTGCAATATGCCACCAGTTGCCATACTTATCTGTAAATGTTGCTCCATGTCCTGCCCCGGCAATAAAACCCTCCGGCTTTGAAGAGAAAGGACTGTCAGCCTGGTAGGTAAAAGGACCCAGCGGCTTGTCCGATACATAAACACCATCAGCATAGCCTTTATACTGTGTTCCGGGTGCTGCATACTGAAGATAGTATTTCCCGTTATATTTATTAACCCATGCACCTTCAATCCATGGACTATCGGTATTGTTGTTATAATCGCCGGTTTGTTCCCATCCATGCTGGGAGGGATTTCCCCCGAAACAGGCAACCGGAGCACCAATCGGATTAAGCTTGTTCTCTTTATCCAGTTCGACTGCCATAATAGGGTCTTTATTGGAACATCCGTAGTAGAAATATATCCGTCCGTCAGAATCGGCAAGAAAGGCAGGATCTGTCAGCTGAATCGGAAAGGAATCATTAAGTGTTTCCCACTTTCCGTTGACAGGGTCGGCTGACCGGTATATGATAGTGTTGGGAAGAGGACTCGTGGATGCCATAAAATAGAGCCAGTCACCAATAACAACCGTAGCAGGAGCATAATTCTCTAAAGGGAGGTCGGGAGTGGTAACAAAACTCCATTTGAGCAGATCGGTTGAGTACCAGTAACCGCCTGATTTTGAGGCAAACAGGAAATATTTATCTTTGAATAATACAATAACCGGATCTGCCGCTTCGCGCCTTGAGGGTTTATCGAGACAAAATCTGTAGCTCAGATTAAGGGGATTGCAGAATGTTTTTGCTGGTCGCTTTTCTGCAGGTTTTATGTCGGATTTTTGTCCGCTTGCAGTTATTCCCGAAAAGAGGAACATAATAATTATCAGATTAAGTCTCATAGATTTAATTTAAAACAGTTCAGGAAAGCAAATCTTTATTATAAATGTAATTTACTGCCTGAGATTTGCATCTCAGAGGCAAAGATTTCTTTTTTAACTTTTTCAACCCTTCAACGTTTCAACTTTTACAGAGAAGCTCAGTTTAGCAGACAATAAATTATTTTAATTGATATTTATAGACATTCGTTTCATACTGTACAAATCCCATCTTTTGATACAATTTATTAGCTGCAATTCTCGATGGCCTTGATGTGAGTCCGACATTCTTTGCACCCAATGACCGGGAATAACTAATTGCATGAAGTATCAGTTCTTTGCCAACCCCTTTGCCTCTTTGAGATTCATCAACTACTACATCTTCTATCCAGACTTTTGTTCCTGATGGTATATTGTAAGTTCCGATTGTAAGAATACCAACTATTTGTTTATTATCAAGTTCAGCGATGAAGAAATGAATGTTATCAGAGGTTAAGATACTTTTAAAATATTGTTTAGATGGTAAATCTGCTTCTGAAGAAAGCTGGGGCAGTAACCTTAAAACAGCTTCAAATACTCTTGTACTAAACCTGTTTATCTTTTTTATTTTCATTTTTAAAATGGGTTTCAGAGTATAACCAGACAGGCAGAGTGAAATCACAGCAGATATTAGTTTTCTTTCCTTGTCCCGGTAAATGTTCCCTCTCCCATTGTGCCAAAAACAACTTTCCCTTTCATGATATTGCCATCTACCGTACCAGTATATTCAATATCTATATCAGAAGCAGAAAATTTTAAGTTGATTTTATAGACTTTAATAGTGCCATTTACAGAAGCTTCTCCAAACTGACCTTTATATGTTCCGGTTATAAGGGTATCATTTTCCTGCTTCAGAACAAATACAGGAGTACCTGAACCAGCGCTTGTTTCAACTGTCATATTCCAGGTGCCGGTTATCTTCGCATGCTGAGCCTGAAATGAAACAGATAGCATCAGAGCAATAGCTGAAAATGCTATCGAAAGTAAAAACATCTGACTTGACTTTTTCATAGGTTTAATTTACTGGTCAGGTAAAGATAATAATCTTTAATATATTATGCATAAAGGCACAACTGCGCAAAGGCTTAATTGCGAAAAGGCTTGATCAATATCTGACTTCCCGGGGCTGTCAGTTTCATGGAATCATTATCAATAACAAGCACCCGGTCACCTTCTGAATTGGGATTAAAGCTGCGAAATCCGGAATTGTTATATGTCCCACCAACTTCAGATTTCCCATTGCAAGGATTATACCACCAGCATTTAGCTTTCGCTCCATGAATCTTACTCATATCTATTGTAACGGTCCTTTTCGAAGGCAGATAAGCAATTATTGTATTCCCGTCTGAAGTTCTGGCGCTGGCTACGTAGTCTTTTGAACCCCATTTGCCATAACCTGAAGTTATAATATGATTCTCAAAATCAGGAATTAATGTCTGCCATGAACGTAAGTCAGTGAGCGATGCAGTTTTTACTTCAGCGCACCATCCTTCATCTTTACAATCATAACCAAGATACAGAGGTGCCAGTAATACAACTATATTCCGCAGGGAAGCAGCTTTAATAACATAATCAGCATGCGCAAAATACTTTTCATTGGGAGAGACAAACAGTTTACCGCTAAAGGGTGAATCACCATAGAAATTTGCAGCCACATCCTGTTTGCTCAACTGGGCAATAAGCGACCATGCTGCTTCGCCAGACCAGAAAAAGGGCTGGTTGTTCTGATCAACAAGATAGCGATTGCCGGAACTCACTCTTAATGGAAAAGCATATGGATAAATTTTCATGCCTCCGGGCTTTGCTGTTGAATTTCCAGGCTGGCCCTTACTTATAATTCCAGAAACCAGAATTAGTATTATCAGGCTTAGGATCCTGAATCCTGAGGAGTAATTATATTGTTTCATTATCATTCAATCCGGGATAATTATCAGCTCCTCAGATAGTTCTTTTGTGCCAGTAATAAATTACCATTGAGTAGTGCACAAACTGTTACTCCCGCTTTGAAACATTTTGTAACGAAATCACGACGCTTAATTTCAGTTTTCATGACATTGGTTTTTCAGGTTAAACTGTATTGAACCAAATTTAAACAAAATACTTTAAATGCCGGGAGTTGTCTGGGAAGTTTAGAAAGGCAAATCCCACAAAGTGGTGATAAAAGTTTCTCCAATTCTACATGAAAATCCTTTTTATAATGTATATCAGCAATGACAGAACAAGACTTAACAATATCATTGTAGTTACGGGGAAATAAAACCGGAAATTCTCTTTCTCAACCCTCATGTCGCCGGGAAGATGACCAATCCAGTTAAGCTTGTCATGAAAAAAATAAATTACCACACCGATTATTACAACACATAATCCGGAAAGTATTATCCATTTCGCTGTTTCACTGTTCATATGGCAAAAATGCAGTATAAAATTAAATTGAAGGTTGATATTCTAAGATACATGATCAGGAGGAAGCGGGTGCATGGCGTGCGGTATGCGGTGTGCGTTGTGAGGGTGAAGGCGTGAGCTCTATGCCTTGTGCCACGCTAGTAATACCTGCCTATATATTTATTCCCGACTATCAGCTTTTTCATTTGCAAAGGGTCGATAGTATCCTGCTTTCTATAAATGATATTTCCTCCGGGCTCGATAATCATTGTATATGGCAAACCACCCTGCCATTTCGGATCCACAGCCTCAATCATCTTATATACATCATCTTTATTAAAGATATAATTCTTATTTGAAGCCTGGTGTTGTTTCAGGAAACCAAGGACTTCCTCCTTTTTCTCTTTTTTATCCGCGCTGATTGTAATAAGTTCAAATTGCCGTCCACGATACATTCTGTCAATAATAACGAGATCAGGAAATTCTGTGACACATGGACCGCACCATGTGGCCCAGATATTTATTAACCTCAGCTTACCGGATGAGCTGTTTTTGACCAGTTCGCTAATCCCGTTTACATCAATCTCTCCGAGCGTCACAGGCAATTCAGCCCATTGCTTATATAGTTTCTGTGTATACTCGCTTTTCCACGACCATTTAACTGAACATCCAAAAACTTTTGTTACAGAAGTTGTAACCGCTTTCTTTTCAAGCACCGCATCGATGGCGATTCTTAAATCTTCGCCTTTCCCGGAGCCTGGTTTTTCTGATCCATCGACACGCCCTGCATAACATAATATCCGATTTCTGTCAAAGACAAAACAATGTGGTGTTGCAACAGGACCATATGCCAGTGCACATTTCTGTTTATCGCCATCATAAAGATAAGGGAAAGTGAACTTTTTATCGCCCGCACGCAGCTTCATCTCTTCAAAACTGTCGCCCATATCTGTATAGCCTAACTCTGAATAGTTCAGAGCTTCTGTGGAATTAGGTGAAATCATAACAAGGGCAACACCTTTTGACCTGTAATCTTTTTCTATTGCAATTATGCGGTCTTCATAAGCCTGGGCAGTAGGGCAATGGTTGCAGCTGAAAATGATTACCAGCACTGGTGCCTTCTCAAAACTTTTCAGGCTATACGATTTGCCGTCGACTCCGGGCAGGTCGAAATCGGGTGCTTTTGATCCGATCCGGATAGTCTCAGGTTCGGGATGGGTTGTCTGGGAATATCCGCTTCCTGGATAGAAGAGCAAGAACAGGAAAAGGGATAGTTTTAATATTTTCTTCATGATTTCCGGGTTGATAATTTAAATCATATTCAAATATAACCCCTTTTCGCCAAATTGGAAACACCTGAATTGGTCTCATGGAAAGGCCTGTTTTACAGTCAAGAGGTCGTGAAGTCAAGAGGGCAAAGCCCGACATAGCCTGCCGAATAAAGAAGCCCGCCTTCGTTCAGACAGATCTGAACTCCGGAGGGCGGAGACGGGGTGAGGAGATTATCCGGCATGGCTGCCATTGCATCTATTTTCTTTGCTACAGTGATTTGGGGGGCAAACCTGAGCCAAAACCACCATCAACAACAACCGATGCCCCGGTCATAAATGAAGCATCATCGCCGGATAAGAAGACTGCCACACGTGCGACCTCTTCAGGCTTGCCAATACGCCACAACGCATGCAACCTGCCAGCTTCCACACGCGCTTTAGCCGGATCGGGCTGACTCTGAAAATAACCTTCGGCAAGGCCGGCGTCGATATACCCGGGGCAGATACAATTGACCCGTACACCCTCATGTCCATGATCTATCGCCATCGCCTTTGTCAATCCTATAATGGCTGCTTTGGTGGTACAATAACCTGCACACATTGGTTCAACGAAAAATCCATTTACTGACGACATGTTAACGATACTGCCTTTTGTAATACGTAAATATGGCAGGAAGTATTTGGAACACAAAAAGATGCCGCCTACGTTGACCGACATCTGGAGGTTCCACTCTTCGAATGTAATATCTTCAATGGTTTTGTTAACCTGGATGGCAGCGTTATTGATCAGTGTATCAATTTTTGTAAAGGACCTGATGGTAAAATCCACCAGTTGTTTTACCGATTCCGGATTCGAAACATCGGTTTTAAATACAACAGCCTGACCTTTGTTTGCTACTATTTGCCTGACGGTTTCATCTGCTCCCTGCAAATTAATGTCGGCAACAATTACCTGTGCTCCTTCTTTTGCGGATTCAATCGCACAAGCCCGGCCTATTCCTGAGCCGGCACCTGTTACTACAACAATACGGTTTTTAAGTTTCATATTTCTTACTTTATTAAAGCGCTTTAATAATTTACAATAATTGAATGTTTTATCCCGGACTCAACAGTTATGAATGCATAGTCTGAACCTTTTACCGATCTGGTTATAAACCTGGTATCTTTTCCATCAAGGCCAATTCCCTTAATTCTCAAATCTTTGTATTTAACAGGAACCATAACCGTCAGACCATTGTTATTTTTTAAAGATGAGTTTATGTTAAATGCCAGTCTGTTGTTCACCCGGCTTATGCGGGTAAATGAAGCTTCGTCTTTCATTTTAATAAAATCAAGTAGTTTCAGTTCTGTCCAGACAGGAATGTTGTTGAGGTTAGCATAGGTCAACATTTTCATTAACGGGGATTTGGAAAAATAATACTCGTCGTTATGTGACTTAACACTGATGAATGAATACACTTCATTGTGCAGGCTCCTGTCCATCAGGCCCTTAAAGCAATTGAAAAAACCTTCAGGGTCATGACTTTCGTTGTATTCCTGATCATATACTGCATTCAGATGTTGATACACATTTATTGTTTTTCCCCTGCTATCCGCAAATTTCATTATCAGGCCGCTTCCGGTAAAATTTCCCTGGTTTGTCCCCGTCGGACCCAGAAAATGCTCTCCCTGATTTGATTTTATATCGTACTGGGCATAATTTATATCCATCTCTATGCCATTCTTTTCCTCCAGTTTCGCCTCTGCACCGAATTCCTGTTTATCATCAGTATCCTTTCCGCACCACACAAACCAATGATTCACGTTGGTATGCACAGGCAATCCAAAAACAGAAGCTATCTCATTTTTTCTGGTCCTGAGTGCACTGTCCATCCTGTTCCATGTTGGATTGGCAGCTTCCTTCGTATCATCGGGATGCCCTGCAATTTCAAAACCTTTTGCTGTCCATTTGTCAACCCATGCTCCGGATACCTTATCAACTCCAATAATATAAAGTGACATTTTTGCACCCATGGAGTCAACATCACGAAATTGGGGTTCAAAATCGCTTTCACTTTTGTATTCGCCATCGTTGGTGATTGTTACAAGACATTTTAACGTATCGGGAAAATACCAGAAGCGAGGTAAAGGCTTGTTACCCTTCATAATGTTTTCGATGCAATGCGACAATAATGCCATTTGCTCATCTGCCTGATTAATTGTACTATTAGACGTATCCAGCCAACCGTCGGTAAACAGATCCATGCCTCTGAGTCCGGGAATTCCGTCCTTTTCAATACCTGCAAACAACGGATTTCCCTGTCGGGTAAGGACTATACTCTGAGGCAGGTTATAGAGAAAGGCTATTGTCTTACCTTTCATGTAACTATTGGTCACAACAGCCGGGTAACTTTCACCGGGTACTTTATCAGCGAACAGGGTAGCTAAGGATCGGGCTCCGTTCAGGGTATAATAATCAGCTTCCCCATGAAACTGTAATAACCCGGAAGATAATCTTTTGCCCTGTTCCATGGTGGTATCGATCCGGATATAACCACCTGATATACTCTCGCCCCGGGGAACAATACCGAATAACTCTGCAAGTTCCGTATGGGGATGTAAAGCGATCAGCTTCCCTCCGTTTTTTACATATTCCCGGATCATATTAATTTTCACTCGATCGATCTTTGATTCAGCCAGGATTACCAGATCAAACTGTGTAAGATATGAAGCATTTACATTTTCGTTGGCCAGGGAAGCAACTACAAACTCATTAAATCCTTCCGTTTTCAGGATTTCTGCCGTGTAAGTACCAAAATCTGTATCGGTGGCTAATATTAAAACCGGAGCAACCCGGATTTTATCTGAACAACTGATTACTCCGCATAAAAGGATAAAAGTCAACAGATGGACCAATTTGCGGGTCATTTTTTTTCGATTCAGCATATAAATACAGTTAAGTCTACCGGTTGTGTTCCTTTGTGGCTTCCAGGGCTATTTTTTCATAAACTCTCCTTGCCTGGAGGTATCTGTTTTGGACAACATCCAGATCATGGGTAAAATATTTGTTCCAGGGTCCACCCGGAGCAATGTTGACGAGCGTTTTGTCAATCCACTTTATAAAATATGTGGCATCCTCAGTGCTTGCCCTGACAGGGGCATCCTTCATAGTGACATAAACAGGTGCTGTATGTGATCTGTGCCCTTTTTCGTCCATCCTGCGTGCACATAACCAGCTGCTCTCCTTTATTGGCATATTTGCTTTAAGGATTACCGGTTCGCCCGGTTTTGCAGTTCCTTCCTGTTTCGCAACTACTTTGCCATTTAAAACAAGTTCTATTCTGCCAGTTTGCGCCAGAACTGATGTCCATATGACTTCAGCACCCAGGGTTCCTTTGTCTTTTAATCTGATCTCATCACCAGGCGTTGCGTTTCCATTTACTTTAAGATCCAGGAATTCCTGGTGTCCGTTTGTAGTTACTACCGTTCTGCCGTTCTTAATTCCTTCTACCCATTGCCTGTAGCTGAAAGGTTTATTTTTTACCTGAACATAGGTTAATAATGAACCAAAAGGCTTACTGTTATTACATGGAAAATCTGTTCCGGCTGCCCAGCCGAGCCTGAAGCCGCAATTTAGCAACCTGTAATAAGCATCGACTGACGCATCATTTAACCAGACATCTTCTGCCAGGAAATCAATTGTACCCAGGGCAGCTTCTACAGGATAATCTATTGGTGTGCAACAATCAAGAGTACCAGGTATGGAATCCTTCAGATATTGCATGTGGCAGAAACCAACTATGGCATTCTGAGATCTTCCATATGCCAGAATTTTATAAGGAGATTCATCCCAGATAGTGTGTGCTTCTTTTAGTCCCAGTAAGACAATATGACCACCAAGAGCTTTGTTCTCAAACGTAGTGCCGGCAGGGTCAAAATGCCATTCTGCATCCCAGTGCACTGTACGTCCCGGTATGGACTGAACAGCATCAGTACCATTTACTTTGGGCAGGTCGGTCTTACTGTCTTTCACTTCTCCGTCTCCCATGTCAGCGAGTACCGAAATGACAGCCAGGTCATTAGGTTCCATCATGGCTGTGAAATCACCTTCGGGTAAGACGGAGGTTCCTTCACCACAATTGCGGTGAACATGCATATCACCGGCATACCACTCCTCTGGTTCAGGTCTGCTGGCAGCATGGACAACCTCAGGATCCTTTTTATTATTTCCTATGAGAGTAAACACACTATAGGCGGGAATTATTTTCGAGAAGGTCTGTGCGGTAACCGGGACATCAGGACCTCTGGAAAAATTATGTGAAGCATCAGTAAAATAGAACTTTAATGTAGAGACTTCTGAAAGATTCTTAAAGATACCTTCAACACTCTGATCGCCTCCACTGTCGTTCTTCCCCGTTATTACTGTAGTCCCCTTTGCAGGATCATAGAATGCGGAAAGGGTCATATTGTAAAGGCTTGTGGAAATATCAATCCTTTGGGACCCGGGTCTGACAAAATTATAAAGCTGCTTAAATACGTAGAAATGGGGCCGTTTTGTATACACATCCGGATGAAGTGTGTCATTTACAGCAAAGATCCCCCACATACTCCAGGTCAGATACCTGTTGGGATGATGATACCGGCTGTCGTAACCTTCCCAGATCTGAATTCCATTTACCCCAACATTCAGATGTTGAAGAATATCCTTATACGCGGGACCTGCATAATTTGTAAACCCGTAATCGGGATTATATATTCCACCATCACATTTAAATCCGTTGCATACTTCGTTTGCTTCTGTCATAATAACACCCTTGTCGGAGTAAGCAGAATTTTTAATTGAATCAATTAAACCCTGGCTTGTTGAGGTACTGTTTCCATACTGGTGTCCGCCAAAGAATCTGACTTTTGACATTGTGGTCGTATTTGTGATCATTGCATGAAAACTGGAAGGCCAGCCACCACAATCATCCGGCCCGATGAGTGTGACATTCGTAATCCCATCGTTGATAAGATGAGCAGCTATATCGCTGAATATAGTTCCGAGTTGATCTGTGGTCATAACCGGCGCCTCACCTCCGCCACAGGTTGTTTCATTTATAGGTGACAGCATACTGAATTGAATGGCCGGAGACCGCCGCTTCTGCCCATAATAGACCATTGAAGCCATCATTTCGGCATATTCAACCTCTGCTCCCTCCTTAAGCTTTGTTCCGCCCATCCAGCCCGAAGCGGCACCATCGGGACTCAGGGTGATGTCGGTGATACCTTTGCTGTTCAGATAGGAGATTGTATTCCAGACGCATGTAAAACGCGGGGCAGAATAAATAGCATCGTAATAACTCCAGTTATATGAATTGGGATCGTTATTATCATTCACAGCTTCCCAGTCGCAATCATCAAACATGAGCCGGAAACTCGTGCAACCCATTCCTGTGATCAGGCTGTCAATAACATTTTTAACTGCTTCGGGATTTACGTTCCATGACTGAGGATTAATATTTACGCCGAGACCGTGAATAGTCTGGTATTTCCTGGCACCATCGACTGTAATATTCTGAGAGGACACTTTATTCCCGGATACAAGTATTAACAAACAAACTATAAATAATAAATTTCTCATATTAATTCCTTTCTTTTTCAATTTAATTACCGGATCAGGGTTGGTTTTTTAAGGCAGATGATCCAATTTCTATCCTGCAGGCAGCTTTGTTTCTGATGGTTATGGCATAATCGCCTTCCCCGAGATATCTTAACTGGTAGGTATCAGGGTTCAGTAACTCTGACTTTGGGATCGCAACTCCGTTGGTGGTTATTTGTGCGGGCTCAAAAGCCAGTCGCAGAAATTCAGTCCCATTTCCTGATGTCGCAGTATATTTCACCTTTTCTGCAGAGTATTCTATATCCCTGAGTATCCCTTCCGAATACAGGATATGGTTTTCGTGTGGTGGCGCCCATTCAGGCACCGCTGCAAAAGCATGATAGAACATCCTCGGACACTCACCATAACAATCTGACCACCAGCTTGAGATGCCTTTGCTCACCGGGCTTTCAAAAGCCATTCCACTGGAATCGTTGCAATATGTGACCCAGTTCAGAGAACGGAAAGCCTTATCCCTGTATGATTCATCGCCGGAAACAGCATACCATCTTGCGCATTCCGCTGCATACCGTGCTGTCTGATAATCCATTTTGAAGATAAAGGAATCCTGCTCACCAACTATGTTGGCTCCCCACATTGTTGAAGGTTCTCCGGGTGCGGTCCGGAATACAAAATTGTCCTCAGTCCATTTGATAAGCTTTGGGATATCTGATTTCCAGTCCGGGTCGAGATCAGGGTAGTCAAAAAGACACAAAGTAGCGTTGCTGGCACTAAGGTTGCTTTTGTATGTATTACTTTTTATATCCGTATCGGAATGTCCATCGGTCCAGTAACCGGTTTTCATGGGATATTGCAGGATGAAATCCTTTGCTTTATCACGGGCATCCTTAAATGCCTGAACATTGCCAATATTTGCCTTTATTAAATTGTCCAGAAGCATATAACAGCCTGTCCAGTTGGCTCCATAGGGTGCAGTTGGTCTGCCGTCATCCATAACGATTCTGTAGGGCCATACTGACTGGTTCTTATTTCCTGTGTGGGCATTTTTTGCCAGAACACTGGCAACATTAAGAGCAGCAGAAAGATATTTTTTTACGCCCGTGTAAAGATACATCCTGTAATAAGTTAACCCCATTTCACCTGCATGGTCAACCTGTATCTCATTCAATACGAATCGACCGGCACTGGTAAATCCGCGAAATAAGGTATCACCTGCATTTGTAGTTGTATAAGGAAACCCGGGCCATGCAAACCTGGCAGGACTGGTTCCATGTTCTATGGTATAATCAACAAAATCCCTGATTATTTTCATTACACCTGAGTCGCCGGTATAAGCATAATAGAGTCGCGCATTTTCGAACCAGTTAGGGATTTTCTCGCCGATATCGTTCATCCAGGTATCAGGTTCCGGCACACCTTTACTATCTCTGAAAGCGCAATAAAAGTAATACTGAGGATAAGATGATCTGGGAGCGGGTCCCGGACTATTCGGCACCCGGGTCTTGATAAAGTTCCAGCGCTGGTGAAGAAACTGATCATAAGCTTTGGACTGGGGTGTTATCCATGAAATAATTTTTTGTTGGTTATCTAAAACGACTTTATGATTATTAAAGAATATTTCATGCAATGTATCCTGTTGAGGCGTTATCTGTGCAATCAGAAGTGTTGTGAAGTAACTTCCAATGATTAATAATTTAAGCCTTTTCATATTAAAGTATTGTGAACTGATAATCTACTATCCGGGTAATCGGTTTATTTCAAAATTAAGATTTTTTTAATTCAATACGGTCGGCAGCAGAACTACAAAGGGGGTGCATTGAATTGTTGAGAGAAGCAGGAGTGTCTTCAATGCAAACTTTTTGTGATGAATGTAGTGACAATTTCCGATTCGCGATTCGCTAATTTTATGTTCATTTCTTTTGCTTGCCCAAAAGAAATGAACCAAAGAAAAAGGCAGCCTCAAATCTTTTTTGGGCTTAACATTTTTGTGGTTGCCCACGCATTACAACTCGCTCCCCCGAAATCTCGGGGTCGCTCAAACAGTAATGCTTACTTATACCTTTCGCTTCGCAACAACAAAAATGTTAATCTATTTCCAAAAAAGATTTGGGGGCATTGATCGCCTTACGGCGAATTGGGTTGGAATATTCCTTTATAGTAAAATCTCAGTAATATAATTGGGTTTCAAAAGGCATCAGATTTTTTTGGGAAAAAACGACATATTCAAAGACAAAAGACAAAAGGGAAAAGATAAAAGTCAAATTAAACTGAGAACATCAGAAAAGGAAGTGAAAATTTATTAGATCATGGTGCGAAGGCAAACCCCGAAATGGTGCGAACTGCAGCCAAAACGGTAGCGCGTAAAGGCTTGTGTAGCGAGCGTCCGTTATGGCTGAAGTTGGCATTTCGGGTGCCCTTTTCTTTGGTTCATTTCTTTTGGGCAAGCAAAAGAAATGAACGAATAATATTATAGAGTAATAATCAGATTTAGCAACTCCTGGTTAGACTTACCAGGTTTCAAACTTAAAACCTTGGCGGTGTGCGGCGCATTTCCCGATAGAATCCAACAAATCATTCATTATGATGGTTAAATAATTGAAATTTAATATCTTTAGATAATAGATCAGAGGTTTAACTAAATATTTTTTCAATAATAAATTGAAAATTAATTGGAATTAATTAACCTATAGCTTAATTTTGTGAAAGATATTGCGGTATTTATAAAATGTAACAGAAAGGCCCGAATTAGAATCTTTGTTGACGTCATAGCATTTGATGAGATTCTGGAACATTTGAAAAGATATAAAACTCATAACATTGAATTTGAAGAAATTCAAGGATTAATTTTTGAAGGTTTACAAATCAGTGAAAAGTATTGTGATTTAAAATCTTTCACAAATATTGATGGATATAATGTAATGATTCTTTCAAGAGGAAAATCTAAAGTGTGCATTTTGTGTAAGGAAACAAAAGAGGCCAGGTGGCGAAATATAATATTAATCAAATTGTTTACGGGAGAGCCTGAAAATATTGGGAACTCCATAAGGGACGAAATCAAAAATAAAGAAGGTTATGACTATGAGTTTAAGGAATAGAGGTTTGGCAGAAAAATCATTCAAAGATCTCTCTGATTCTATAAGTGAATCGGATAAGATAATGATAGAAACACGACTCCTGATGTACAGATTTTTGAGTGAAATAGATAAAATTACCAGTGAACGTGGAATTAACCGGAAGGAACTTGCAAAACTTACCGGCACTTCAGCTAGTTATATAACTCAGCTTTACCAGGGGAAAAAAATAATCAATCTTCAGATGCTGACCAGAATAAGAAAAGCTCTGGATATTGATTTTAAAATAGAAATTACTCATTTTGAAGAAAAAATAAAAACAGACTGCCCTGAAATATCTGTTATACAAATTGCCCAAGCTGTTGGGAAAAGGGCTACTCGTGTGGCAGCACATGGAACACATTTGCCAGGAAAACTAATTCAGGCCAAAAGTTCCAAATCAGAACAGCGTCCTCAGAAAACATTCTGATGGATTATTTCTGAAATATATTCTGATTTATTACAAACATACCAGATAAGGAAATTGCTACTATGGCTCTGTACCATATGCAGGAAGACCTTTAAATGACTTAGGAGGACCGACCAATTGGTCAAAGATCATTCTCCCACTCTCCATATTTGCCAGTTCTCCACTCGCCATAAGATAACTTTGTAATGGCATCTTAGGCGTCCGCAATTAGAATCCACAAGAATAAATAAAGCACTACTCCCAAGTCCAATAAAATAACTGATCCTGCATTTCTCTGGTTCCTTACCTGCTATACCAACCTCATTAAATACTTAATACATTTTTTATTACCTTAGTCTGACCAATCTAAGAACGATGAATGATATTGAAACTCTTATCTCCGAACTGGTTAAGCATTTATCGTTTACGGGAGAACATTCCTTTTAAGTTCGACCATATATTTTTATGTTCTGAAGAGTCTCTCTGGTCTCCGATGAGAGATGCATAAGGTTGTAAACCTTCGACGTTTTCAAAAACTATTTTAAGTATTCCCGATAAAGGCAGAAATAATATTATACCGGCAATACCCCAGATTATACCACCAAGGATCAGGACAAAAATGGTAAAGAAAGGACTAATGTTTACACTGCCTCCGACTACATAAGGTTCAATAAAATAATGATCAATAACATTAACCGCTAATATTATAATAATAACCCAGATCGACTGATTAAAGGATCCATCTATAATTGATATAAAGAAAGGGATCAGTCCTCCAATTAAAGCCCCTACATATGGTATAATGGTCATAATGGCAACAATTAATGAAAGTACGACAGCATTTTTCAGACCAATAACCGAAAACCCGATAAGAAAAAGTATGCCCATCAGGCAGGCAGCAGCGAGTCTTCCTGTCAGGTATTGCTGGGCTACATTACTGATTTTGTCTATCATTTTTTTTGCTTCATTCCTTTTATCTTCCTTATAAAGCATTACCACAAAATTTTCATATTTATTCCGTTGCATCAAAAAAAGAAAAATAAATACCAAAACAAGGAATAAGCTCCCTATAAAAGTAAAAGTGCCTTTTACCATACCGGTAAGAAAACTTCCTGCATTACGAAAAACTTCCGGAGCGTGTACCCTTAGTTGTTCAGTACTTACGCCCAGACTGTTATTAATCCATGATTGTATATCCAATTTTATTTCTTCGTATCGTAATAATATCAGTGGAAGTTCCTTCCCTATATTTCCAATCTGAGCGGAAAGAAGTATGATAACTCCTGAAAATAGGGCAACAATGATCAGTACGGATATTATAGACGAAAAAACTCTTGAAATCCGGTGATTTTCAAGTTTGTTTGATACCGGAGTCATTAGCATTGCTAATAATCCGGCGAAGCTGATCAGCTTGAAAAAATCTCTGCCAAAATATAACACAATGCTTAATAATATTGCAAAAAGCAATATCTTATTAATTCGTGCCAGTCCGGGATGTGGTAACATTAATTAAAGCAAATAATGCAAGTTACGAAGAATAGGTGATACTAATCAATTTCAACCATAGAACAAGAAGATGCTGTGAAAAGTTTTATAATCTTCTCAGATTCGTTAAACTTTTAGCGTTTCACGTTTCAAATATTATGTTCATTTGCCTTCGGCGAGCTCCCTTTGGTCGGTTCTTTTGCTGCTCCAAAACTCATCTGTTCATTTCTTTTGCTCCTCCAAAAGAAATGAACCAAAGAAAAGGAGTCCGGAAATGCCAACCTCAGTCAAAATGTGCGCCCGCTACGCAGGCGATCGCTCTAACATTTTGCCTGAGGTTCGCACCATTTCCGGATTGCCCTCGCTCGTTGACTTAGCGGGTGTAGTCCTAATTTACACGTGCTGAGTAGTTTTAAGATTATTTGTTCTTGGATTTTAAATGGCCTCAGATAATTTTTTCCGATTGGTGGTGCACGATATAAGGTTTAAAGTATTTTGAATTTTAAATGCGACCAGATCTTTTTTGTTTCGTTTTTTGACTTCGTTGAGCTCAACCCGATAAATCGAGTCTCGGTTGGGCGAGCAAAAAATGAACAAGATTAATTTTGCTACCTTAGTATTTCAATCTACAACCAATGAATGATATTCAAATATTGATTGACGAACTTGTTAAATTCCGTGATGCCCGGCACTGGGAACAGTTTCATAACACAAAAGATCTGGCTCTGGCCATCTCAATTGAGGCAGCTGAACTAAATGAACTCTTTCTGTGGAAAACGACTGAGGAATCGGAATTTGTTGACCGGAATAAACTTAAGGAAGAACTTGCCGACGTATTTGCATTCAGCCGCATACCTGACACCGCAGACCTCATACCGCAAATTCTATGCTTATCTACCAGGCACATTCCGACAGATTTATTGAAAAGTTAAAGCAGACAAAAATCGAAAGAGTTAAGGTATCTGTCTCTATTGAGAAAAAGAGGCTTAACTTTAAATCAACAATTTATCTTGACAAGAATGAACGATTTAAGTATAAGATTATTTGCATTTGATTGGTTGAAAACTCAGGTTGAAATTCATGGTGGCTTGTTACCAAGGAAGATACTTACAGATGGATTTAATATTAGCGGGGAAAGGTATAGTTTAGTTGGACCTCAGGGGATTTGGAAGCCTAAAACAATGAATCTACCGATTCCAATTT
>JADGPU010000060.1 GCA_017882305.1 Bacteroidales bacterium | reverse complement strand
AATAAAGAAGATTTTAGTATCGCAGCCAGAACCCCTGAATCCGAAATCTCCATATTTCGAACTGGCAAGAAAATATAATCTAAAAGTTGATTTTAAGCCGTTTAATCAGGTTGAGGGTGTTTCATCAAAAGATTTCCGTCAGCAAAAAATCAATATACTTGACTTTACTGCGGTCATCTTTACGAGCAAAACCGGGATTGATCACTTCTTCAGGATATGCAACGAGTTGCGGACAGTGGTGCCGGATACAATGAAATATTTCTGTATTACTGAGAATGTTGCATTTTATCTCCAGAAATATATCGTCTACAGAAAACGCAAAATTTTTCATGGGAAAGCTAAGTTTCAGGATCTTATTGATGTAATAATAAAGCACAGGGAAGATAATTTCTTTGTCCCTCTTTCTGAGCCCCATAATGCTGAAATCCCTGAGTCACTTGATAAAAATAGTATCAAGTATACAATCGGAACTCTTTACAAAACGATCAGCACTGATTTTTCGAATTTAAAAGAGTTCGATTATGATATCCTTGTTTTTTATAGCCCTTCAGGAATAAAATCATTGAAAGAAAATTTCCCCGGGTTTATTCAGGGTGATATTAAAATTGCCGCATTTGGGCCTACAACAGCCTGTGCTGTTGAAAGCGAAGGACTGAGACTCGACATAAATGCCCCAAATCCCAAAGCCCCGTCAATGACCATGGCTCTTGACGATTTTCTTAAAGAATACAATAAAAATTTAAGGTAGTTTTCACCATACTGACTTACCCACAAGCTCTTAAAAGTCATTCGGTAAGGCTTTAAGGATAAGTTGTTTTTTATGAATACCATCAGGGAGACGTTTGATAAGTCAGAAAGACTCTGCAGCAGGAAAACCATCGGAACGCTGTTTGAAAACGGAAATATTTTCTATAATTCTCTTTTTAAAGTCGTCTGGGACAAGGGGCAGAATTTCATCCCCGGTCCGGCCCAGGTTGCTTTCAGTGTATCAAAAAGAGGGTTCGGACTGGCTGTCACCAGAAACCTGATCAAGAGAAGACTGAGAGAAGCATACCGGAAAAACAAAAAAATACTTTATCATCATCTTATATCACAAAACATTCAGATCGTTTTCGTTGTTATCCTCAAAGGGAATTCTGTTCCTGATTATGTTACTATTGAAAAATCAATCAGGGAAATGATAAACAAACTCATCATTCTAACAATGAAGGATGAAAAATAATGTTAAAATTGTCTTAATTGTTTCTTTATCAAAACGCTTCCCGATTATTCTTCTTAATTTCGCCGTTCTTAATTAAGCAATGTTGATTATGAAAAAGATACATTATGGCAGGATAATAATTGTTTTTTCCCTGTTGCTTGTTGCAGGAATAAGCACGGGTTTCCTGGTCACTCAGGAGACCAGGGATTTCAGAATTGCTAAAAATCTGGACATATTTTTCTCCCTCTTCAGGGAGCTGAATACTTTCTATGTAGATGAGATCGATCCTGATAAAGTGATAAAAGCAGGGATGGACAATATGCTTAAAACACTTGATCCTTATACTGTTTACTTTCCCGAATCGGAGGCTGATGAATTTGCTATTATGACCACCGGGAAATATGGGGGAATCGGATCAATGGTCAGAAATTCCGGTGATTATGTTATTATAAGTGAAGTATATAAGGGATTTCCTGCTGACAAGGCAGGGATAAAACCCGGAGATCTTCTGAAAAAGGTTGATGGCATGTCACTAAAAGGATTGCCAACCGATAAAGTAAGTGAAAAACTTAAAGGAAATCCGGGAACTGAGATCAATGTTACAATTGAAAGGAACGGGAAGGAGACTGATTATTCTCTTAAACGTGAAAAGATAGTCATGCCGTCGGTTCCATATTGGGGTATGATCGATTCAAGAACCGGATATATCCGTTTTACCAATTTCACTCAAAACTGTATTGATGATGTAAAGACTGCCCTTAACGCATTAAAAAACAATAATGCTCAACAGATCATCCTCGATCTGAGGGGAAATCCGGGCGGATTACTTACAGAAGCTGTTGAAATCGTAAATCTTTTTGTTGCAGAGGGAAATGAGGTTGTATCCACAATGGGAAAAGTCAAAAAGTTTGATGAAAACTTTAAAACCACAAAACAACCAGTGGATGAGAAAATACCACTCGCTATAATAATCAATAGAAGTTCTGCATCAGCCTCAGAGATAGTTGCCGGAGCAATTCAAGATCTTGACAGGGGTGTAATTGTTGGCCAGAGATCGTATGGAAAGGGGCTGGTTCAAATAACCCGTCCTTTAAGTTATAACACTGAGCTTAAGGTCACCACAGCAAAATATTATATACCAAGCGGAAGGTGTATTCAGGCCCGTGATTTCTCACACCCGAATGAAGATGGAAGCGTTGGAATTATTCCTGATTCTCTGATATCAGAATTTAAAACTAAAAATGGCAGGATTGTTAAAGATGGCGGTGGGATTACCCCAGATATTGAAATATTACCGGAACCTCTGAGTCAGATATCTTCGGAACTCTTCTTCAGGAATTATATTTTCGATTTTGCCACAAATTACTACTGGGCTCACCCCGATATTAAATCTCCTGAACAATTCATATTCACAGATCAGGACTATGACGACTTCAAAACATTTCTTCTGAACCGGAAATTCAGTTATAAAACCGGTACTGAGGAGTCTCTTAATGAACTCATAACCAACGCCAAAAAAGAAAAATATTATGAGATCCATAAAGAGTTGTTTAATGACCTGGAGAAAGACATTGCCCATAGTCTTGATCAGGATCTTAAAATGTTCAGAAGTGAAATTACCGATCTTATTGAAGATGAGATTTTAAGCCGGTATTTTTATGAAAACGGAGCAATCGAATGGACAATAAAAAGGGATGAACAGGTTTTGAAGGCCCGTGATATTTTAAATAATAAAGAAGAATATAGCTCCATACTTAAAGGAACAGCCGGGTCGATTCTGGTCACAAGGAAAAATGATCAAACCAATACTAAGCCGGAAAAAATTCATAACAGGAAAAATGTGGATCTTTTATAGCCTGTAATGTTTTTAACCTTTGTGAATCTTAGTGAAACCCTTCATGTGACTCGTGGTTATTTTTTTCTATTTCCACAGATGTGAGTCATCATCAAAGATCTCTTTTTTCCAGACCGGTAGATTCTCTTTTATAAGTTCGACTGTTTTACTGCAAGCCTGCATAGCCTGATGCCGGTGACCTGCCGAAACGAAAACTAAAAGTGATATCTCTCCTGCCTTTACTATCCCTGTTGAATGAATTATATCAACTGATTTTACATCCGGGAACTCCGAGAAAATTGTCTTTTTAATCTTCTCTCCCTCAACCCTGACAAGCTCTTCATATGCTGAATACTCAATTGCTTTAACTTTTTTACCGTCGATTTCATCAGCCCTGACCTGTCCAAAAAAAACCATGTGACCCCCGGAATCAGTTTTTTCCCCCATCTTTTCAATAAGCCCTGATATTAACTTTTTTGATATCGGCCCGTCTGTTAAATAATTCACTCTCATGATTCGTCTTAAGTTAATGTCAGAATATTTCAACCTCCTGCAAACGGAGGCATTAAGGCTACCTCATCTCCTGATTTCAGCATGAGATCATTGTCCGTTAACTCACTATTAAGTGATATACGAAAATTGTAATGCACAATTTCCGGAAACTCATCCTGGATTCTGAGCTTAAGATCACCAATTGATTTCACGTTATTATAGTGTTTAAAGCTTGTTCCTGAAACCTCTGCCAAAACACCGAAAAATAATACTTTAACTTCCATAATAATAATATTTACTTCATTACCTTTTACACCCCTGGGGGAGATCCAGCGAAGCGGGAGAGGGGTATTTATTTCAATGCGCCTCAAACCAATTGTTTCCTGTTCCCCATTCAACTTTTAACGGTATATCCAGTTTAACAGCATTGGACATTTCATACAGAACCAGTTCTTTCAGCTTTTCCAGTTCAGAAGTCTCAACTTCAAAAATAAGTTCATCATGCACCTGAAGAATCATTTTTGACAGGAATTTTCCTGATTTCATCCTGTTGTATATCCTCACCATGGCTATCTTAATAATATCTGCAGCGCTGCCCTGGATTGGTGCATTAATTGCATTTCTTTCAGCGTTTCCCCTGACCACCTGGTTTCGTGAATGGATATCCCGTAAATATCGTTTACGTCCAAACATTGTTGTTACATATCCTGCATCCCTTGCTTTCTTAATGCTCTCATCCATATAAATCTTAACGCCGGGATAAGAATTGAAATAGCCGTCAATAAGCTCTTTTGCCTCTTTTCTTCCAATTGTCAGCCTTTCCGAAAGTCCGAAAGATGATATTCCGTAAATAATACCAAAATTTGCTGTTTTTGCCCTGCTGCGCATTTCGCGTGTAACATCATTGATTTCCACACCGAATATTTTAGCGGCAGTAGCCGCATGAATATCATTTCCTGAAAGAAAATCTGCAATCATACTTTTATCTTTACTCAGATGAGCCATTAGCCTCAGCTCAATTTGTGAGTAGTCTGCAGAAAAGAAAACATGTCCTTTTTCCGGAACGAAAGCTTTTCGTATTTCTCTGCCCCTTGCATCTTTTACCGGAATATTCTGCAGGTTTGGATTATTTGAACTTAGTCTGCCTGTTGCGGCAACAGCCTGGTTGAAAGAGGTATGAATCCTGCCCGTTTTCTTATCCACAAGAAGAGGAAGCGCCTCAACATATGTTGACAGAAGTTTCTTAAGCCCTCTGTATTCCAGCACTTTATCAACAATAGGATGTTTATGCGTCAGCCGTTGTAATATCTCTTCACTGGTAATAAACTGTTTGGTTTTGGTAATCCGTGCATTTTCGTCAAGTTTCAGTCTGATAAAAAGAATATCACCAAGCTGTTTTGGAGAGGAAATATTAAATTCAGTTCCGGCCAGTATATATATCTCCTTTTCCAGTGAGATAATATCCTCACGGAGGTTTATGGTGATGGCTTTCAAATCTTCCAGATTTAGTATCACACCATTTCTTTCCATTTTTGCAAGCACACTTATGAGAGGCATTTCAATATCATGTGCAAGATCAGCTAATCCCTCGGCTTTAATCCTCGGTTCAAAGACCTTTTTTAGTTGATATGTCACATCCGCATCTTCGACCGCATATTCCATCAGCTTATCAACAGGTACAGACCGCATATTTTTCTGACTATTTCCTTTTTCTCCGATAAGTGATTCAATATGTATTGGGCTGTAACCAAGATATGCTTCCGATAATAAGTTCATGTTATGCCGCATATCGGGCTCCAGCAGATAGTGGGCTATCATCGTGTCAAATAAGGGTCCTTTAACCTCAATATCATAATTCGCAAGGACCTGGATATCAAATTTCATGTTCTGCCCTATTTTAAGCGTATGAGGGTTTTCAAAGACCGGCCTGACGATTTCCAGAATGGCTTTTGTTTCTTTCTGCGATTCAGGGAAATGAATAAGATATCCTGATCTTTTTTCCCACGAAAAAGTCAGGGCAACAAGTTCAGCTTCCAGTGGATCTATACTTGTAGTCTCACTGTCAAAGCAAAACTCTGTAAGAGTATTGATCTTTTTGACAAATTCTTTAATGTCGGAACTGTTTTCCAGATGGGTATAGGTGTGTTCTACACTTTCTATTGTGGCTTTTTCAGTAATCGGAGCAATTGCCTCCTCTCCAAAAAGAGAACCCTGAAGAGAATCTTTTTGAGGAACAAGCAACTGTTCTGGTTCCCTTGGCTTCTCTGATTTATCGATTTCTGTAAGTATTCTGGCAGCTACTGTTTTAAATTCCAGTTCATCAAAAAGAACTTTTAATTTAGCAACGTCGGGAATTTCCAATTCGAGAGCAGTTTCATTCAACTCAACGGGTACATTCTGTTCAATTGTAGCCAGTTTCTTCGACATTTCAATCTGTTCCCTGCTGTTTTCAATAACCTCTTTTAGCTTTCCCTTCAACTGATCTGTATTTCTGAAAAGTTCTTCAATACTACCATATTCCGAAATCAGTTTCATAGCCGTTTTGGGACCAACCCCCGGTGCTCCGGGAATATTATCAGCCGTATCACCCATCAGGGCAAGGATATCAATTACCTGTTCCGGACGCTGAACATTGAATTCCTTTTGTACATCTTCAACCCTCCATAAAATTGATTCATTTCCGCTTCTCGAAGGTTTTAACATGAAAACGTTACCAGATACAAGCTGTGCAAAATCTTTATCAGGTGTCATCATATAAGTTATAAAACCCCGTTCAGAAGCTTTTCTTGCCAGAGTTCCAATTACATCATCAGCCTCAAACCCCGGATAATCAATTACCGGTATTCTATATGCTTCAATAAGCCGCTTAATATAAGGCACCGCCTTTTTAATATCTTCAGGCGTTTCGTCACGATGAGCTTTGTATTCCTTAAACATTTCATGTCTGAAGGTTGGTGTAGGAGTATCAAAAACGACAGCAATATGTGTTGGTTTCTGTTTCTGAAGAACCTCCTCCAGAGCCAGCAGGAATCCAAAAATTGCTGAAGTATTCAGCCCCTTTGAGGTTATCCTGGGATTCTTAATGAATGCATAATAGGCCCGGAAAATAAGTGCATAAGCATCCAGCAGGAAGAGTTTTTTAGAATTATTGTCATTCATGGGTTTATTATTCTTTTATTTATCGCATTTTAGTTTGGAGTGAGCTAGAGTTTGGAGTACTTAAAGTTGAAGATTAGTAGATTGAAAATAATTCTAGGCACTCTAGGCACTTTAGTCACTCCAAACTTCTTTATTGGTTATCCGAAGCGAACCATTCTGCAAAAGAAGTAGCTGTCTCGTAAAGTTTCAGACCGTGTAATTTGACTCCGGAAGGCAGATGAGGTGCAATCCGGTCTGCAAAATCGGCAACAAGATTTTCACAGGTAGGCTGATAGTTAACCAGGACAGTATTTCCAAACATTCTGCTAAAAATTTCGGTCTTTTCCTTATCTATCTTATTGCTTAACACCACCGAATGATCAAATATGTCAACTATCTGTTTTTTAACAATGCTTTTCAGGTCGCTGAAGTCGATCACCATACCGTTTTTAGGATTATCCGCATCATCTGAAGGGATCCCGGACAGTGTAACAAAAAGGCGATATGAATGACCATGAACATTTTTACATGGACCATCGTAGTTCCATAATACGTGCGCCATTTCAAAAGGGAATTCCTTTGTTACTCTTATTAAAGGACTCATAATTTTATACTTGAAAATAATATGCAATATTAACCATTCTGACTGATAAAGGTTTAAAGTTAAGTCGTCGTTTTATGCTTTTTCAGGTAAAATATGCCGCGATTGAGACGCTTAAAGCATTAATTCCTTACCTTTGAAGTTTATAACTGGCTTAAGAATAGAGTACAATGGAAGAAAACGATATCAGGCTGACTTTTCCTGGAATGTTCGATGAGACATTAAGGAAGTTTGGGAAGCACAGCGCATATGCTTTTGTTGGGGAGGAACCAAAGACTTATGAAGCGATAAACAGAGAGATCCGGGCTTTAATTGCATTTCAGGAAAAGGTTGGAATTTGCCCCGGGGATAAAGTGGCAATCCTGAGTTTAAATATGCCAAACTGGGGTGTTGCTTTCTTCTCTATTACTTTTATGGGTGCGGTAGTAGTGCCAATTCTACCTGATTTTTCAAACATAGAAGTTGCAAACGTTCTGGAACATTCCGGGGCCAAAGCTATTTATATATCAACCTCATTATTATCCCGGATTGAAGGATTTAAATCAGAAGATCTGAAAACAGCCATTCTTATAGAAGATTATTCTTTGATCTTTTCTGAAAAGAATTCCGACAAATTTGACTCTTCTGCAATTCCCGTTAAGGATTATAAGGTTGAAGAAGATGATCTTGCATCAATTATCTATACTTCGGGTACAACAGGTCGTTCCAAAGGGGTAATGCTGACTCATAAAAACATCTCTTTTAACGCGCTGAAAGGGAGAAAGCTTCAGTGGATTCATGAGAATGATCGATTTTTATCTGTTCTGCCGTTGTCACATACTTATGAGAATACCCTCGGTTTAATACTTCCAATGCTCTGCGGATCGTGTGTTTATTATCTCAGAAAACCACCGACACCCTCTGTTCTGATTCCTGCATTGGCTGAAATAAGACCAACTATGATGTTGACCGTCCCCTTGATTATTGAAAAGATATATTTCAATAAAATCATGCCCGCTTTCAGGGATAATTTGATACTTAAGCTTCTTTATAAGATCCCAATTCTCAGAAAAAAACTGAATGCTGCGGCCGGCAAAAAACTATTAAAAACGTTTGGAGGGGAGTTGAAGTTCTATGGTATTGGCGGAGCTAAACTCAACAAAACAGTTGAAAAGTTCCTTATTGAAGCAAAATTTCCATTTGCAGTTGGCTATGGCCTTACAGAAACAGCGCCACTCCTTGCAGGTTCAAATCCTCAGAATGCTGTGTTTGAGTCGACGGGCCCTGCAATAGAAGGCGTAGAACTTATTATTAATAACCCTGATAAAAAAAACGGAGAAGGTGAAATATGGGTCAAAGGACCAAATGTAATGAAAGGCTATTATAAAGAACCTGATATGACGAAAGAGGTTCTTACGCCTGACGGATGGTTCAAAACAGGAGACCTGGGAACATTTGATCAGAATAACAATCTGTATATAAAAGGAAGATTAAAAAACATGATTGTTGGTGCCAGTGGTGAGAATATCTACCCTGAAGAGATAGAATCAATCATTAACAACTTCCGTTTCGTAGTAGATTCACTTGTTGTTCAGCAAAAAGGGAAACTGGTTGCCCTGGTTCATATTAACATGGAGGAACTGGAAAAGAAATACCAGGTCCTTAAACAGGATATGACACGACAGTTCGAGGATAAAGTTGATGAGGTGCTTAATGAATTACAGGAGTATGTTAATTCACAGGTAAATAAATTCAGCCAGATCCAGAAAGTTGTACTTCAGCAGGTGCCTTTTCAGAAAACGGCAACACTGAAGATTAAGAGATTTCTGTATACATAATATACCCCCTTGCTCCCGCTTAAGCAGGAGCAAGGGGGTTAATGATTATAAAACCTATTACCCTTTCAGTGCCTGCTGATATCTCCTGTTTACCTCTTCCCAGTTTACTACATTCCAGAATGCATCAATATAATCAGGTCTCTTATTCTGATATTTAAGATAATATGCATGCTCCCATACATCGAGAGTTAATAAAGGTGTTCCTTTAACCGGTGATATGTCCATAAGCGGGTTATCCTGATTAGGAGAACTTGCCACGGCAAGATTTTTATCTGCCCCTATGTATAACCAGGCCCAACCGCTACCAAACCTTGTTTTAGCAGAGGTATTAAAAGTGTCTTTGAATTTATCTACTGAACCAAATGACTTTGTAATAGCAGAAGACAAGTCAGCTGAAGGTCCGGATGATCCAGTACCAAGATTCTTCCAGAAAAATAAATGGTTATAATAACCGCCGCCATTATTTCTTACAGCATCGGTTTGTTTTGACATAGTTGAAAAAATGTCACTAAGCGGCTTCCCTTCAATAGGAGTGCCTTTAATTGCATTTATGAAATTTGTATAATACGCCCGGTGGTGTTTATCATAATGAATCTCCATTGTCCTTGCATCTATATAGGGTTCCAAAGCATTGTATGCAAATGGCAGAGGAGGAAATTCCGATGCCGGGACACCTTCAATTCCGGAAGCTTTTACAGGTACTTGATTGTTACCAAATACTTTTGGACCAATATAGGCAGCTGCCGTTATCAACCCAACTGACTTAAAAAATTTTCTTCTTTCCATATTAAGTTTTTTATTCAATAACATTTATCCTCGGTCTTTGTTCATCTCTCCGTCACAAAAAGCCGGACAGTTTTATGATTTTTGGTACTTTTAAACCGGGACTAAAAAAAATTCATACATTTATGCTAGTTAAGAAGCTCTAACAAACCGAAATCCGACTAATAGAAATAGTTATGAAAAAACTTACAACAATCGGAAGAATTCTGTTTGCCATTCCTTTTGCACTTTTCGGGATTAATCATTTCCTGATGCTGGACTATTATCTAGGTATGCTTACATCATTTGTCCCGCTTGGTGCATATACAATAATACTGACAGGAATAATGCTTATAACTGTAAGCATCAGTATAATTACAAAAGTACTTGTTAAATTTTCCACCTTAATGCTGGCAATCCTGCTCTTCATTTTTATAGTCACAATTCATATTCCTCATCTTTTTATGGATGCAGACAAAACAATTACAATAATTGCCCTTCTGAAAGATATCTCGCTTATGGGCGGTTCATTAATGATAGCTGGAATTTATTCGGAGGATGAACAAAAAAAAATAAAATAATCCGAAAAATCATCATTATTAACTCGATAGAATAAAAGTACAGGGAACAATTGAAACGAGAGTACTTTTAATTTAACCTGATTGAAAATTATTATCTTTATCACCACTAATATCCAAGTTTTGCTATGAGTCAATTAAAACAGTTTCTGGCATTATTTATTTATCTGATTAGTATTGAATCATTTTCTCAAACGGCTTTGTTTGACAAGCAGATGCAAGTTAGTTTTGATGAGAAACAAGGCCAGTTCGCTGCTCTCGATACAAAGCTGGTTAATGAGAATGGCGATACAGTCTTATTAAAGAATGTACTCGATAAACCTGCCATTCTTAATCTTGTATATTATGAATGTGCGGGAACATGTAGTCCTCTGATGTTTGGGGTCTCTAAATTCATAGAGGAAGTTGATCTTAAACCGGGTAAGGACTACGAAGTTATTACAATCAGCTTCGATCCCACAGAAAAGATCGATTTGGGAATCAAAAAAAAAGCTGCCTATGTCAGTATGATGAAGAATAAGGAGGCCGCAAAATACTGGCGCTTTTTTGTGTCTGACAGCCTGAATATTGCTAAGTTAACCAAATCCGTTGGGTTCAATTATCAGAAGATAAACAATCAGTATGTGCATCCTACCGGGCTGATTGCTCTTGGTTCGGATGGAAAGATTATTCGTTACCTCAGGGGAATTAATTTTCTTCCATTTGATATCAAAATCACAATGGTAGAGGCCGCAAAAGGTAAAATCGGTCCAAGTATAAATCGATTGCTGGCCATTTGTTATTCCTATGATACCAAAGGCAACCAGTTTGTCTTTAATGTGACCAGGGTTTCTGCAATTGTTATCACGTTTATAATGATATTAATATTTATAGTTCTGGCATTCTCACGAGTAAAATTAAAGATCAATAAATGATTACACAAAACAGTAACGAGGAACCCAGCTATCTTGATTATAAAGGAAAGTACAAAGGTATTTTTGGCTGGATACTTTCTACTGATCATAAAAGGATAGGATTGCTCTACCTTTTTTCTATCATGTCATTCTTTGTGATTGGGGCAACAATTGGCCTTTTAATGAAGTTTGAGCTTATCGCACCGGGCAAAACCATTATAACTGCTCAAACATATAATGCTTTTTTTACGCTCCATGGCATTATAATGATTTTTGCTGTTGTCATTCCCGGTCTGCCTGCTGTTTTCGGTAATTTCCTTCTGCCTATCATGATCGGAGCAAAAGATGTTGCTTTTCCAAGGCTTAATCTGCTTTCATGGTATTTCTACGTTACCGGCGTTACATTGGTTCTGATCTCACAATTCACAGGACAGGGACCCCCGGATACCGGCTGGACATTCTATGCTCCTTATAGTTTCAGAACAACAGGGAATATGCTTCCTGCAGTATTTGGCGCATTTGTTCTGGGGTTTTCATCTATACTAACCGGCCTGAATTTTTTAGTGACAATCCACAGGCTGAGGGCTCCCGGAATGACATGGTTAAAAATGCCATTATTTCCATGGACTTTATATGCTACTGGATGGGTACAACTGCTTGCAACACCAATCATTGGGATTACTTTACTTATGATCGCAGCTGAAAGGGTTTTACACATTGGATTTTTCGATCCTACGCTGGGTGGTGATCCTCTTCTTTACCAGCATTTATTCTGGACCTACAGTCATCCTGCAGTTTATATTATGATATTACCCGCTATGGGGGCAATTTCTGAAATTATACCAACTTTCTGTCACAAAACAATATTCGGTTATAACTTCATAGTTGCTTCCAGCATTGCGATTGCCTTCGTCGGTTATTTTATCTGGGGACATCACATGTTCACATCGGGAATGAGCGGAACGGCCCTTTATACTTTTTCACTATTGACATTTATTGTAGCAATCCCCAGCGCTATAAAAGTATTTAACTGGATATCCACAATGCATAAAGCGTCAATTGATCTGCAAACTCCTTTTTATTGGGCAGTCGGGTTTCTGTTTGTATTCATGATTGGCGGATTTTCAGGGCTTGTTCTTGGGTCACTTGCTACTGATATTCATCTTCATAACACACACTTTGTTGTTGCTCATTTCCATTTTATTGTATTCGGTGGTACCGGTTATGCTTTCTTTGGTGCTATGCATTACTGGTATCCGAAAATTACCGGTAAAATGTATGATTCCCGATGGGCCAATATAGGTTTAATCATTTTTTTTACTGGATTTATCACACTTTATGGCGCTATGTTTTTTCTTGGAATGAAAGGTATGCCCAGAAGATATTATGATTATGATGAAATATTTCATACAGGAAATATTATTTCATCGCTCGGTGCAATGGTGATGTACTTCGGATTGGCTGTGATTATAATTAACCTGGTTGCCTCATTAAAAAACGGACGCAAAGCTCCTTCAGATCCATGGGGTGGAAAAACCCTCGAATGGACAATCCCATCTCCTCCACCAGTTGAAAATTTTAATGAGATACCTGTAATTACCAAAGGACCATATAATTATAAATGATATCAACAGCAGAAATACACCGGGATGACGAAACATCTAAAACCGGGATGTGGTTATTCCTTTTTACTGAAATGCTGTTGTTCGGTGGGCTTTTTATTGTCTATTCAGTATACAGATACAGAAATCCTGTTGCGTTTCACTTTGCTGCCCAGGAATTGAGTGTTGTTATCGGCACTATTAATACAATTATTCTCCTGGTGAGCAGTGCAACCATTGCTATGTCGATAACAGCCATTCAGAAAAAGAATAAAAAGCTTGCTCTTTTACTCCTTGGTGTAACAATTCTTCTCGGACTGGCTTTTCTTGTCAATAAATATTTTGAATGGGGAGAACATTTTAAGGAACATATTTATCCGGGTTCCTCTGTTTTAGCTCTGCGTGGTCAAGGTGATGTACTCTTCTATGGCCTATATTTTTTTATGACAGGGCTGCATGCCCTTCATATTATTATCGGACTGGTCTTTATTATAGTCATTGCAACATCAATTTTAAGAGATAAGATTGACTCTGAAAATCATGTATTACTTGAAAACAGCGGATTATACTGGCATTTGGTTGATCTTATCTGGATCTTCCTTTTCCCATTGTTTTATTTAATTACATAAAACTGATGAAGATGGCAGAGAATGAAAAAAATCATATAATCCCTTATAGAACATTTCTGTATGTATTGGCAGGATTAATTGCTCTTACCCTTACCTCGGTAACACTTACTCAAATTTCACTGGGTACTCTGACGGTTGTTATTGCCTTGATTATAGCTGCAATTAAATCTTCATTTGTATTGCGCATTTTCATGCATCTTAAATTTGAAAATAAAATGTTTTCAAGAGCGGTTATCGGTGTTATAGCGCTATTATGTGCCGTAATAACCATTACACTTCTGGACTACCTCAATAGATAATCAGTATGTATTCAACTACAGGAATTGAAGCTTCAAATTATGTGTCAACTTATAATACTGCGTTTTACTTTATAGCCGGTGTTTCATTGCTGCTCCTGTTCGGGCTTACTATTGCAATGCTCTATTTTGTATTCAGGTACAATAAGAAGAGGAATCCAGTTGCTACCCAGATCGAAGGAAATACAATCCTTGAAATTACCTGGACGATTATTCCTGTTCTTCTGGCATTGTTTATGTTTCATCTCGGATGGGCAGGATGGAAGCCTACTACCAAGCCTCCCAAAGATGCGATGAATATAACAGTTATAGCAAGAATGTGGAGCTTTTTATTTGTATATGAAAATGGAAAACAAAGTCCCGATCTTATAGTGCCTCTAAATACTCCTGTTAAAGTAAACCTTGTTTCGTTAGATGTGATCCATAGTCTGTTCATTCCGGAATTCAGGATAAAAAGTGATATAGTACCCGGAAGGCAAAAATTTATGTGGTTCATGCCTGAGATGGAAGGAAAGTATAAGATTTTTTGTGCCGAGTATTGTGGTCTGCAGCATTCTTACATGCATTCGACAGTTAATGTCATGTCGCAGGAAAAATTCAAAGTATGGTTTGCTGAAAGTGCCAAACCGATTGCGGTGGCTGGCAATGCTCCTGGTGCTGTAGGAGAGGCTATTATGAGAGCCCAGGGTTGTTTTGCATGCCATACTCCTGACGGAACAAAACTGATTGGTCCGAGTTATTTAAACCTATTCGGTTCACAACAAGTCGTTATTAGAGACTCAAAGGAAGTGACGGTGACAGTTGATCCGGAATATGTAAAAAGATCCATTCTTGATCCCAATGCTGATATAACAAAGGGGTTCCCTTCAAACCTGATGCAAAGTTATCGCAGCACTTTAAGCGATGATGATATTCTGAAAATAATTGAATACCTTAAAACTCTTAATGACAAATAAAACGGCAAATAAACTTAAGGATTGGCTGGAATTAACAAAACTTAAAATTATGATTCCGGTAAGTCTGACAGGATTCACCGGCTATATTGCATTTGATCCTCATTTCTCATCAAAAGTATTTCTTTCAAGTTTCGGTATTCTTCTGCTTGCAATCTCAGCTTCGGTGCTTAACCAGATTCAGGAAGTGCAGCTGGACGGCAAAATGGAAAGAACATGCAATCGCCCTCTTCCCGCTAAAAAGATCCGGATTCAGTATGCAATGCTTTTCTTTCTTTTTAATTTTATTTTTGGAATTGCAATTATCAGTTATGCCGGAAACTTCAAAGCTGCTCTCGTAGGATTGATTACAATAATCTGGTACAATGGAATTTATACATATTCCAAGAGGATAACAGCATTTGCAGTGGTACCAGGTGCAATCACAGGTGCATTACCTCCGCTTATAGGTTGGGTTGCCGCCGGTGGCGGGCTATGGGATAAACCTGTAATTTTCATTGAATTTCTGATTTTTACAGGCCAGATTCCTCATTTCTGGTTACTGATCCTCAAATATGGCGAAGAGTATAAACAAGCAGGGATTCCAAGTCTGACAGACATTTTTGACCGGGCCCAGATTAAAAGGTTGACATTTACCTGGGTAATATCCTCTGTTGTTGCAGCACTGTTTCTGTGCTGTTTTGAAATCATTCAAAGCCCTGTAATAAATATTATTCTCGTGTCAGTATCAATATACATGGTCTGGCAATTTATTGATCTGCTGAGAGTTCACACTAATCAAAATAACTACAGAAGATATTCTGTCTTTCTGAATTCCTATTTTTTGCTGGTACTGCTACTTCTGATTTCTGACAGATTATTAATGTGATTTTGTTTCTAATGTACTCACGTCTCACTCCTCTCTACTTTGCCTTCCCTCCTGTTATCGTATCCCTTGCCACCTGCGCTTGCTTTTGCAGCTCTCTGACATACAAGACGAGCTTCCACCTGTCTTCAGGCCTGATCTGAGCTCCATGTGGCATCATAGACCCAAATCCCAAGGTAATTGTATGATATATCTGCCCATCCTTTAACTTAGCTGTAGGAGAAGCTGAAATATCGCGTGGTTTTAAAGGATATAGTCCACTGCTGTATAGTTGACCATCTCCTTTACCCAGGACTCCATGGCAACCAATACAGAATGTGGTAAAAATAAGTTTTCCCCTTGCAAGAACATCATCAGTCGGTAAAAACGGGATGACCAGTTCATTTCCTGCCTTAACACGTGATAAAGAATCAAGTGTATATCTGAAAGGAAGGTATCCAATGGGCACGGTTCCATTGACCGGTACTCTCATAGTTACACTGTCCTTAAAATTCGGGTTAGTTGAATAAGTCTCATAAGCCTGTGAATATACCATATCCGGAATAAAGTCATATCCCCGCATATTCTTTTGCCTGTCGCATGACCAAAGAATTGATGCGGTCAGCATGATAATTAAGATTTTGATAGATATTCGGTTTACAATATGCATTTTCAGATATGATTAACTTTCACGATTCATAATTCAGACTTTCTTCAAGATATGGATCATTTTTCACCACAAGCGGGCCGGTGGAGAGAGATCTTAATACAATAAAAATAAACAAACAGGCATAAAATAGTGTCATACAGATTTCAAGTAATCCTATTCCAGCCTTATCACCTGCCGCTGCCGGCATGATCATAAGCCAGTAATCGATCCAATGCCCTATTAGTACGATTGCGGCTATTATGGCAACCCAACCAATCTGGCGTTTCGATTTAAATGAGATCAGGCCAAAGAAAGGAACGGTAAAATTAACTCCAAGATTAATAAAGAATATAATCTTAAAGTGGTGAACTCTGGTAATATAATAAGATGTCTCCTCCGGCAGGTGACCATACCAGATAAGTTCATATTGGGCGAACCACTGGTAGGTCCAGAATATACTGAATGCGAATATCAGAATTGCTATATCATGAATATGATCTGGTCTGATATAGTTAAGGTATCCCAGACGCTTAAGAAGCCAGATCAGCAATGTAATGAATGCCAGAGAGGTTACAAACATTCCTATTAAAACATACCAACCGAAAAGAGTACTATACCAATGAGCATCAAGAGACATTATCCAGTCCCAGCTGCTTGCTGAAACAGTTATTCCATAAAAAACCAGGAAAAGACCTGAAAATAATATTTTACGATTATGGTATTTTAAATCTGAAGAGGTCATAAGGGCACCGGAATTTTTTCTCATCATCCGCGTTAGAACAATCCAGCCCGTGAAATAAATTACGAGTCTGATAAAGAAAAACGGAATATTAAGCCATGCCTTCTTACCTTCTATCACCTTATCGGATACATTGCTATCCGTCCAACTGTATAGATTATGAATACCGAAATAAATAAGGAGCATAAGCACAAAGGCAACAGGAAGAAAAGTAGTCATAGCGTCAGGTAATCTCTGGAGTACGGTATGCCATCCTGACTGAGAAACCCTGTGAACTGCAAGAAAGAATGCCGCACCCAGGGAAAGACCCATGAAATACTGATTATTAAGCAACACATTTGCCCAAATCCGTGAAGCACCGGGATTAGATATAAGAATTACTGCCAGAGAAACCAGGATACCTCCTGTCATTAAGATCAGGAGGATATTACGGTATTTCTTCTTAAAATCGAATTGTTCATCCATGATTGCAGTATTCTTATTATCTGATTTCTAAAGTTTGAATTCCTGATAACAGCGATGTTACTCGTTTCAATGTTGTCTCGTCATCATTTGTGTCTACAAGAATAACAAATCTGTCATCTGTAATTCCATCATCCACAGGTTTAAACCTGATATCGGGTTTTAATTTTGATCTTATAAGTAGTGCGGCAACCATTGACAATCCCGCAAAAAGGACAGTAACTTCGAAAGTTATCGGGATAAAGGTTGGTACCGAAAAGAAAGGTTTTCCACCTATAATCAAAGGATAGCTTACCGTAAAGACCCACGCCTGAAAACCAAAAGCGAGTATTGCTCCGAGGGCTCCAAAGATAAAGCCACCAACCGGGATTCGTGATCGCTTAATTGACAAAGCTTCATCGAGTCCATGAACCGGAAAGGGAGAAAGAACATCTGTGATAATTTCCTTACTGTCACGAAGTATTCTGACAGCCTGTAGTAAAGGAATCTCATCGTTAAAAGATATTGATATATTATTCCGGTTACTCATGGTTTAAATCCTTTTTATTTTGATAATGATCTCCTGTTTTCAGGATCGATTTAACCTCAGAAATTGAAATGACAGGGAATATACGAATAAAGAGGAGAAATGCTGTAAAGAAGATCCCCAAAGTCCCGATTAATAACCCAAACTCAACGATTGTAGGTTTATACATCGTCCAGCTCGATGTCAGATAGTCCCTGTGAAGAGAAGTTACAATTATCACGAAGCGTTCGAACCACATACCTATATTAATCACAATTGACAGGAAGAAAGTGAATACCAGGCTTTTCCTAAGCTTCTTAATCCAGAGTAGTTGTGATGAGACTACATTACAGCCAATCATTATCATATATGCCCACCAGTAAGGACCGGTTGCACGATTCATAAATGCATAGTGTTCATATTCGACTCCGGAATACCATGCCATAAACATTTCAGTCATGTAGGCCAGGGCTACAATTGAACCAGTTGCAATGAGTATTTTGTTCATATTTTCCACATGACTCGCAGTAATATAGTCTTCAAGTCCCATGGCTTTTCGTG
>JADGPU010000017.1 GCA_017882305.1 Bacteroidales bacterium | reverse complement strand
TGTCAGTAATGATGTGCAGGTTCGAGTCCTGTTCTGGGCACAATCCCATCTCGCCCAGATGGTGAAATTGGTAGACACGCCAGCTTGAGGGGCTGGTGCCGGTTACGGTGTGCAAGTTCGAGTCTTGTTCTGGGCACTAATAAAAACGCAAACTGTTGAAATCTGCACTTTGCGTTTTTTGTTTTAATATTCGAGAAAACAGCTAAATTTATATATCAAATTTGGTAATTTTATATAATCAAATTGTAATGGATATGAAAAAGCTAAACAATCTCATGTTGCTGTTTTTCACTCTGGCATTTTCAATTGTTTCTCCCGCCCAGGAGCCTGATGGCTCAGTGAAATTATTTACAATCTATCCGGGTTATATAGTTACCAATTCTGGTGATACTTTAAAAGGCTATCTGATGCTTAAAAATAAAATTTCCAATCAGGGAAAGGTCTTCTTTTTTAAAACTCCCGATTCAAAAGACCCTGTAAAATACAAACCCAACGATATCAAAGCATATAAGGTTGCTGATCGTATTTATGAATGTATGAAGTATTCTCCGGAATATACTACCATGCGTTATTGTTTTCTTCTTCGGACAACTGATGGAGCAATAAATGTTTATAAAGCTTATTATGATGATAAGAAACGGATAAAGATTGACGAAAAAGACATCTGGAATTCAAAAATTGATTTCAGTTTTAGTGAATCTGAACTCAAAGAACAAATATTGGGATGCCGGAAAGGAGAAGAATTGCAGAATTTCGGGTCACTGGAATATTTATTGAAATTTAAAAAGAAAATGAGTGAGTACCTGTCCGATTGTACTGAAATTGCAAAAAAGATAGCCAACAAGGAGGTAGGATATGTCTATGGCAATCTTGAAAAAATAATTGCCGAATACAATTCCTGGTATCTGGAAAACCATAAAAAATAGATTAAAGGTGTATAATCCATGGTTTAGGGTCATTGATTAAATGGCTGCACCCTTCACCCTGGGGCCCTGCATCTATTTCTTTATTGAATCATAAATCACCTGGAGTATCTCCGACCTTATATTCATATTGTACAACTCCTCATTTCTCCTTGTCGGGTAAACTCTGTTACACAGGAAAATGTAAGCTATATCATAAACGGGATCAACCCATACAAATGTTCCGGTATACCCTGAATGGCCAAAACTCGATGGTGAGGCACTTCTTGCAGGATAGGAATCTTTTTGCGACAGTTGGGAATTATTCAGAAGAGGTTTATCAAATCCCAGTCCACGGCGGTTATTGTTTTCCGGAAACTGTACCCGTGTGTAATCTTCCATCACATTCCTGCCTATGATCTGCTGCCCTCCATACTCACCCATCCTGCGGTAGAGTTCCATAAGTTTCATGAGGTCGTTTGCCGTTGAAAATAGCCCAGCATGTCCCGAAATTCCACCTAACATTGCCGCAGCCTCGTCATGAACTGTCCCATGCAATAACTGTTTCCTGAAAAGAGAGTCGTATTCAGTCGGAACAATCCTGCTCAAAGGGAATTTTTTATAAGGATTAAACCCCATTTCAAAAGCTCCGATTTTTTTATATATACTGTCAGTCACATAATCATACCATTTCTGCCCGGTTAAATTTTCTATGATTTCAGGAGCGATAATAAATGTAAGATCTGAATAGACATATTTTTTCTCCCCCAGAGGGCTCTTTTTTATTTCATTGAACATCTTCTTTCTGTAATTCTTATTGATATAAAGACCCTGTGCCACTTCAAGAGGATATTTCTTTTCATATTCATAACTAAAAGTACGAGGTCTGAACTTTCCATTCTTTTTAAGGGTCTCTTTCCAGAATGATATAAAAGGCGTTAGCCCGGCCTGATGGGTCAGAAAATCTCTCATCCCAATATTCCCCTTGTTGGTTTTTTTAAAATCGGGGAGATAAAATCCCAAAGTCTTATCAGGAGAGAACTTTCCTTCAGTGTTGAGAAGCATTAAGCCAGCCAGTGTTGAAGCGATCTTAGTAACTGATGCCAGATCGTACAGATCATCCTCTCTGACAGCTACACGATTGTCATATGTCTGAAATCCATATGCTTTCTGAAATACAACTACTCCTTTTCTTGCAACCATAACGACACATCCTGGATATGCCTTTGCTGTAAGACCTGCACTGACAATTGAGTCAATTTTTGAGTTTAGAAATGCTGATGACATACCAGAACTTTCAGGTATTCCGTATTGCAGTCTTATGTTACCCGGAGTCATTATTCCATAACCAGAAGGCCATTTATTATTTATTGTTACCGGCAGGATACCTTTGGCACCGATTCCTCCGAAGATAAGCTGAGCTGAAAGATCCTCAGTAAATTCATTCTCCTGATATGCCAGGATCAGCCCGTTTGCTTTCTGAAGAATTTTTAATTTATCAATTCCATATGGGTTACCAAACCATGTAATAATTGTTTTATTATTTGCAACCAGTTTTTCAAGGAAACCATTCAGCTCAGGTTTTATTCCGAATCCCAGATTAGGCCTCTGATCAAGATCAAAAACTCCGGCAATTACCAAATCGTAGCCAGAAAGTTTTTCTAACAGGTTTTGACATGTGGCTGAATCCGAGGGATCTATGAAAAAGTGATCAGCAGGATAATATTCTGAAATTCTTTTCTGAAATGATGAGAAATTGTTTCTGTTAATTGCAATGGTTGCAATCTTAATATTCTGCAGATTTTTTACCGGAATAATATCCTGATTGTTATTCAGAACAGTTAAAGCATTTGCATAGAGCTCGCGTATTAATGCTTTGGATATCATGGGTGATAACTCATTGTCAATGTTGTCTTTAATTATGATTTGCGGTTTATTTAATCCGGACCAGAATTTAAGTGCAAGCACCTTTCTGCACTTCATTGCTATATCGTCAGCAGTGAGTTTTTTCTGAGAAATATAGTTTTTTGTTTCCCAGATCGCAGCTTCCACGTCTGTGACAAACTCCGCTACATCGTTTCCTGCTTCAAGAGCTTTGGCATCGGCTTCGCCGGGCTTGAAATATTTTGTCACAGCCTTCATCATCATTGCATCAGTAACGACTAAACCTCTGAATCCCAGCTCATTCTTCAGAAGGTCATTAATAATTACATGAGAAAGCGTAGAGGGAAGGCCGGTTGTTGTATCGAGTGACGGCAGATTAAGATGGGCAACCATGATGCTTCCGATTCCTTCTCCGATCAGCTTTCGGAAAGGGTATAGTTCAACGCTGTCTAGTCTTGCCCTTGGATGAATAATTAAGGGTAAGTCAAGGTGTGAATCAACATTTGTATCGCCATGTCCAGGAAAATGTTTGCCAGTCGCTAAAATGCCATTGTCCTGCAAACCTTTCATATACATGATGCTTTTCCCGGTCACGTTTTCCCTGTTTTCACCAAATGACCTGTAGTTTATAACAGGGTTCTGAGCATTTACATTAATGTCAAGAACAGGAGCGAAGTTTATTTGTATTCCGAGTCTTTTGAACTGTAATGCTACTGCTTGGCCAAACTGATATATGAGTGAATCATTCGTTATTGCGCCAAGCGTCATCTGATAAGGAAACTTATCAACATTTTCAATCCTCATGCCGACTCCCCATTCCGCATCGAGTGATATAAGCAGTGGCACTTTCGAAATACTCTGGTAATAATTGGTCAATTCTGCCTGTTTTACAGCTGTTCCCTGGAAAAAAATAATGCCACCCACTCCATATTTTCTTATTATATCACTTACTTCAACTTCATGAGAAACATCACTGTTGGAATAACCTGCGATCCAAATACATTGTGCAATCTGCTGGTCAACTGAAAGGGTCTTCATGACCGAATCGACCCATGGATGATTCAAATATTTTAAGAAAGGAGGATCTGCAATTTGTGAATTAATTCTAATGAATGAGGTAAAGGTTAATGTTAGAATTATCAATAATTTTCTTAAGTCCATAATTTGTAGTTATTTTCAGTTAAAACTTGAGATCTGGTATCTGTATATCAAATCAAAAGTAGCAATTTTCCATTGCCATGTAATGTCTGATGTTGTCAAAAAAATCTTTATAACCGCAAAGTACGCTAAGAAGGCGTAAAACCTTTGCGACCTTTGCGGTTAATGGATTTCATTTTTTAACAACACAAAATAATTTTAAATATTCTTATGAATTTTGATGTCAATTATTATCGGGTTTAATTACTATTTTTACCAAATATATCTGGTTTAATCTATGGCAAAAAGAAGCGGCAGGTTGGTTTCTCTGGATATTTTCAGGGGATTAACTGTAGCTTTTATGATTATCGTTAATAATCCGGGGAGTTGGGAATTTGTTTATTCTCCCCTAAGGCATTCGAAATGGAATGGTTGCACGCCAACTGATCTCGTCTATCCGTTCTTCCTTTTCATTGTCGGCATGTCAACCTGGTATTCACTTAAGAAATATAGGAATGAGATTAATAGAAGCTCCATTTTAAGGATTTTCAGACGTACAGTAGCAATTTTTGTCGTTGGTTTGTTCCTGACAATCTTTCCAGACTTTGGCATGGATTATTCGACCCTCAGAATAATGGGAGTGCTTCAGCGCATAGCTCTTGCTTATGGTATAGGTTCATTAATCTGTCTGGCAGTAAAACGAGATTACCTTTGGATATTAGTGGCAATTCTGCTTCTCAGTTACTGGGGAATACTTGCAGTTTTTGGAGGTAATGATCCTTACAGTCTTGGAGGTAATTTTGCTCTTAAAGTTGATATCGCCATTCTGGGTAAAAACCATCTCTATAATGGATTTGGAATTCCATTTGAACCTGAGGGATTATTTGGTACTATTCCTGCGGTCTGTACTGTCATTATAGGTTATTTTATCGGAGAAATGACTGGTAAGGGATCTGCAAGCAGAAAGACTGTCATTAAGATTATCCTTTTAGGTGCTGCAGCTGTAGGTCTGGGATACTTATGGAACATGATTTTCCCTATTAACAAACCTTTATGGACAAGTTCATACGTTTTATATACGGCCGGAATAGCAATGGGTGTTTTTTCTATAATCTACCTGATAGCCGATGTTTTTAAATTCCAGGCTTTTGGAACATTCTTTATGATTTTTGGCACGAATGCCATGTTTTCCTATTTCCTGGCCGGAATATGGATTAAGATACTGTTATTCATTCATATACAATCAGGAACGGGAAAGATTAGTCTTTATAGCTGGATTTATAATAAAGTATGTGTTCCGATTGCCGGCAATCTTAATGGCAGCCTGATGTTTGCTGTCATTCAGATGTTGATTATCTGGGGTGTTGCATTAATTCTATACAGGAAGAAGATTATGATCAGATTGTAAAGACAAATGATAAAAGTAAAAAGATAAAAGTAAATTAATGAGTGAAATAGACATTGTATCGAATGGATACAAAGAATTATACGGGGAATCTGATATCAAAATAGCGGCCTTACCTCAATCCGGCTCAGACAGAAAATACTTTAGAATTATAGCAGGTGGCAGAAGTGTAATAGGAGCACATAATCCAAATCCTGAAGAAAATGAAGCTTTTATCGGTTTTACAAAACATTTCATTTCCAAGGGACTACCTGTACCTGAGATCTTCGGATATTTACCTGAGAAATTCATATATTTTCTAATGGATCTTGGTGATATAAACCTGTTTACGTGGCTGCAGCAAAAACATGAAGGTGCGGGTTTTGATATTGAAGCTGAGGATATGTACCGTAAAATTCTTGACAAACTGATCAATTTCCAGATAAAAGGTATAGACGGACTGAATCTGGATCTATGTTATCCGCACAGAAGCTTCGACAGACAATCGATGATGTGGGATATGAATTATTTTAAATACATGTTTCTTAAGCTTGTTGCAGTTCCTTTTAATGAAAGGAGGTTGGAACATGATTTTAATCTACTTGCTGATTTTCTTCTTGAAACGAGGCAGGATTATTTCCTCTACAGGGATTTTCAGTCGGCAAATGTAATGCTGGTCGGAGGAGAACCATGGTTCATTGATTATCAGGGCGGAAGGAAAGGTGCTCCGCAGTATGATGTTGCATCCCTCTTGTATGATGCTAAAGCTCATATACCGGAAAAATCACGTGAGATACTTCTTGATTATCATATAAATAATTTCTGCTCAGAATCAGGGGAGAGTACGAACGAATTCAGGGGATATTATACCGGTTTCAGTATGATCAGGCTTATGCAGGCTCTGGGTGCATTCGGATTCAGAGGACTGTATGAGAAAAAACCAACATTTACAGGAAGTATAGTTCCGGCAGTAAAACTCCTGGTACAATTAATTGATTCAGACCAACTTCCTGTATCACTTTTAGAACTATTTCAGACTGTCAGGCTGATACCCGGGGTTCAGATATATAATGAGTTAGAGAAGGAAAAGTCAATAGAATAAAATGAAAGCAATGATATTCGCTGCGGGATTAGGAAAACGACTTGGAAATATAACAGAAAGTATTCCAAAAGCCCTTGTTGATATCAATGGTAAAACAGCTCTGCAGCTGGCGGTTGAGAAATGCTCGGCATATGGATTTGATGACATAATCATAAATGTACACCATTTTGCAGATATGGTTGAAGATGAGGTAAAAAGGCTTATTAAAATAGGATTCAGAATCTCTGTTTCAGATGAGAGAGAGAAGCTCCTTGAAAACGGAGGAGGGCTGTACAAAGCCCGTGATTTCTTCGGAAAAAATCCATTCCTTCTTTATAATGTAGACATAGTATCCGATCTTGATCTTTCAGTTCTTTACAGGTTGCATCTTGAAAAGAAGGGCCTGGCCACACTGGCGGTAAGACATCGCCCGGGGAAAAGATTTCTGCTTGTTGATAATGAAGGTCAGCTACGTGGATGGAGGAACATATCTACCGGAGAACAGATACTTGCTGGAGTTGATGGGGAAGGACTTTCTGAAATAGCATTTTCGAGCATGCATATTGTTGAGCCAGAGATCTTTAATTATATGAGTGAAGGTATTTATTCATTGGTTACCCTATATCTTAATCTGGCTGCAGAACACAATATTTATACTTTAAAACATGATGAAGGCTATTGGATAGATGTGGGAACACCTGAAAGCCTGGAATATATAAGGAATCTTTTCGATAAAAAATAAAAAAGACTTCGTGTTATCTTAAACCTGCCCTTATTGATGGGTCATTTTAATATCTTATATTTGGATCAGCTAGTGGATTTTCACGCGTTTTTTTTGTCAGTAAAAATGAATATATGGGAAAAGTTCTGGTAATCGGTGCTGGTGGAGTCGGTACTGTTGTTGTTCATAAAATGGCATCTCTGCCTCATGTTTTTACAGAAATCATGTTAGCAAGCCGGACAAAATCCAAGTGTGATGCTATAGCTGAAAGAATTGGACAAGGCAAGATTAAAACTGCTCAGGTTGATGCTGATAACGTACCGCAATTGGTAAAACTCATAAAGTCATTTAAACCTGATATCGTTGTAAATGTCGCTTTACCATACCAGGATCTGCATATCATGGACGCCTGTCTTGAAACTGGTGTCGCGTATCTTGATACGGCTAACTATGAGCCACTGGAGGAGGCTAAATATGCATACGGCTGGCAATGGGCTTATATCGACAGATTTAAGAAAGCCGGAATCACTGCAATTCTTGGATGCGGTTTCGATCCCGGGGTGACTTCAATTTACACCGCCTATGCTGCGAAACATTATTTTGATGAGATCCATTATCTTGATATCGTTGATTGTAATGCAGGTGATCATGGTAAACCTTTTGCCACGAATTTCAATCCTGAAATTAATATCAGGGAGGTTACACAAAAAGGTAAATACTGGGAGAATGGTAAATGGATTATGACTAAGCCACATGAAATTCATAAACCATTAAATTATCCGGGGATTGGACCAAAAGAATCCTATTTAATTTATCATGAGGAACTGGAATCTCTTGTTAAAAATTATCCGACTCTTAAAAGGGCAAGATTCTGGATGACCTTTGGACAGGAATATCTTACGCATCTGAGGGTAATTCAAAATATCGGAATGGCAGGAATAGAACCTATTATGTTTGATGGGAGGGAGATAATCCCAATTCAGTTCCTTAAAGCTGTACTTCCTGATCCCGGCGAACTGGGAGAAAACTATAAAGGTCAGACTTCAATCGGGTGTCGTATAAGGGGAATAAAAGACGGGAAAGGTAAAACATACTATGTCTATAATAATTGCAGCCATGAGGCGGCTTATGCAGAGACTGGAGCACAGGGAGTAAGCTATACAACAGGAGTGCCGGCTGCAATAGGTGCCATGATGTATCTGACTGGAATCTGGAAGAAACCGGGTGTTTTCAATGTTGAAGAGTTTGATCCTGATCCGTTTATGGTTGAATTGAACCGGTTGGGTTTGCCATGGGTGGAGCTGCATGACATCGATCTGGAACTATAGTATGTCAATAGATTACACTAAAATAACATCTCCCTGTTACGTAATCGATGAAGAAAGATTTCGTAAAAACCTTTCATTTATTAGGCAGGTGTCAGAGAAATCAGGTGCTGAAATAATTCTTGCATTTAAAGGATTTGCAATGTGGGGAGTTTTTCCAATTCTGAAGGAATATATTTCAGGAGCTGCAGCAAGTTCAGTTGACGAAGCACGTCTATGCTATGAGGAGATTGGTTCTCAGGCACATACATATTCTCCTGTATATAAAATGAATGAGTTTAATTCGATTCTTAAGTATAGTTCTCATATCACCTTTAATTCTTTAGCCCAATTCAATAAATATTCGACTGAATTACAAAACTATCCGAAGAAAATATCAGCAGGATTAAGGATTAATCCTGAATTCTCAGAGATAAATCACGGGTTGTACAATCCATGTTCCCCGGGATCAAGGCTCGGGATAATTGCTGAAGATCTGAATGGTGGTCTGCCAGAAGGGATTGAAGGACTTCATTTTCATGTTCTTTTTGAATCAGACTCCTATGCGCTGGAAAAAGTCCTGCAGATAGTTGAACTTAAATTCGAAAAATTTTTTCCTCAGTTAAAGTGGATCAATATGGGTGGAGGGCATCTTATTACAGCAAAGGACTACAATGCTGATCATCTTATAAAAATCCTTAGAAGATTTCGTGAGAAATACGGTTTGCATTTGATACTCGAACCAGGAAGTGCCTTTGCCTGGGAAACTGGGGAACTGGTTGCTACAGTTGAAGATATAATAGAAAATCAGGGAATAAAAACCGCAATTCTGGATGTCTCTTTTACTGCCCATATGCCTGATTGTCTTGAGATGCCTTATAAACCAAAGATATCATCTGCAACCGATCCGGTTCATGGAAAACCAACTTACAGAATCGGAGGTAATTCATGTTTATCCGGAGATGTCATGGGCGATTGGTCTTTCGAAAAGGAATTAATCCCCGGTGACAGGATTATATTCCTGGATATGATACATTATACGATGGTTAAAACAACGACATTTAACGGAGTCCATCATCCTTCTATCGGTATCTGGACAAGAGATGGCCAATTCAGATTGATCAGGGAATTTGGTTACGAAGATTATAAAAACCGATTGTCATAGTAGAGACGCGCAATTTGCGCGTCTCTATAGTTTTTCCTGTTTCCTTTTTCCTGTTTCCTGTTACCTGTTACCTGTCGCCTATTTCTTTCTATTAATTGTAATATCAGTTACAAACATCTTATCTGTGATCATAACAGCATTCACAATTTTTTCAGCTACGTCAGCCGGGTCCATAAAAGTGCTGATGTCGCGGTTCTGTCCCGGAATATTCCAGAAATCAGTCTTCATGCCACCGGGATAGACAGCAATGATATTTCGTTTTGACCCCTTTAGTTCCGTCCTGAGTGCCTCTGTATAACCTCTGGCACCCCACTTTGCAGCGCAATAGATTGACTCTTCAGCTCTTCCTAAGAGGGCTGAGGTCGACATTATATTGACAATTGTAAGTTCTTCTTCTTCAGGTGTTAATCTAAGAATTTCAGATGTCAGAAGTATCATTCCCTTAAGATTGGCTTCAAAGATTGTATCTATTAGTGCTGATGTTGAGTTATGTGCTTTCGCGAAAAGTCCCATACCGGCATTGTTGAAAAGATATTCCACCATAAACGAGTTACTGGTAAGGAATTCACCAACCTTTCTGACATCTTCTTCCTTCCCAATATTACAGATCAACGATTCTGATAAAGAATTCTTTGAAACTTTTTTAAGTCTTGATGAAGCTTCAGCAAGTTTCTCGCTGTTTCTGCCCAGAATGAGAACATTTTTCCCCGATTTGTTGAGCAGGATGGCAATTTCCAAACCAAGTCCGCTGGTTCCACCACTGACTACTGAAATTTTTTTCATATAATTTTAAAAATGTCGATTAATCGTTGAAAAAGTCCTTTGTGACCCTTAGTGCAAAACTTTGTGTGCCTTTGTGGTAAAGACTAGTTCATTTAACCACAAAGTAACACAAAGTAACAGAAAGGAAAAAGTCAAAATGTGCTCTTTAAAAAACAATCAGAAATTTTTTTTATCTTCTTTTACATAATCCAGAGTCATATCTATGATTATTTGAAAGTCTTCTAGCTTTTTATACTTTTGCCACTCATATTCTGAGTATGCATAAGAGTCACTTAAGAACCTGGGCACATCTGTCACTTCTGGCAGCCAATATTATTTATGGCCTTAACTACTCAATTGCTAAGGCCGTAATGCCAGATCATATTAAACCGTTTGCCCTTGTTTCAGTAAGGAGTATTTCTGCAGCAGTATTATTCTGGATTACAAGTCTGTTTTTGCCAAAAGAACCTGTAAACAGGAAAGATTTATTATTTCTTTTCGGCTGTTCATTTTTTGGAGTAGTTATTAACCAGACTCTTTTCCTGGTTGGACTTAACATGACAACACCTGTAAACTCTTCCATTATACTCTCAACAAACCCGATATTTGCATTTGTATTTGCTGCCCTGATACTCAAAGAAAGAATAACATTTCTTAAAGGAACCGGACTAGCTATTGGTCTTTCAGGTGTAATTTTGTTGATACTGCAGAATGGAGTTCCTGATCTTGCCAGCTCAACTTTTTTAGGAGATATTTTTTCTATGGTTAATACCATTAGCTGGGCATTTTATACGGTAATTATTAAAAGGATGCTGGAAAAGTACCATCCGGTTACAGTTATGAAATGGACCTTTTTATTTGGAATGCTGACTAATATCCCGGCAGGTTATCACCAGTGGAGTACTATGGATTGGTCGTCCATTCCTTTAATCGCCTGGCTCCAGATAGGTTTTGTTATAGTCGGTTCAACCTACCTGGGTTATCTTCTTATTTCATTTGGTTTGCGACAGCTTAGTCCGACTATTGTCAGCACTTACACTTATACTCAGCCAATAATTGCAGCATATCTTGCAACACTGATGGGGCAGGATCATATTGACCTTGTGATGGTTGTCTCTGCCTTGTTGATTTTTGCAGGTGTTTTTGTTGTTAGTTTTCAAAAGAAGGATAATTCAGAGACCGTAACTCCCATGCTAAACACTAAGCGCTAAAAACTGAACGTTAAACGTTGGACATTGTCACCTGTCTATAACACCGGACCCGATTACCTCATCATCCTGGTACCATGCTGCGAACTGTCCGGGAGCAATGCCTCTTTGTGGCTTGTCAAATAGGATAAACATTCCTTTTTCCCGGCAATAAAGACGTGCTTCCTGCAATTGTTGCCTGTATCTTATCCTTACCATATAGTCACGATTTTCACCTTCTTCCATTCTTAAATCAGTTCTGATCCAATGTACCTCGTTTTTCCTTATGAACAACCCTTTTCGATTCAGTCCGGGATGAAACTGACCTTCACCAACATAAACTATATTCTTCTCCACATCAATACCAATAACAAACAGAGCCTCTTTATGCCCTCCAACATTCATTCCTTTCCTTTGACCGATAGTAAAAAAATGTGCCCCGTTATGCGTTCCAATAATCTGGCCTGATGACAGGTCATATTTGAATGGTTCTGTCATTTCTGACAGCGATTTTTCTGACACTTCTTTTTCAGGCAAGCCTTCTGTTATCTCAGGGAAACAAGATGTTTCAACTCCTTCAACCCCTTCAACTATTTCAACTATATTTCCCTTTTTAGCTTCAAGTTTCTGCTGGAGAAAAGTCGGCAGATGAACCTTGCCGACAAAACAGATCCCCTGAGAATCTTTTCGAAGAGCAGTAGCAAGTCCTAGTTTATTTGCAATTTCTCTTACTTCGGGTTTTGTAAGATTTCCTATCGGGAAAAGTGCATTTGCAAGTTGTTCCTGATTTAACTGACAAAGAAAATAGCTCTGATCTTTATTCTTGTCTTTACCTGTCAGGAGCCTGTATATTGTGTTGTTGCCGGATACTTTTTCTTTTTTTCTGCAGTAGTGGCCTGTAGCCACGAAATCACCTCCTAACTTTCTGGCCTCTACAGCAAAAGAATCAAACTTTATTTCCCTGTTACAAAGTACATCAGGGTTTGGAGTACGCCCCTTTTCATACTCAGCAAACATATAATCAACAACCCTTTGGCGATACTCATTGCTCAGATCTACCTGGTAAAAAGGAAAGTCAAGCTTTCTAGCTACCATCTCAGCAAACATCAGGTCATCTTCCCAATGACAATCACTCTGAAGAAGACCTGTAGTATTGTGCCAGTTTTTCATGAACAGACCGATAACATCATAACCCTGTTCCTTCAGAACCCATGCCGCAACGCTCGAGTCAACTCCTCCGGATAATCCAACAACTACTTTTTTATTCACGCTGCAAAGTTATATAAAAAGAGATAACTTTAGGCCACTATGGGACAAGGCACTCTGACTATATACAGCGCTTCAGCCGGATCGGGTAAAACTTACAAACTGACGGCAATTTATCTCGCGAACCTTTTCAAATCGAGATATAATTACAGGAAGATTCTTGCAGTAACTTTTACTAATAAGTCAACTGCAGAAATGAAATCGAGAATTCTCGATCATCTGCATAAGCTCGCCTTTGGTGAAAACTCAGATTACCTGGCAGGTCTGGTTAAGGTTACAACTAAAACAGAAGAGTGGATCAGGAATGAGGCCAAAGAGATAATAAATTCAATTCTGCATGACTTTTCAAGGTTTTCCGTATCAACAATCGATAGTTTTTTCCAGAGGGTACTGCGTGCTTTTGCAAGGGAAGTGGGTCTTCATTCCGGATATAATATTGAACTGGACCATAGTATAATACTCTCCACGGCTGTTGATGAAATGATTGCCTCCGCTACAGTTGACACTCAGCTTAAAAACTGGCTTATTACTTATGCAATGTCAAATATTGATGAGGAAAAAAGCTGGAATCTTAAAGAGGGTATAATCAGTCTGGCAGAGGAGTTATTTAAAGAAAAATTCAAGATACTCTCCATAGAGGAACGATCAAAACTTGAGGATAAAAAATTTCTCCTGGAGTATATAGAAAAGATTAGATCAATATCTAATTCATTTGAGAAAGAATTGATAGCCTTTGGAAAAAGAGCAGATGAAATTTTTTCTAAATTTGAATTGACAGACGATCTGTTCTACAGGAAAGGGCAGGGAATTCCAGGGTTCATCAGATCTATGGTTTCAGGAAATGTAAAGGGACCTAACAGCTATGTGCGTGAAATTGATAATGACCAGCCAAGATGGTCAACCGGTTTAATCGCACCACAACTTGAGAGTGCAATTATCAGCGGTCTGGATAAAACTCTCCGTGAAGCAATTCATTATTTCGATGAAAATATTGTTGTTTACAGGAGTGCAGAAAGTGTGCTCTCTTACATTTATGCCCTTGGAATTTTATCTGATGTTTTGCATAACGTTCATCTGATTACAACATCTGAAAACAGTTTTTTACTCTCCGATGCCGGCGAATTGCTTAACCTGATTACCCGCGAGGATCAGTCTCCTTTTATATATGAAAAGATGGGAAACAGGTACGAAAATTTCATGATAGATGAGTTTCAGGATACATCAATAATTCAATGGAATAATTTCAAACCATTGATTGAAAACAGCATGGCTGAAGGTTATGATAACCTTGTCGTAGGTGATGTGAAACAATCAATTTACCGCTGGAGGAACAGCGACTGGCGAATACTTGGAACAGTCCTCGAAAACATGGTTGATAATATAAGAATTTTCAGCGAACCATTAATCACAAACTGGAGAAGCCGGTCAAACATCATCAGGTTTAATAATACGCTTTTTACGATAATTCCTGATCAGGTAGACAAAACATTGGCAGATGAAGTGCTTTCTGTAAGTTTTAAGAAACTCTACTCTGAATCGATTCAGTCAGATCCTGGTAAAAATAATGGCGGATTTGTAAGACTGGAGTTCATATCAGATAATAAAGAACAGAAATGGCATGATGTTGTACTTGACCGCCTTCCTTTTGTCATAGAATCTTTGCAGGATAAGGGTTATAATGCTTCTGATATTGGTATTATTGTGAGAGATGGGAAGCAGGGAGGGCAGGTCCTCAGTACTTTGATCGATTATAATAACAATTATCCGGAGAAACAGTATAAATATAATTTTAATGCAGTATCAAACGATTCATTATTACTCTCGAACTCACCGGTCATTATTTTTATCATAAGTGTGATTTCGACGGTTAATGATCCTCAGGATTATATAAGCAGGGCAATTATGTTGCGGTTTTTCCTGATGTCGACAGGAGACAAAGACGCTGAGAATGTATCTCTGCAAAGTGATAAATTATTAGAAGTTTCACGTGCCTATTTTCCTGATGGTTATGAAGATTTATTGGACAGGATAAGGCAAATGCCGTTATTTGAAGCAACTGAGAGTATAATAAAGTTTTTCAGGCTGGGTGATTATTCATCGAATGTGCCCTTTCTGAACACTTTCCAGGACTATATTGTAAACTTTACCGGTAGTAAAAATGCCGATATTCAAACATTCCTTGATTGGTGGAATGAAACCGGAAAAAAGAAATCTGTAGTTCTGCCTGGTAATCAGGATGCTATAAGAATTCTGACCATTCATAAGTCTAAAGGTCTCGAATTCAAAGCGGTTATATTGCCTTTTCTTTCATGGAATCTTGATCATTTGGCATCCAAACAACCTGTCTTGTGGGTAAAATCAGATACTCCACCTTTTAATGATCTTGGCATTCTCCCGGTGAAATATAGTAAAAATCTGATCGATACAATATTTGCTGACTATTATAAAGAGGAAAAATATTCGGTTTATCTTGATAATATTAACCTGCTTTATGTTGCACTTACCCGGGCTAAGGATGTATTATATGGGTTTTCCGTTGATAATCCAAAGTCTGAAAACACAATAGCATGTATACTCAAGAATGCTCTCACTTCGGTCCCTGAATTTCAGGAAGGAGAAGAATTGATCCTGAAGAGTCACTACAATGATGAGACCCGTGTATTTGAATATGGGGAGATACCTGAAAATAAAAATGAGACTTCAGATAAAAAGAACCTTATCTCTTCAAGGTATTTTGTCAGCCAGACACTGGAATCACTTAAGCTTAAGCTTCATGGAGAGAATTATTTTTCTTCTGAGAGCCAGGCTGTAAGAAAAAAGATTAACTACGGTAAACTAATGCATGAGATATTTGAAGGTATAAATACTCCTGCCGACATATCAAATACAGTCAGAAAACTGGTCCTCGAAGGCAAGTTGACTGGTGAAGAATCAGCTGATATTGTTAAAAGAGTTAACGACATGATAAGGATACCGCAGGTGGCAGATTGGTTCATGCCTGATAATAAAGTACTGACAGAGGCAGGAATTCTTCTTCCGTCAGGTGTTACACGCCGACCCGATAGGGTGATATTTAAAAATGGTAAAACAACAATAATCGATTTCAAGTTCGGTGAAGAGAATTCTCATTATGCCGAACAAGTTGACCAGTACCGTAATCTCCTTTTTGAAATGGGGTATAAAGATATTGAAGCCTTTATATGGTATGTCGATAAGAATAAAATTGTATCTGCCTAAATGATACCAGTCAATAAAGAAATAAAAACCTACCCGTGGGGACATGAACGAAGATTCAATGCCTATTCCAATTATTTCAGAGGCATTTACGGCGCCAGGGTGCAGAAGGTTTCAATCGATGCAGGTTTCACCTGTCCGAACCGCGATGGATCAAAAGGCTTCGGCGGATGTACCTATTGTAATAATGATGCATTTAATCCTTCATATTGCCACCCTGTGAAATCGGTCACTGAGCAGATTGGTGAGGGAATAAAATTTCACAAATGGAGATATAATGAAGCGGTATCATATCTAGCTTATTTTCAGGCATATTCTAATACTTATGCTTCGCTGGAGACATTGAAAAAACTCTATGAGGAAGCATTAAGTTTTCCAGGTGTGGTTGGTCTGATTATTGGAACAAGGCCTGATTGTGTTGATGATGAAAAACTAGGATACATTAAAGATCTTTCTGCAAAATGTTATGTTGCAGTAGAATATGGGATTGAATCGTGTTATAACAAGACACTGAAACGGATCAGCCGGGGACATTCATTTGAAGATGCCGTATGGGCGTTGGAAAGGACGGCTGCCCTGGGAATAAACACAGGGGCACATTTCATTTTTGGTCTACCCGGAGAAGCCCGCGAAGAGATGCTGAATCAGGTCGATATTATCTCTGGGTTACCTCTTAAGACTATAAAATTTCACCAGTTGCAAATAATTAAAGGAACCGACATGGAAATAGAATTTAAAAATAAACCGGGTGATTTTGAGCTATTTACATGGGAGGAGTACCTCGATTTCTTTGTCGTTGTCCTTGAGAGGTTGAATCCTGCACTTGTAGTAGAGCGTTTTACAGGTGAAGTACCTCCTCGTTTTCTGACAGGAGAAGGGTGGGGTAACAAACGAAGCGACCAGATAGTAAATCTTATAGAAAAACGCCTTGAAGAACTAAATACATGGCAAGGACGCTTGTATGAAGACAAAAGATAAAAGTAAAAAGACAAAAAATGGTTTACTTTCTTGAACATATAGCTGAATCGCTTCATAGAGAATTTGGAAACACACTTAACCGTCATTGTCTGGTATTTCCAAACAGAAGAGCAGGATTATATTTTCTGAAGTACCTGGCAGCAAGGATAGAAAAGCCGGTATGGGCGCCATCAATTCTGACGATTAATGACCTGTTCAGATCATATTCCTCACTTCAAATTGCAGGTAACGAGATACTTCTTTTTGAGCTTTATAAAGTATATAGTAATCTTAAAAAGCCGCATGAAAATTTTGATGAATTTTACTATTGGGGCGATATGCTTCTTAACGATTTTGATGATGTGGACAAATATCTCGTCGATGCATCATTATTATTCAGTAATGTTCTTGATATTAAAAACATTGACCAGCAATTTGGAGGCCTGACAGAAGAACAGGTTGAAATCATAGGAAGATTCTGGACAAATTTCGACCATGATAAACCTACAAATGAAAAATCGGGTTTCATTAATATCTGGTCTGTTCTTTCAGATCTGTATCTCGGTTTTCGACACTCTCTGAAAATGCAAAATATGGCATATGAGGGCATGATATTCAGAGAACTGGCTGAGAGTACTGAAAATTATTACACTTCGGATAAGCGTTGGGATTTGCTTCACTTCATTGGATTCAATGCATTGAACGAATGTGAGAAAGTAATGATGATACGGTTCAAAAGAGCAGCCAAAGCCCGGTTTTACTGGGACTTTGATAACTCCTATATCAGTGAAGGAATGATGAACTCCGCAGGCTTCTTTATACGGGAGAACCTTAAAATATTCGGAAATGATATGCCATCCGGATGGAGTTACGATACGATGCTCTCAAAAGAAGCCCCGGTAGTGAGTCGCCGGGTAATTGATACCTCTTCTGATGTAGCCCAGGTAAAACTTGTTTCACAATTATTAGAAGAACTACCTGATATCACTAAAGCAAATGCGCATCATACAGCTGTTGTTCTTGCGGATGAAAACCTTTTGATGCCTGTCCTGACCAGTCTCCCTGAAAACATGGGTGATATCAATATAACGATGGGACATCCATTAAAGCAGACACTCGTTTATACTTTCCTGAGACATCTGATGGATCTTCAGAGAAACGTTACTACAACCGATAGAGTAATCCGTTTCGGTTATAAAGATGTAATAAACATCCTTAAACACTCATTATTGTCCGGTTTATTGAATGAATCAGATAATGAATTAGTTAAGGAAATCGTAAGAACTAATCTTACCAGGGTCCCTTTGGATCTTTTTTTAAACTCAGAACATCTTTCACAGTTATTTAAAAAGCCATTAACTCCAGCTGAACTCTCCGGTTATTTTAAAGATATCCTGTCACTTATTGCTTTAAATGGTGAAAGAAATACGGATAAGTCTCCGAACAACAATGTTCAGGGCAATATCAGGAATGAGTTCATATACAGGGTGGTTCTGTCGATAAACAGGCTTGAAACTATTGTTAATAATCCGGAGGTAAATTTTGCAACAGATACCTATATAAAAATTCTTGACAGAATGTTAAGGATGCAATCGGTTCCTTTTTCAGGAGAACCATTAACCGGTATTCAGATCATGGGGATTCTTGAAACAAGGGCTCTGGATTTTAAAAATCTGATTATTCTGTCAGTCAATGAAGGCATTTTACCTGCAGTTTCTGCCGGTTCGTCTTTTATCCCTTTTAGTTTGCGCGAAGCCTTTGGCCTTCCTTCTATCAATCATCAGGAATCTATATACGCATATCATTTTTACAGGCTTCTTCAAAGAGCTGAGAATGTTACTTTTATATATAATTCCAATTCAGAAGGTCTAAGGAGTGGAGAGATGAGCCGGTTTCTTATTCAAATGAAGTATGAGGATGCATTGAAACCAGATTTTCTTGATCTTAACTTCAAAATAAAAACGCATCTTACACCCGGAGAGAGAATTGAGAGGAGCGTAGAACATTCAAAACAGTTAGTGTCTTTGTTCCTCGATAAGAAAAGTGGAAGGCCACTTTCACCTTCAGCAATAAATACATGGCTGAGTTGCAGGATGAAGTTCTTTTACCGGTATATAAATCGGCTTAAAGAGCCGGTGAATATCTCTGCTGATATTGATCCGGCAATACTCGGCAACATTTTACACGAAATAATGAAGAGTCTTTACCAGCCTTATATTGGCAGTGTTTTGACCGGGGAAATGTTAAATGGATTGGTCAGGAACAAGCAGTTCCTGACAAATATTGTAAATGGTTCAATAAATGAAAAGTATAAGGCTGGCAGAAATGATTCTATAAGTGGCAACGAGCTGATAGTCAGAGAAGTTTTAATGGCTTATCTTATGAGGATTCTAAATACTGACAAAACACTGACCCCTATCAGAATTCTTAACCTTGAGGATTCCTTTGGCTTTCTTTTGTCGTTCCTTTCTAATGGCTCCCGGATCGAAATTCTGACAGGAGGTATGGTTGACAGGATTGATACTGTTAGCGGAGTGACAAGGATTGTCGATTACAAAACCGGTACTGTTTCTGAATCTGTCAGTTCAGTTAGTGATTTATTCGTCGACGACAGGAAGAAGGATGCTGACGCATGGCTTCAGACCTTACTCTATTGCGAGGCATTTCTTTCTACAAATCCTGGCAGTATTGTCAGACCATCGGTCTATAAAATTAAAAAATTGAACGGTGCATCGCATACCGACAGACTAAAATTAAGGACAAGCAGGAATGAGACATTAATTGATAATTACGAGGCAGTAAGAGAAGAATTTCTAGTTGGCCTTAAAGAGTTAATTCGAACAATTTTCGACGAAAATGAGCCGTTTGTTATGACAACCGGTATCAGGGAAAAATGTTCCTATTGTCCTTACAAGACATTATGCATGAGATAAGCTCGGATAAAAAATACTATGATTACCGTTTTTTTTATAAATTGGCTTAACTTTTAAAACAGAAAATAAATGGTTACCGGTTATTCAAACTACCATATCGAGGTAAGAAATGTCAAGTTCATTGCTGACGATGGGAGGACCTGTCCCAGAACTGCTATGGTAACCTTTCATAATGAAGAAGGTGAAGAAGTTGATTCTGAATTATTTGGAGTGGTTGATATAAATCAACTTTATACCATGATCAGGGAAGGGAAGGATCTGATTCTTGATAATTTCTACATCCATGAATTCTCTCTTTCATCTTACCGTCGAATTAATAGTCTTGAAAAGAAGGAGCTGGTCCCGATAAAAGGTTTTTCCGCAAAGAATGCATTTTTTGAAGCAAGGGGATGCACTGATTTTACATATTCTTCTTTTTCATCGGGTGAAGTCAGTTTCGATGGGAGTCATTTTGCCAAGGGAAAAGTTCTCTTTAATGGTTCGGTCTTTGGCGAAGGGAATGTTATCCTGTCAAATACCTTATTCAGGGATGGTAACATTGAGTTTACAGGATGTGTCTTTGGCGACGGAGACTTCATGTTCAAGAATTCAATAATTAAGGATGGAATTAAAGATTTTCAGGATATCCAGTTTGGTAATGGAGAGGTTAGCTTTGCCAATACTGAATTTAACTCTGGGGATCTACTTTTTATAAACACACATTTCAACAACGGTCGTTTTAATTTTAAAGTTACCAGGATAATGGGAGGGAAAATTGATTTTCATTATTCAGTATTTGGAGAATGTGAAATAATGTTCGAGAGAACAGAATTCGGCAACAGCAGGGTTGACTTCAGAACTGTCGACTTTGGCTCAGGGAGAATAAATTTTAACCGTTCTCTTTTTGGTAATGGAGAAATTAATTTTGAAGGCGCCTCATGCAAAGCCGGAAAGATACAGTTTAAAAAGGCTGAGATGGGCTTCGGTCCTAAAAACTTCAACCTGATGGAGATGGGCGATACTGATATCAGTTTTGAAAGAACAGAATTTGGTGATGGTGATGTCAGTTTTTACAACTCAACGTTTCATTCCATGTCGCTCAAATCGTGTCACCTTGAACATTATGTTGATCTTCGCCTCGCCAAAGCAGAACTGCTCGATATTTCTGATACTATTGTCCGTGATATTATTGACCTTGAACCTTACGATTTCCCTGTCGAAATTAAAACATTGGATATGTCGGGTATGAGACTCCTCGGGAAGCTATATATAGATTGGAGACACAATAAATGCAATGCTGCTATTCAGAATCAGGAAGGAACCACTTTAAGACAAAAAGCTGAACAATTCAGAATTCTGAAAGAGAATTTTAGTGGGACAGGTAAATATGAGGATGAAGATGAGGCATATATTATGTTCAAACGTTTTGAAGCAAAGTCGTGGCTTACCGAGCAACAGGAAAAGGGGGGTATAGCAAAAATAGCAAGTCATATTCCCAATAGTTTTCAATGGCTTGTATTTGATAAAATCGGACTTTATGCAACCTCTCCGGGGCGGGTTCTTTTAAGTGTTGTTTTATTCTGGTTCATCTTTGGATCTCTCTATTTTCTTATAGATTTATCAGGACTTGGCAAAACAGTCTCAGCGGTCGGTAACCCAGACAAATTATCAGCACTTCTTCAGTCATTTTACCATAGTGCAATTACCTTTTTCACAATAGGTTATGGAGATGTATACCCAGTAGGACTGAGTAGAATAGTCTCAGGACTTGAAGGATTTATGGGAGTGTTTATGATGTCTTATTTTACCGTTGCTTTCGTACGCAAGGTGCTGAGATGACCTCATTTCTCAGTATCATGCTGCAGAGCAGCCATTTTTATTGCTGCAACAGCTGCCTCATCGCCTTTATTTCCAAGTTTTCCTCCGGATCTGTCAACTGCCTGTTGCTGCGTATTAGTTGTAAGGACACCAAAAATAAAAGGTAAATTATATTCAAGATTGAGTTGTGTTATTCCTTGTGTTACTCCCTGACAAATATATGTGAAATGAGGTGTTTCCCCCTGGATAACACATCCGAGACAGATAATTGCATCAAGGTCATCATATTCTGCAAGGAACTGGGCGCCAAGTGTGAGCTCAAAACTACCCGGTACATGTTTTATCACTATATTTCTATCAGTTACTCCATGTTTTTTGAGTGTTTTAACTGCACCGTCAAGTAATGACCAGGTTATCGCCTTGTTCCAATCTGAAACTACAATACCAAACCGCATTTCACCGGCATTCGGAACGAGTTCCGAATCATAAGCTGATAAATTTGTAGTGCCCATAAACAGCTACTTGATGAGCAGTTTTACCCTGGCAATATATTTTTCGATTGTGGTACCTTCAGTGCTCTCCGGATACTGACTCTCAATTCTTTCGTATAATTTCAAAGCTTCACTGAATTTACCTGTTAACTCATATATCTGGCCAGCCTTCATCAGGAACAAAGGTGTATTAAAAGAGTTCTTGGCAAAATCTGCTGCTTCAATATATTTTGAAACCCCTTTGTCGAGATTACCCAACTCTACATAAGCATCACCTGTCGCACCGATAGCTAATGATCCAATAACTTTATCTTTCTTGGAATATTTGTTGAGAAATTCAATCGCTTCATTATAATTACCCAGATGCAGATAACAGATTCCGGCACTGTATTTAGCAAGATTACCCGAATTGGTAAATTTATAATCCCTGGCTATATCAAGAAATCCTAAATAGTTTCCATCTCCATTCAGGGCAAGTTTCAAAGAATCTATTTCAAGATACCTTTCTGCCTGGTACATCTGAGACTGGGCTTCATCATTCCTTTTGCTAAAATAGAGTTTGCCAAGCCAGCCCAGTCCAACTAATAAAACTGCTACGCCTAATCCAATCAACAGGGTTTTATAATTCTCTTCAAGATATTGCTCGGTTCTGGTAAGTGTTTGCTCAACACTGGAGATGGTCGATGGATTTGCTTCCTTTTTATTTTTTGCCATACTGGTCTTAAGTATTTAACTTCTAAAATTACCATCGCAAAAGTAATTTTTTTCAGCAAATTTAAAAACATTTAATATAATGAATATCCGATAAGGAACAAAATATTTATTATCGACTTGAATATCAGAGGTATTATTATGTGCTACAGGAAGTAATATTGTATATTCTCAGGTTGAATAAGTTCTTATGATCCATATCTTTTTCTAACTTTGAAACTTAAACCAACTATAAGTCTTGCAGTCCTGTAGTCTTGAAGTCTTATGGTGATTTTTCAACTTTTATCTTTTTACTTTTGTCTTGTGTCTTTTACATTTTACCTTTTTACTTTTTTTTATGTATCTTAAAAAACTTGCACTGACCAATTTTAAAAACTATGAGCTGAATGAGCTTGAGTTTTCACCAAAGATAAACTGTTTCGTAGGCAATAACGGGGTAGGTAAGACTAATATTCTCGACGCCATTCATTATCTGTCACTGACTAAAAGTTTTTTTAATAGTATTGATAGTATTAGTATCAGACATGGTGAAGACTATTTTATCATTCAGGGAACATTTGTAAGGGAAGGAGAAGAAGATCAGATTTATTGTGCTTTTCAGAAGCAAAAACAGAAATTGCTAAAAAGGAATGGGAAAGAGTATCAGAGACTTTCTGACCATGTGGGAAGATACCCGGTGGTGATGATTTCTCCGGCAGACAGTGCCCTTCTAACTGAAGGAAGCGAGGACCGTAGAAAGTTCATGAATAAAATTATAAGTCAGTATAGTGCTGAATACCTCGATTCTGTGCTTAAGTATAGCAAGGCTCTTCAGCAGAGAAATAAGTTGTTGAAGGATATTAATTTATCAGGTATGGTCGACACCGATATTCTTTCAATATGGGATGCCCAACTTGTGAAGTATGGTAATTATGTCTACAACGAAAGAGATATTCTTGTCAATGAGCTCATCCCGGTTTTTCAGGAATATTATTCCCTGATCTCTTCCGGCAAAGAATCAGTCAAACTTAAATACCGATCGCATCTTTCAGAGGCAAATTTTACGGAGTCCCTTCAGAACTCCATAAACAAGGACAGGTATCTTGAATACACAACAGTCGGAATTCATAAAGATGATTTGCTTCTGGAGATGAATGATTTTTCAGTTAAGTCACTTGGTTCCCAGGGCCAGCAGAAATCTTACCTGGTCGCTCTTAAACTGGCAAAATTTGATTATATAAAAAGGAAAGCCGGCTTTTCGCCTATATTGCTGCTTGATGACATTTTCGATAAATTTGATGCCGAACGCGTTGAACAAATTATTAGACTGGTTGGTAATCAAAGATTTGGACAGATCTTCATTACTGATACTCACCAGAATCGTCTGCAGGATATATTATCTTCCCATAAAACTGATTATAAACTTTTCAGAATTGCAGGAAATGGAATCACAGAGGTAAATCAGAACGATAAAGCAATTCAATGAGACGAAGTAAAACCATATCACTTGCCGAAGCTGTGAATGATTACATTAAGGAGATGAATCTTGGTGAAAAACTAAGCGAGGTAACCGTCATCAACTCCTGGGAAGAAATTGTTGGGAAAGCGATTAGCTCACGGACAACAAGAATCTTCATTAAGGATCATATATTATATGTTCATTTGAACTCATCAGTTGTCAGAAATGAATTGCTGATGCTCAGGGAAGCCCTTCGGGAAAAGTTAAATAGCAAAGCCGGGAGTGAAGTTATCAAGGATATTGTTCTGCGATAAATTGTCTTGCAGTCCAGCAGTCTTGAGGTCGACGTTAAACCTTTCAACTTTTCAACCTTTTCAACGCATTATATTATTTTATAGTCAGTCCCTTTTATCTGAATCGATTTCGTCAGATTTTTATGTGAAAGGAAATGAAACTCATGTCCTTCGGAAGATAAAAGAACTTTTTTATTTTCGATTTCAATCGAAACAGTTGAAGATTTATCCTTATGAAGAAGAAAGTCAGCGAGTAAAAAAGCTTTTTCGATTCCGTCACCACGCCTGAAATTCCAAACTTCATCGGGCAATGCCAACCTGTTCCCGTTATATATTGATTCATGAGGCAGATCTTTTAGTAAAGAGTAAACTTCATAATTATTTTTTTTGTTAAGGTCAGTGAAAGAGACCGGGTTCCTCTCAATAGCTGCTTTAATAAATGGACGCCAGTCTATTTTATCCATATCCCTGTAAACATAGAGAGCCAGTTGAGCGGTTTCTGAAGTTTCATTATGTTTTGTTATCAGATTAATTATCTCTTGCCGGCTGTTTTCAATTGTAATATTAAGCCTTTCCGAGACAACAAAGTTCTTTTCAGCATCAGGAATTTTAGGATCAATGAATATAAAATCATTCAGTTCTTTAAACATCTCCTGAATGATCTCTTCATATTGGGTTCCTGTTTTTTTTATAAATTCATTTTCAATTTCTTTCAGACTATTTCCGGAATGTTTATCTAGAATTGCCTCAATATCATTAAGCATAATTTTCCATTGAATGGGACTAAGGTGAAAGTCATCTCCTTCAATTTCTTTTATAAGGGAACCGCGTGTTTCAGTGGAAACATTGAATTTACTTGTATGTTCATATTCAAACATCTTTTCGAGCGAGATGTATCTCACTGTACCTGAAAAGTCACACCTATACTGGAAAAGGGTCTTGTATTTCGATTTAAAACGAAGAAAATTAATAAAAATGAGACTGGTCAATTTAGTTACAAGAAACTCCTTAAGCTTTACTGAAAAGAGGTTATAAGAATTCTGATCAATAGTCGCTTCTTTATATAAGGTATGTATATGACCGGATATATGGGAAACAATTGTTACCTTTTCATTCTCCATCGCTCTTCGTGCTTTCTCAGACAAAGAGGTTCCGTTATACCACATATTCTTAGTTACTATCCTGCGGTTATTGGTTATTAATCCATCTTTCTCAACAATGAAATTCTGCGAATGAAGAGGTGTGGCTATAAGGAAAATCTTTTCCAGAGGCACTCTTCCAACAACAAACATTGCTGCAGCGTAAAGAGCAGATAGTGAAACACATTCACCTGCTCCGGTTCTGAAATTAGCTTTATGCCTGAAAGCTCCCATCGCTTCAATGGTTTCAGTTTTCCAGTAAGGTATTATGTCGGAGTCGTATTTGTCGAGACCAAAATGTTTTCGGATGTCAATATCAAAATAGTATTTATCTCCCTCATACCCAAAAAGTGCATTTGATTGTTTGAGCATATCCATATCAAAAAAATCGCTAAACCTCCTTATTTCTGCACTCTTCGATGTAAGACCCCATGTTGAGAGATCAAGATTGAAAACATAGTTCTGAATGATATACTGTTTTATACGGTTGGCTTTAACAGTGAAGCCTTTTTTCTCAATATCATTAAACCATGGATCATCCCTCCATTTCCACAATTCAGGCGACATTATATCTGCAAGAATAAGAGGATAGAAAAGTTCGGGAAAAATAAAGACCTCCATATCCGAAAGTGTGAAAGCCGATGAGTACTTTTCCAGAGTTTTTTTATCAGAAAAGTCTTTTTTAAAGGATGAATCCATATAATGTTTTAATATTCTACAAATCTAATAACACAAACCAGGATATAAAGTTTGGAGTGGTGGGGTAAAACTGTTGAGACAGGGATACTATATTATCAGAATCTCTCTATTCCTGAAAAAAAGAAATTAGCTTCTCTGATTGCGTTTTCAACACTATCTGATCCATGAACTGCATTCATCTGTACCGATACTGCAAAGGTTCTCCTGATAGTGCCTGGTTCAGCTTTAGCCGGATCTGTAGCTCCAATAAGTTTTCGGAACTGATCAACAGCATTTTCATGTCTTAAAATCATTACAACAACAGGTCCGGATGTCATAAACTCAATCAAACCGTCAAAAAATGGTTTTCCTTTATGTACTGAATAAAATAATTCAGCTTGAGGAAGAGTCATTTTGACCATACGCATTGCAGCAATTTCAAAACCAGCCTCGTTTATCATAGCAAGAATAGGTCCTGTTTTGCCTGTCCTGACTGCGTCTGGTTTTATAATCGAGAAAGTAAAATCATTGTACATATACTGAATTTTTGATTTCTAACTTAAGATTCGGTCTTAAGGAATATTCTTTATCTTTAGCCACTTGAACAAACACCGGCAAAAGTGATAGATTTATCCAAATATACAAAAGAATTATCGAAACTTTTCTCATCATCAGAGAATATACTGATAATAAGCCATATCAATCCGGATGGTGATTCTGTTGGTGCACAATTGGCTCTATATCATTATTTTAAAGCCAATGGAAAGAATGTTTCCCTAATGGCTCCCAACAATCTTCAGGAGTTTTTGAAGTGGATGGACGGTGCTGATCAGATAAATATTTTTATTAAAGACAGAAAGAAAAGCAGGATGCTTATAGAAAAGGCTGATCTTATTGTCTTGCTTGATTTTAATCAATCCAACAGGTTAGGTGAGGCGGAGGATTTTGTAATTGCATCTGAAGCAAAGAAGGTGGTCATAGATCATCATCTTGATCCTCATAATTTTGCTGATATGACAATATCCGATCCTTCAAAATGTTCGACATCGGAGCTTGTCTATGAACTTGTTTGTGAAATTAATGGAGTCAAATTCATGAACAGGTCCTATGCTGAAGCTCTATATGTGGGTATCATTACCGATACAGGTAATTTTGAGCATGGATCATATTCTTCCAGAACATTCAGAATTGTTGCAGATCTTCTCGATTCCGGTATCATTAAAGAGAAGATAATCAACCTGATTTATAATAATTTTTCCAGTGACAGAATAAGATTGCTGGGTTTTGCTCTTAATCAGAGAATGGTGGTTATCCCGGAATTTAGAACAGCCTATATATACCTTTCAAAAAATGATTTAAAAGAATATAACCATATAAAGGGTGATACAGAAGGATTTGTAAATATACCATTATCAATTAAGGGAATCGACTTCTCTGCTTTGTTTATTGAAAAAGACAATTTTATAAAGCTTTCCTTCCGTTCAAAAGGAAGTTTCCCTTCTAATGAATTTGCTTCACTCTATTTTTCAGGTGGAGGGCATCTGAACGCTTCAGGAGGCGAATTTACTGATACTCTCGACAATACCATTGCCTATTTCCTTAAAGTTCTGAAAGAGAATGCATGGAGATTTGAAGATCGGGTGTAATTGTATGGTAATCAGGATTATTATAATCATACTTCTTGGAGTTTCTCTAATTACATGCAGGGAGAAACCGGGGAATGCTGTTATTAATTCCAAACCAGGAAAGAATGAAATGGCTGATCTTAACAAGTATTTTATTCAGAAAGACAGGGAGAGAATAAAAAACTATATTGAACGAAAAAGTCTCAAAATGAATGAATCCCCCAAGGGACTGTGGTATCAGATTATAAATGAAGGGAGCGGGAAAATTTTTACTGATAATGATAAAATCACTCTGGATTATGAATGTTCTCTGCTTGACGGCACTAAGTGCTACTCATCCAAAGATCTTGGCCCAAAGGAAGTTATCCTTGGAAGAAGCGAACTAGAGCCAGGTCTGAATGAAGGCCTCAGGTTACTGAAACCAGGAGCTGAAGCTATATTCATTATACCTCCTTTTTTGGCATATGGACTAATAGGAGACAGAAAGATGATTCCCCCCAGAGCTGTAATTGTATATAATGTTAATATCTTGCAGGCCAAATAATAATTGGTTGGGCATTACGTTTAAGATTTGTTGGAATTGTTTAAAATTAATTCTATGATTAAAAAGTATTATCAATTAATCCTCTGGTTCTTTTGTGCTTTAGTGCTATTATCACTTGGATCGTGTGATCCGGCAAGAAAATATGAAAAAGCTGAAAGCGAAGCAATTGCGAATTACCTTAGTAGTAACCCTGCTGATACTTTTAAATTGGAACCCAGTGGTTTGTATTATCGCGATGTAGTAGTAGGAACCGGTCGCTCTCCCGTAACAGGCGATACTGCCGATGTAGTAACTATTGGTAAATACCTCAATGGAACTGAGTTTTTTAGCACTGCAGGAGGAGCCGATCTGGTTTTTGAAGTGGGTGAGGGACAGCTCATATCCGGATTTGATGAAGGGATCACATATATGAAAGAAGGTGGTAAGGCTACATTTCTTATCCCGTCTAAACTTGCATATGGTACTGTAGGTAATTATACTATACCTGGGTATACTCCACTGCTTTATGATGTTCAACTTATTAAAGTAACACCTGGTCCGTCGAAATAAACTCACTGCATTACAAAGACCACAAGTTTGTCATTTAATAATGGAAGATCTCTTTTCCATTCTGAGATTCTCATTGTCCTGATCGATTCAGTTGGCAGGGTAATGTCTGCTGCAATACAGAGCAATGTATCGTTATGACAGGTTGCAATGAGTGACTCCATCATTTTCTGGTTACGGTAAGGCGTTTCCATAAAGATCTGGGCAAATCCTTCTCCTGCTTTTTTTTCAAGTTCCCTGAGTTTTGCAGACCTGTCTGAAGGCTTTACCGGCAGATAACCGTTGAAGGTAAAATTCTGCCCGTTAAGTCCCGAAGAAATAAGAGCAAGGAGTATCGATGATGGTCCTGATAATGGAGTTACTGTGATTCGTTTCTGATGTGCCAGAGCGATTATTCTAGCACCAGGATCAGCAATTCCGGGAAGCCCGGCCTCACTTAGAACACCAATATCCGATCCGTTAGAAACCGGCTCAAGATAATGTGCAATATCTGATTCGCCTGTGTGTTCGTTTAACTCGTAGAATACCGAATCATTTATGGGAAACTCTTTGTCAATAAGACGCAAAAACCTTCTGGCGCTCCTGATGTCTTCAACTATAAAGTATCGTAATAGTCTTGTAAGACTAATTACTTTTTCGGGTATCACTTTAAGAAAATCATCTCCTCCCAAAGTCACAGGTATAAGGTAAATCCTGCCGTTCACATTTTTAAATTTATTCGGTCAAATATAACAAATATACCGTTTGTTCATGTTATTACAAAAAGTGCAAAACCTGTTGTCTATTACTTATTTTTAATATAGGTTTGTCAGGAAATATTTTTATTGTGAAAATAACATTCCTAGGAACAGGTACGTCACAGGGCGTCCCGGTAATAGCCTGCGATTGCAGTACTTGCCTTTCTTCAGATCCACAAGATAAAAGACTCAGGACGTCTATTCTTCTGGAGACTGATGATACAACTCTGGTTATTGATGCTGGACCTGACTTTCGCCAACAGATGCTCAGAGAACATGTTTCTAAACTCGATGCAATTCTTCTGACCCATGAACATAAAGATCATGTTGCTGGTTTGGATGACGTGAGAGCTTTTAACTATAAAAGTCAGGAAGCAATAGACATCTATTGTGAGGAAAGGGTACAGAAAGTGATTAAAAAAGAATATTCTTACGTGTTTTCTGAATATCAGTATCCCGGAGTTCCTAAAATGAGACTTAATCCCATTCAGGAACATGGGTTCAATGTCAAAAAAATGCAGATTATACCTGTGAGAGTTTTCCATTACAGACTACCTGTTTACGGTTTCAGAGTTGGGAATTTTGCATATATAACGGATGCAAATTATATACCAGAGGAGAGTAAAGAGAAACTTTATGGTGTGAAATACATGGTCGTTAATGCACTTAGAAAGGAAAAACATATATCTCATTTCAGCCTTAGAGAAGCTATAGATTTTATAAGAGAGATATCACCTAAAAAGGCTTTTATTACACATATCAGTCATCAGATGGGCTTGCATAATGAAGTGTTAAAAGAGTTGCCTCCAGAAATTATACTTGCTTACGATGGTTTAAGTGTAATGTGCGATGAATAGAAAGATCAGTATTCTATTTCGGTTTAAAAGTCTTGTTCAGTTTTTTCTGATAACCTGATGAGAAATAGTACTTGTTTCTTCCAAGTTGTGAGGCATTTACCTGGGAACTTTTTTTTCTTTTTTCGTAATATGGATTCTTTTTTGCGGGAGCACAAGCGGTAAAAATTATAAACAGAATAAGAATAAAACTATAATTCAGTATTTTATTTGTTTTAGACATTACCCTATCTGCTTTTGAATCACCCTAAATATACAACTTATTTATCTAAACGGAAAAAATTGATCCAATTATCTGTTTAGCCCGTTTTTAGAACAAATCCGGGAAAACATTTTTTAAATGATTTGTATGTTTTATATTGCATATTAAAATTTTACTTTTTTACGAATTAATACTGAAAATGTTACTGATTATCATTACTTGGCTCAGTAAAAATTAAGGTTTAATATAATATTTAAATGACTAATATGGGAAAATCGACCTGTCTGTTGAATCTGGCTTTCCTTCTTTTACCATTTTCAGGTTATTCACAGGTGCTTTATAATGTTGGATTTGGAAAAGATACAGGTCTGAATTCCGACAGGATTATTCTGTCAGATAGCAACTCGATTATTCTGTCGAGGAGCAAACCTCTTTATAGCTTTGTACTGAATACTAAGCTATTCAACTCTGCTGAAGTAGAAGTTTTCAAAATTAATGACCTTTATACCCAGACTTATGAAAATAATCTAAGAGTGACCTTCCGAATATCAGATCGATATGATTCAGGATGGAGGGGAGAATTAACATTTGAAAACAGTGGTAATGATACTGCCTCGATAAGCAATGTTGTTCCCTTTGGTGAAGACACTGGTACAGTTTACATAACCGGGAAAGGTCCATCAGACCTGGCACGAGCATGGTTATTCCGTCCTGGTTTTCAACCTGTAAGAGTTATTCTTCCCGATAATGCCTGGGAGTTGGGTTATTCCTCTTTTATTGCCGGGAAGGGATACTCTGTATGCTCTGTCGCACGTCGCACAAAAGTCGAAGGTGGTCAGAAACAAAGATATGTAACACTGTTACCCCCAAAAGCAAAGGTTATTTACTCCATAAATGCAGAAGTCTTTAATGGAGAATGGCAAAATGGGCTTCGTAAGATGTTTAGGGACAGATATTTGTTTGATCTTGAAAACTTTGACAACTCCATGTTCAAAAGAAATGATCTTGCATGGATAAAGGATAGTTACCTTATAATTCTTCAAATGGCCTGGGATAGAGAATTCTATGACAGGCTCACGGGAAAATATACTTATGCAGAAGTACTCAAGAAGGGAATAGAACTTTTCGGAAACATCGACGTATATGGCATCTGGCCAACATGGCCCCGTCTTGGTCTTGATCAGCGTAATCAATGGGATTTATACAGAGATCTGCCGGGAGGAACCGAACAACTCAGGAGATTTGTAAGGATGTCACGGATGTCAGGTACCCGGTTTTTTATTGCTTATAATCCATGGGATAACAGTACAAGAAAAGAGGATCATTACAAAGGCATGGCAAAGCTAATTGCTGAAACTGAGGCTGATGGAGTAGTTCTTGATACAAAGGGTAGTTCAAGTTTTGAGCTGCAGGCCGCCGCCGACAGTGTAAGAAAAGGAGTTGTGATGTACTCCGAGGGTATGGCCATACCTAAAGACATGCCCGGAATCATTTCTGGAAGGGTCCATAATGCCATCTTTCTGAGCCCGGAACTGAATCTTAATAAATTAATCAAACCTGATTTTTCTATTTTCAGGGTTTGTGATGTAGGAGAGGATATAATTCACCGTGAGATTGCCATTGCTTTTTTTAACGGCTATGGGACAGAGTTGAATATGTTCCGGCCAGGCGGGAGGGATGAAAACTATACCAATGATCTCAACTTTCTGTCACGGACAACATTCATTCTCAGACAAAATAATGATGCTTTCCTTGATAATGACTGGACTCCACTGATAGAGACAGTACTCGATAAAGTTTTTGTAAATCGTTGGAAATCGGGTGAAAAAACTATTTATACAGTTCTTAACATGAGACCGGAAGGTGTCAGTGATAAATTATTTGAAGTCAGCAGTAATGAAGGTAAACACTATATCTCAATATGGAATCACGAAAACCTTCTTCCTGTTATTGAAAGAGGTAAAACATATCTTTCTGCCAATGCAATGGGCTGGCAGCAGTCATTTTTAGGCACTAGAAAAGAGGGATCTGTCGATTGTGTAGCTGAATTGCCCGATATGATCAAATCAAAACTTGTGGGCGATTCAATTAAAATCTCAGCAAACGGAACAGGAAAACTATTAATCTGGAAAGGAGAACCATCATATCAGACTTTTAATAAAGAGTTCCGAATATTAAAAGACACCACAATCCGAGTAAAGGATATTTTTGGTTTTTACGAGGGAAAAATCGTTCTGCAGCTTATTGAAAACAAGAGATTAAAAGACGAGAATATTTTGTTTCTGAAAGGAGGGAAGCCATGGATTATCAGTAAAGTAAATAGTACTGAGAAAGCTTCAAATATACCTCTCGATATGGCTCTTGTACCAGGCACAATCTTTTCATTTAATGTATCTTGCAATGAAGACTTTATTCCTTATCCTGATGTTAGTGGTAACTTAGTAAAAATTGATAGTTTTCTGATCGATAAATATCCTGTAACAAATGCACAGTATTATGAATTTCTCATAAATTCCGGATACAGTCCGGCAGATACTACAAGGTATTTAAGGCATTGGGAATCAGGTAAGTTCAAGCAGGGACAGGAAGAATATCCTGTGGTTTATATTAGTTATGAAGATATGCAGGCTTATTCAAAATGGGCTCAAAAACGGCTTCCTACTCAGGCTGAATGGCAACTCGCAGCTCAGGGACAGGATAAACATAAATGGCCATGGGGTGATGAATTTCATGGCACTTACTGTAATAATTCTTTCGACAGACCAACACCGGTTGATGCTTTCAAAAAAGGTCAGAGCCCTTACGGAGTATTTGATATGGTGGGTAATGTATGGCAGATGACAAATGATATGTATTTTAACGGAACAAGTTATTTCACCGTAATTCGTGGCGGAAGTTATTATAACCCTGAATCAAGTTGGTGGTATATCCAGGGAGGGCCTCAGTCGCTCGACAAAACGCAGATCTTACTAATGGTCTCACCCGGCTACGACAGGAGTCCGACTGTTGGTTTCAGATGTGTTAAGGATATTGACAGGAAAAACTTTAAAGAAAAAAGGTAAAAGTCTAAAGTTAAATATCTTTAAGCCAAATACTTAACGCTACGCTAAAAGCTAAACAATACTTGAGATTATAGCTCTATCCTCCCGGCTCCGTTTCCAATCTCCGGTTGATAGAAATCAGGCATAAGACCGGTTTTTTTCTGATATACTGCTGACAGAACAGTCATAAATTTTGCAGAGTCGGTTTTTCTGACAATGCTGATTGTACACCCTCCAAATCCTGCCCCGGTCATACGCGTACCGATAACACCCGGAAGCTTTCTTCCTTCGAAAACCAGAGTATCGAGTTCAATACCGGTAACTTCATAATCATCCTTAAGGGAATCGTGGGATTGATTCATTAGTTCTCCAAATCGTATTATGTCATTATCTTTCAAAACCTTCACAGCTTCGACAACTCTACCGTTCTCACTGATAACATGCTTTGCTCTTTTTCTGATAACCGGATCTTTAATATATTTTTCAAGAATATTTATTTCCACAATGTTTAGTTCACTCAAGTTACGGATAGGCTTATATAATTGAAGTAATTCAACAGCTTTATCACATTCGCCTCGCCTTTCATTATATTTTGAATCGGTTAACCCTCTTCTTTTGTTAGTATTCGTAATTACCAGAGAACAATCGGTCAGGATCATAGGAACATTTTCAAAAAACAGTGTATCGCAATTCAGAAAAATAGCATGATCTTTTTTACCAAAACCGACAGCAAACTGATCCATAATTCCACAGTTCATCCCAACGAATTCATTTTCAGCTTTCTGACTCATTTTTACAAGATCGAGAGTACTAAAACCTGCATTAAAGAATTCATTTACGGCAACTGCAGTTACCATTTCGATAGATGCTGAAGAGGAGAGACCTGCACCATTGGGAAGATCACCATAATAAAGAAATTCCAGTCCGGATAATATTATTCCCTTCTTGATGAATTCGTTGATTACTCCGAGAGGATAGTTTATCCATTTCTTACTTGTATTTACGAATAGCCCTTTGAGCTCGGTTTCTGAATCGTCATTGAAATTTATTGTGCTGAATTTTAGAATATTGGCTTTAATTTTCCGGATTAATAGATATGTTCCATAGTTTAAGGCACACGGAAAAACAAATCCACCATTATAATCTGTATGTTCACCAATCAGATTGACTCTTCCGGGTGAGAAAAAAAGAACAGGTTTGTCGCTCCTGTTCCCATATTTTTCATAAAACTTTTCAGTAAAATTTTTGGTATCCATTATTAAACTTTTAATTTTTTCTCTATTTCGTTAATCTGGTTTCTGAAATGTTTATCAGTATCAATAAGATTATTTACGGTTTTGCATGCATGAAGAACAGTTGCATGGTCTTTTCCTCCGATATGTGACCCGATACTTGCCAGAGAGGCTTTTGTAAGGCTTTTCGAGAAATACATTGATACCTGCCGTGCCTGTACAATCTCTCTCTTCCTTGTCTTCCCCTGAATAAGATCAATCGGGATTTTATAATAATCACATACGATTTTCTGAATATATTCAATAGTTATTTCGCGTTTTGCAGTACTTATAAGTTTTTCAACCATAAGCCTTGCAAGATCGAGAGTAATTTCTTTTCTGTTAAGAGTTGATTGGGCATAAAGTGATATCAATACCGCCTCAAGCTCCCTTATATTATTCGATATGTTTATAGCCAGAAATTCGAATATCTCATCGGGTAACTCTATTCCATCATTATATGCTTTCTTCTTTAAAATTGCCAGTCGTGTCTCATAGTCGGGTCTCTGAAGATCAGCCTGAAGTCCCCATTTAAATCTGGAAAGAAGCCTTTGCTCCATTCCCTGAAGCTCAACAGGGGGTCTGTCGCATGTAAGAATCAGTTGTTTACCTGATTGATGCAGGTGGTTAAAGATATGGAAGAAGGTATCCTGTGTTTTTTCTTTTCCCGCAAATTCATGTACATCATCCAGAATGAGTACATCAATCATCTGGTAGAAATGAAGGAAATCGTTTTTATTATTATTTCTTACTGACTCTACAAACTGGGTCTGAAACTTATTTGCATTTACATAAAGTACAGTTTTGTCGGGATGTTTCTCCTTAACCAGAATACCGATAGCCTGCGCCAGATGAGTTTTGCCGAGACCTGAATCTCCATATATCATTAGTGGATTGAATGCAGTTCCACCTGGATTATTGCCAACGGCTATACCTGCTGACCTTGCCAGCCTGTTGCATTCTCCTTCTATATAATTACTGAAATTATAATCCGGGTTAAGTTTAGGATCAAAATGTACTTTCTTGATACCGGGAATCACGAATGGATTTTTTATCGAGGGTTGTGTAACATCGAAGGGAACCTGAACAGGTTTGTTATTAAGATCTGTTTTATTTCTTGACGGATATCTTACTGTATACGGTTTACCATCGGAAAAATTGGTATTTTCCATAACGACATTGTATTCAAGCTTGGCATCAGTTCCGATCTCTCTCCGAAGGGTTTTCCTCAGAATATCAATGTACTGCTCTTCAAGATATTCGTAAAAGAATGGGCTTGGCACTTGAATGGTCAAAACATTGTTCTCGAGTTTTAAAGGAATTATTGGTTCAAACCAGGTCTTGTAACTAATGGATGGAATGATGTCTCTTATTATTTGCAGACAGTTATTCCATACGTCATTATGTGACTTATTCATGTAAATTGGTTTTTTTAAAAATTTCAAGGTCAGAATCAAGCCGATTCATGTAGCAATATTTGTAAAAAAAAAACTAATAAAAAAAATTTTTTTTGCTTGACTTTCTCAAAAAAAGTATATGTTTTTAACCATCAGCAACTTATAAATGATTTTTTTTTTGTTTTATTTAAAACATTGATTATCATAAAGATATCATTATTAGTGTTGGTTTGTCTGTGTAATACAATTCATTATGAATTCTTACTCAAAATTCAACCTTATATGGATAAAATGCGGACTATTTTGCTATTGATTCTGATTGATTTTTTAAGATCAAGATTATCTGAATTTTATAATATTTTTATTTAGAGGGAGTATTTTTTTTACCAAAAATTGAAAAATGTACATATCTCTTTGGATTGGTCTTCATATCCTTTAAAAGCACATTTAAACTCTCCAGACTACTTGTCAGATTTGTATAAAGTGTGTCATTTGTGAAAAATTGACCCGCACTTCCTTTTCCCTTGTTCAGATTATCCATAAGCGAAGCTGCTTTTTCAAGACTTGCTTTCAGGTTGGAGACTGAAGCAGAAATGTCAGCAGCTGCCAGAGTATCAGAAATTTTTTCAAGATTACTGAATGTCTTGTTCATCTTTCCGGAATTATCTGAAAGCATTTTGGTGAAATTATTGATATTATCGAGTGTGGCTTCAAGCTCCTTTTCTTTGGATCCTAATACCTTATCGAGGCTAGCTGTTGTACTGTTCAGATGTGAAAAAGTTCCTCTAAGCTCCTTCTTAAACTCAGGATTCATAATTTCATCAACTGAACTGATTACAGAATCGAGGACTACAATGAGATTAGATATCTTTTCCTTCACTGGTAAAATCTCTGTATCAATTTTATCCATCAACGATTCTGCAAGCCTTCCAGGAATGGTATCGCCTTCAGAATATGTTCCGGGTCCATTCCCGTACACGAACTGTACCTTCATTCCTCCTAAGAGTGAAACGGGGACTATTTCTGCAACCGTATTTTTAGGAAGCTTAAAATTCTTATTTACAGAGAATTCTACCAGAAGTTTGCCACTTGTTGCATCTATAAAATCTAATGATCTGACAACACCAACCTTGAATCCGTTGATTTCGACCGGACTGGATTCGGCAAGCCCGCCTACCTTATCATACACCGTATAATAAATTGCTGTGCTTTTTATAAAGTCTTTTCCCTTAAGAAAATTAAAGAGCCATACAAAAACCACTATAGTTAATAATGCAGTTGCTCCAACTTTAATTTCATTCGAGATCTTTTTCATCTAATAGTCTTTTTGTGTTTTTCTTTTTTGTTCCAAAGCTTGTTGTAAAGGTAATATTTTGTTGTCTTTTACTGCAATTACAAAGGCATCAGGATAAAATGCCTCTATCTTTTTTCTGTAACTAACAGCATCTGAATAATCTGTAAAACTTCCCGCAGCATATTTAAACCGATCCTCAACATTTATTTCCGTAATCTCATTCAGCCCTTTGAAATTTTCAGGTTTAATTTCAGTTCTTGAGGCAGAATTTGTAACCTGTACCATAAAGGATATTTCACCTGATTGCGAATTTAGAGTCAAAGTGTCTGATTTCAGATCTGAATCGTGATTCTTTTCCCCGGATATACCGCTCTTACTATCAATCTCACTAAGGTATTCCCTGCAGGCCCTGAAAATTGAGGATGCAAGATAATCCTGACCTTCTTTTGAGTTTAGATATTTCTCTTCAGCCGGATTGGTAATAAACCCTGTCTCAACCAGTACACTTGGCATCTTGGTGTTGTACAAGACCCAAAATCCGGCCTGTTTGACATCCCGGTCATTCCTGTTAACCCTTTCCCTGAATTGTTTTTGGATTTTTGTGGCAAGATCAGTGCTTTGATCCTGAAAAACTTTCTGCGTGAGAGAGAACATAATATATGATTCCGAAGATTTTGGATCAAATCCTTCATATTTTGTTGAATAGTCATCCTCTAAAAGCATAACGGAATTCTCGGTCATTGCAACCTCAAGGTTTGCTTGTTCTTTCTTATAGCCCATTACGTATGTTTCAGCTCCCATGACATTTTTCGAATCAGCCCAGTTGGCATGAATGGAAATGAACAGATCAGCATTAGCCTTATTTGCAATCTTAGGTCTGTCTCTGAGATCAACTGTAGAATCGTCTTTCCTGGTATATACCACAGTTACATTCTTGATATTATGTTGAATATATTCACCTGTTTTAAGGGCAATTGCCAGGGTAATATCTTTCTCCCGGCTCATAGAACCATGTGCTCCGGAATCTTTTCCTCCATGCCCGGCATCAATTACAATAATCCTGCCTTTTTCATTTATAATTCCGCTTGCTGAGGATGAAATAGTTGGAGCGGTAATAAAAAGAAAAAACAATATTGCTTTATATATATTAAAGGTATGATGTTTGCCGTTTTTAATTCCTGTACTCATTTTTCGTTAATGTTTTTTAATTAGTTTTGCGCAGGCACCCCGGTATCACACAAAAACTATACAAAAATAGTATTTAAGTTGTATTTTTTTAAAGAAAAGAGGTTAGTTATATTGTTCCTTCTAATGGTCCAATCTTTTTCTTTGTTCTCTCAGGAAGGCAAAATGGTTACGGACACATTGCTGATCAAGAAAGATTCAGTTATTACCGACACAGTGTTGATGAAGCTTCGCAGACCAGCATCCAGTGCCATCGATTCAAAGATTACTTATAAAGCTGCGGAATTAATTAAAAGAGATATAATTAACAAGAGGTTTATTCTTGTCAAGAACGCAGAAATAAACTATGGGGACCTCGAAATCAAAGCCGATTCGATTGTAATCAATATGAAAACCAATCTGTTATTCGCAATAGGAAGAAGGGACACTACGGGTAAAATTACCGGTAAGCCGGCTTTTAAACAGGGAAGCAATCAGTTTGAATCAGATGAGCTTACATACAATTTTAAAACCCGAAAAGCTCTGATTAAGAACATTATTACAAAACAGGATGCCGGACTGTTGCATAGTGCTTTTACCAAACTTCTTGAGGATGGCACATCCAATATATCACGGAGCACATATTCCACCTGCGATGCGGACACTCCTCATTTTTATATAAATCTCCCCAGAGCAAGAGTCTATCCGGGGAAAAAAATTATTTCCGGTCCTGGTAATCTTGTAATGGAAGGCATACCTCTACCTTTGGCAATTCCTTTTGGCTTTTTTCCAATCCAGACAAAAAAGGCGGCATCGGGATTGATTATCCCGCGTTATGGAGAGGAACGTATACGCGGCTTTGCACTCACCGATGGTGGATATTATTTTGCGATAAGCGATTATTTTGATCTTACATTGAAGGGAAGCCTATGGGCTAATGGTTCCTGGTTAGGAACTATACAGACAGATTATAAAAGACTTTATAAATACAGTGGTAACTTTTCGTTTAGTTATGCAAATAATATATCGGGTCATCAGGGACTGCAGGATTACGTGAAAACGAACAATTACAGGTTGGGATGGACCTTTACGCAGGATGCAAAAGCCTCCCCCGGATCAAGATTCTCCGCAAGCGTAAATATGAGTTCAAGCGGCTATGATCAAAGCAATAGTTATAATGTTAATGATCATGTTACAACTACAAGACAATCAAGCGTAAGTTATTCAAAGTCGTGGGATGGAACACCATTCAACCTTTCGATAAGTGCGAATCATAGTCAGAATGTCAGTGACAAATCAGTAAGTCTCGATCTTCCCCAGGCCAGTTTTAATATGGGAAGAATTTATCCCTTTAAATCGAAAAACAGTTCCGGTCGATCAAAATGGTACCAGGAAATTCAGCTTTCATATTCTGCTTCGCTTGATAATAAGATAACGACAAAAGACACTCTCCTTTTTACCTCTGCGGTCTGGAAGAATATGAGAAATGGTTTTAAGCAAGATATTCCCATAAGTTTACAGATCCGTCCTTTTAAAAATTTTTCGATCTCTCCTTCATTGACCTATTCGGGTGTATTGTACACTCAAAAAATAATAAAAGTATGGGAACCTAATTATTTTAATCCCGCCCTTAATAAAACTCAGCCTACAGTTGTTAATGATACTTTGCGCGGTTTTTTCTACGGCCAGGCAGTGAATCCCACAATCAGTGCAAGTTTTAATCCTCAGCTATTTGGATTATATGATTTTACTGAAAAAAGTCCTGATTCCAGACTTCAATCAATCCGTCATGTGATTAAGCCAGCAATAAGCTTTAGCTTTACTCCTCAGGTTGGGGGATTGGCCTCACGAAAAATGTACAGGCAGGTGCAGGTAGATACTCTCGGAAAATTGTCGCCATTTTATTCTGTCTATGATGGTAATATTTTTGGAACACCTTCATTACAAAATAAAAGTGGTAATATTTCTTTGAGCCTTGTAAACATAGTGGAAGCCAAAGTCTTTGCGAGAAATGACACCACGGGAAAAGCAAAGAAATTAAAGCTGATCGATAATTTTAGTATTACTACAGCTTATAACATCTTTGCTGATTCAATCAGATGGGCCCCGGTTGCGATGCAGCTAAGGACCACTCTCATGAATAATATCAATATTTCTGCAAGCAGCAGTTTCTCCCTTTATGGAACTAACAAAAAGACAGGTGCAGCAATCGGAACATTCTTATTTGCTCAGGATCATAAACTTATGAGGCTCACCAATTTCAGCACCAGTGTCGATTTAAGTCTCAGCGATTTATTCAAGAAAAACAAGGATAAGAATAAAACTAACTCAAATATATCTCAGAATATTGGTTATCTGGGAACTCAGGGAAACGCTGGAATGGCTGGTCAGAATGCACAGAAACAACAGACTCCGGGAGAAGCAGGGCCAAAAGATGCATATGGATACCCGGTTTTTAATATGCCGTGGACACTCAGTTTCAGTTATCATCTTTCATATACTCCCACGTTTTTTAAAACAACAATCGAACAGGCTGTTTCTTTCCAGGGAAGCGTCACAATAACCAAAAAGATGTCTGCCACATTCCAAAGCGGATACGATTTCAATGCCAATAAGATAACTATGACAAACATAGGAATTACACGCGATCTCCATTGCTGGGATATGAGTCTTAACTGGGTACCAAATGGTAATTTGCAAAGCTGGAGCTTCCTGATTAAAGTAAAAGCTCAAGTTTTGGGCGATCTGAAATACGAGCGCAGAAAAGATTTCCATGATAGTTATTAGAATGAATCAGTCAGCCGGTACAAGCTGCGTTTACCATAAAAGATGATATAAAAAAGAAGAGACAGGTATCAGACCTGTCTCTATACTTTCTATTGTTAAGGGTGTTTTATTCCCCCTGGATCTCAAATTCAACCTCAACTTTCACATCCCTGTGTAATTTGATAACAGCCTTGTAGTTACCAACTTCTTTAATCTGATCTTCAGGAAGTGTAATGTTTTTACGGTCAATATCAAATCCTTTTTCTTTCAGCGATTCAGCAACCTGTATAGTGTTTACAGAACCAAAGATTTTCCCGGAAGTACTTATTTTTGCACCAACAATAATTTTTATACCGGCCAGTTTACCTGCTATCTCCTGTGCTGCAATCTTTATCTTCTCTTCCTTGTGAGCCCTCTGCCTCAGGTTTTCAGTATGCATCTTTTTTGCTGATGATGTTGCTGCAATAGCATAGCCTCTGGGGATCAGAAAATTTCTGCCATATCCCGCTTTAACATTCACTAAATCGTCCTTCTGTCCTAGCTTATTGACGTCCTGTATTAATATAATTTCCATATAGTCTCCTCCTTATTTTAAAAGGTCAGTAACATAAGGAAGAAGAGCTATGTGCCTGGCTCTTTTGACGGCTTTTGCCACTTTCCTCTGATATTTAAGTGATGTACCTGTAATTCTGCGTGGCAGAATTTTACCCTGGTCATTTAGAAACTTCTTAAGAAATTCCGGATCTTTATAATCTATATAACGGATCCTGTTTTTCTTAAACCTGCAGTATTTCTTTTTCTTGATCTCAACGGTTGGTGGAGTCAAATATCTGATTTCCGATTCGTTCTGTGCC
>JADGPU010000002.1 GCA_017882305.1 Bacteroidales bacterium | reverse complement strand
CCGGTTCCTCCGGTTACCAGGATTTTCTTTTTCATTTACAGGCTCCAGTATGTATGATTCTTTATTTTTCCGCGAAGAACACCCTTCACGTCAACAACGATCCCATCTTTATTTAGAAGAGGAGTAAAAAATGATTCATCCAGCTTTAAATATTCTTTATGGCTTACGGCGAGGATTATAGCATCATACTTTCCTGAAGGTTGTGATTTCAGATCGATCTCATATTCTTCTTTAACCTCATGTTTCCCTGCTCCGGGATCGATAACATCGACCAATATTCCAAAATCATCGAGCTCATTGATAATATCCATGACCTTCGAATTGCGGATATCCGTAACATCTTCCTTAAAAGTTATACCCATGATCATAACTCTTGATCCCTTAAGATTTTTACCGGCAGCTATAATTTTTTTGACAGTTTGTTTTCCTATATATCTGCCCATACTATCATTGATAAACCTTCCCGAATCAATCATCTGGGGGTGATATCCGAGAGCTTTTGCTTTGAATGAAAGATAATAAGGATCGACACCAATGCAATGTCCTCCGACCAGACCGGGATAAAACTTAAGGAAGTTCCATTTTGTGCCCGCTGCTTCAAGTACTTCAAATGTATTGACACCCAGTCTGTTAAAAATAATTGACAGTTCATTCATAAACGCGATGTTAATATCGCGCTGGGTATTTTCAATGATCTTAGCCGACTCTGCAACCTTAATTGAGCTTGCACGGTGAACGCCTGCTTTGATAATAAGTTCGTAAGTCTTTGCTATGTTTTCAGCTGCTTCAGCATCGCAGCCGCTTGTTACTTTCACAATTTTGGTAAGAGTATGATTATTGTCACCCGGATTTATTCTTTCAGGTGAGAAACCAACCTTAAAGTCAATACCGCATTTTAATTCAGAATACCTCTCCAGAACAGGAATACAATCCTCTTCAGTACATCCGGGGAATACAGTTGATTCATAGACTACATAATCTCCTTTTTTTAAAATTTTGCCAACTGTTTCGGATGCTTTAAGGACAGGCGTAAGGTCGGGTAGGTTATTCTTTGTAGTAGGTGTAGGAACAGTTATAATATGAAATGAAGCAGTTTTTAAATCTGCAGGATCGTTTGTAAGAACAATATCAGTATTTTTAAATGCATCAGAAGTAAGCTCATTACTTGGATCTATGCCCCTTTTCATAAGGTCAATCCTTTCGGGTTTGATATCAAAGCCAACAACTCTGATCAGCTTTGCAAATTCAAGAGCGATTGGCAGTCCAACATAACCAAGGCCGATAACTGAAAGTTTAGTCTCCTTATTAATAAGTTTATTGTACATAGATTATATTGTTTTTAAAATTGGATGATAGTCTCCCTGAAGTCCGACAGGTTTTGAATTTCTTATTGTATATGCAGTCTCAACTGACTGACGTGCCTCTTTAAGTCCAAATCCTCTACCGGCAAGTATTTCTCTGTATGTTAACGTATGGAGGTCGGCAAATCCTTCGCTGAATTCAATCTCCTCTCCGTTAATGGTGATAGACCTGAAAGTCCTTCTGCCAGTCTTTTTGACAGAATCAGGGATGTCATTATAATCGAGGCTCAGGAACCATCTGACTCTTGCATTTTCAAGTTCGAGATACCCTGCAGCTTTATGAGGTTCAGAGATATGCACAATGTTTTTCCGGGCATTACCAAAGATCCAGCTTAACATGTCGAAAAAATGAATCCCGATATTAGTAGCCACACCGCCTGATTTCTGAATATCTCCTTTCCATGATATTGAATACCAGTTTCCCCTGCTGGTTACATATGTCATGTCAATATCATATATCTTATCCTTTGGTCCATTCCTGATCTTCTCACGAAGTTCCAATATTTTTGGATGAAGACGAAGTTGAAGAACAGTGTAAATTTTACGTCCGGTCTCATTTTCAATCTCCTGCAATGCATCTATATTCCATGGATTAAGAACGATCGGTTTTTCACAGATGGCTTCAGCCTGATGGCGCAGAGCGAACCTTATATGAGAATCGTGAAGATAATTCGGCGAACAAATACTTACGTAATCAATTTTAGTCCCTGTCCGTTTAAGTTTATCAAAATGCCTGTCAAACCTTTCAAACTCTACAAAAAAATCACTCTCAGGAAAATAACTGTCAATTCTTCCGACACTATCGAACCTATCAAGACTGGCCAGGAGATTGTTGCCAGTTTCCTTGATGGCATGAAGATGTCTGACAGCTATATAACCTGCAACACCTATTATCCCGAAGTTTTTTGGAGACTCTGTCATAGTAATTTGCTAAAAAAGCACATAAAAATACTAAAATATTTTAGAAACTTTGCCATCCTCAATCTTGTATCTCTCTCCGCTCTCAGGACAGGAAGCATATCCGGCAGCGTCAAAGTTAAGTTTATGTCCGTACTCACTCATCCAGCCGGTCTGTCTGGCAGGATTTCCAACAACAAGAGCATAAGGTTTAACATCTTTGGTAACAACTGCACCTGCACCTATAAATGAATAGGTCCCGATTTTATTTCCGCATACAATCGTGGAATTGGCTCCTATTGAGGCGCCCTTTTCCACGATAGTCGTAGAATAGCTGTCTTTCCGGATTATTGCACTTCGGGGATTTATAATATTAGTAAATACCATTGAAGGTCCCAGGAAGACGTCATCTTCGCAAATGACACCGGTATAGAGTGAAACATTATTCTGAACTTTGACATTCTTTCCTAGTTTTACACCCGGAGAGATAACAACATTCTGGCCGATATTACAGTTTTCACCGATTTCAGAACCTGTCATTACATGGCTGAAATGCCATACCTTAGTTCCTTTTCCAATTTTGCAGCCATCATCTATGACAGCTGTTTCGTGGGCAAAATATTCCTTCTCCATTATAACGATTTATCGAAGAATTCTAAAACATTAAGTGTAATATAATCAAGCTGTTCCCTGTCCATTTCGGGATGCATCGGCAACGACAGTACCTCTTTGCATAGAATTGTGGTAACAGGAAAGTCATTCTCTTTATAACCGAGGTAACCATAAGCTTTCTGCAAATGAATAGGTCCAGGGTAATAAACCATCGAGGGGATTTTTTTTGACTCCAGAAATTTTTTCAGATCATCTCTTTTCCCGTTTTTTACCTTAATTGTATATTGATGAAATATATGGGAAGAAAAGACAGATCTTTCAGGAACAGAAATTGAATGACACCCCTCAAATGCTTTGTCATAGCGGTCAGCAACCGCTTTTCTTGCCTCATTGAATTTTGAAAGATGTTTAAGTTTTACCCTAAGGATTGCTGCCTGAATCGTATCCAGTCTTGAATTAACACCAATATCATCATAATGATATCTTACTTTCATCCCATGATTAGCGATGCTCCTCAGCTTTCTGGCAAAAGTATCGTCGTTAGTATAGAGAGCACCTCCATCACCATAACATCCCAGATTCTTGGAAGGGAAGAATGATGTTGTTCCAATATGTCCTATGGTTCCGGCTTTTTTAGTGGTTCCGTTTTTAAAGAGATAATCTGCACCGGTCGCTTGTGCAGCATCTTCGATAATAAACAGATGATGCTTTTCTGCTAATTCAATAAGACTCTCCATATCAGCACATTGGCCAAATAAATGAACAGGAACAATGGCTTTTGTTTTTGGTGTGATAGCTTTACGTACAGCTTCCGGAGAGATATTAAATGTTCCTGGTTCCGCATCAACAATAACCAGTTTAAGTCCAAGTAAAGCAACAACCTCAACTGTAGCAATAAAAGTGAAATCTGTTGTAATGACCTCATCACCAGGTTTCAGACCGAGAACCATCATAGCAAGATGAAGTGCATCGGTTCCGTTTGCACAGGAAATTACATGTTTTACACTCATATATTCCTGAAGCTCTTCTTCAAATTGCTTAATATCAGGACCTTTAATAAAAGCTGTTGACACTAGGACAGATTTTATTGCATTATCTATTTCTGACCCGATCTTATCATATTGAGCCTTCAGATCGACCATTTGTATCTCTCTCATTTCATGCGAAAATTTTGAAACACGAAGATAATATTTTTTATTGATTTACCCCCCAAACCCCACACTTGGGCGGCTTTGAGATCAAACATTGTTCTTAGCCCCCCATTTGGGGGGATGGAGGGTAAAAAAGCAGGGGAAGCGGCAGGGAATGAAGGTTAAAAAGATCGACAGTTCCGGATATTTATTGCATTTAACTTTTTTTTATTAAATTTGTATTGATTAAAAGAAGAAATGGCAGTGGATGTAACAGCTTTTATAAGGGAATTATTATTCGGACATGATTGTGTAATTGTCCCGGGGTTTGGTGGCTTTATAGGGAATTATACACCTGCCAGAATCGACAAAAGCACCGGGACCTTTTATCCCCCTGTAAAGCAGATATCCTTCAACAGGAACCTCAATCATAATGATGGCCTGCTTGTTGGAAGGATTTCCATCTCTTCAAAAATCAATTATGGTGATTCCAGAAATTTAGTTGAAGAATTTGTTACCGGACTTCGAAAGAAACTTGAAAAAGGAGAGAAAGTTGTTTTTGATAATATCGGGAGTTTTGTCAATAACCACGAAGGTAATGTTCAGTTTGAACCAGACAGGAAAGTAAACTATCATCTTGATTCTTATGGGCTTGAACCTTTCCAATGTTTACCTCTTGAAGGATATGATGTACGAAGACGAATCATCAGGCATGTAGAAAAGGATCCGGTAAAACAGGCATCAATAAGGAAAGTCCTGTGGAGGGCAGCTGTGATCATTCCGCTTCTTTCCCTTCTCGTAATAGTTCCGTTGAAAACAGATCTCTTCAAAGCAAAGGTAGAAGCAACAACGATGAATCCGCTCGTAACGGCTGAATTTGAAAATAATAAAAAGGCTGTGGATGAGGCCAATTACAGTGAATCACCCAAGACAGAAGAGAAAGTTAAACCAATCTCCAATGAGATTACTCTTACGGAAGTCATCGCACCTGTTTTTTCGGAAACGAATGCTTACTTTGTTATAACTGGGAGTTTCAAGTTAAAAGAGAACGCTGATTCACAGGTTAATATGTTGAAAGAAGAAGGCTTTACTCCCGAGATTGTAACAGCTGATAATGGTTTTTACAGAGTTTGTGCAATGATGTGCAATGATATGAAAACAGCTGTTATCAAAAAAGACAGCATAACGAAAAAATTCCCCGGAACGTGGGTTTCGAGAAAAAAATAGTTATTTTATCATGCTCCCGTTACTCACCTTATCAGCAGGAGCAACCAGTACCAGCTTACCATTTTTATCTTCAGCCATCAGGATCATACCTTTCGACTCAATACCTTTAATCTTCCGTGGTTCAAGATTGGCAACAATTGATATCTGTTTTCCAATAATGTTTTCCGGTTCATAATACTCCGCGATACCTGATACTATGATTCGGACATCAATACCGGTATCAATTTTGAGTTTAAGCAGTTTAGTGGTTTTAGGCAACTTCTCAGCTTCAAGGATAGTAGCGGTTCTGATATCTATTTTGGTAAAATCATCAAAAGTCACAAGCTCTTTTCCAGGTGTGGTTATTGTTGCTGTTTCCTCATTGGCTTTTTTTGTCGTAAGAAGCTTATCTACCTGCCGTGCAATTTCTTCATCTTCAATTTTTTCAAAGAGCAATTCTGGTTTGTTAATCAGATGACCGGGATTAAGCAGATTTGGCTTGCCGGCATTTTCCCATTTCATCTCTTTTAAATTAATCAGTCTACGTAATTTTTCCATCGAGAAAGGAAGAAACGGTTCGCAGATAATCGTCAGATTTGCAGTTATCTGCAAGGATATATTCATAATAGTTTTTACACGATCAGGAGAGGTTTTGATAACCTTCCAGGGTTCAGCATCAGCAAGATACTTATTGCCAAGTCGAGCCAGATTCATTGCTTCCTTTAAAGCTTCACGAAACCTGTAAGTTTCAAGACATGATTCAACATTTTCCTTGAACCGTGTAATCTCTTTCAGTACAGAATCATCATTTGAATCAGTTTGGCCTCTCTCAGGCACTTTCCCTCCATAATAATTGTCGGTTAGCACAAGTGTACGGTTGACGAAATTTCCAAGAATAGCGACAAGTTCGTTATTGTTTCGTGCCTGAAAATCTTTCCAGGTGAAATCATTATCTTTTGTTTCCGGTGCATTGGCACAGAGAGAATATCTCAGAACATCCTGTTTCCGGGGAAAATCTTCAAGATATTCGTGAAGCCATACTGCCCAGTTTCTTGAAGTTGAAATCTTTTCGTTTTCGAGATTAAGAAACTCATTGGCCGGCACATTTTCAGGGAGGATATAACTGCCCTCGGCCTTTAACATAGCGGGGAAGATTATGCAGTGGAAAACAATGTTATCTTTCCCAATAAAATGAACCATTTTTGTCTCCTTATCCTTCCAGTATTTTTTCCAGTCGGGAGTAAGTTCTTTTGTAGCAGATATATAGCCTATAGGCGCATCGAACCAGACATAGAGAACTTTCCCTTTTGCACCCTCAACAGGTACGGGAACGCCCCAGTCGAGATCACGGCTGACCGCCCTGGGCTTCAAACCCTGATCAAGCCATGATTTACACTGTCCATACACATTTACTTTCCACTCTTTATGATCTTCGAGGATCCATTTTTTAAGCCAGGGTTGGTATCTGTCGAGAGGGAGATACCAATGCAGTGTTTCACGTAATACCGGCTTGCTGCCGCTTATTGTAGAGTGAGGATTTATAAGTTCATTAGGACTTAATGAAGTTCCACACTTTTCACACTGGTCACCGTAGGCATTCTCATTTCCGCAATACGGACATGTACCCATTATATACCTGTCGGCCAGGAAACATCCTGCTTCCTCATCATAATATTGTTCAGATGTTTTTTCAGTGAATTCACCTTTATCATATAGAGTTTTGAAGAACCCCGATGCAGTATCATAATGTACTTTATTTGATGTACGTGAGTAGATATCGAAAGAAATACCAAAATCCTCAAATGCCTTTTTATTTAATGTATGATATCTGTCAACAATTTCCTGTGGTGTTACACCTTCTTTCCGGGCTTTGAGAGTAATCGGAACTCCATGTTCATCAGATCCGCAAACAGATATCACGTCCAAACCCTTCATTCTCAGATATCTGGTGTAAATATCTGATGGGATATAAACCCCTGCAAGATGACCAATATGTATCGGACCATTTGCATAAGGAAGTGCTGAGGTGACAAGATACCTTTTGAAATTCTTCATGATGTTGACGGTGAATATTTACCATTAATTAAGTTGCACAAATATAATAATTTTAGTCTTTCCTTTTGTTCAGTCTCTCAACAGGTCTAACGGGGGGCTAATACGCTAGTATTTAGGTAAATTTTACTAAAACAGTAAGGATTTTTCTCCACTTGGGGGGAATTAAAAGGGTGTGTATCGAATCGCAGAATCTCTCTAGGTAACCATTCAATTTGACTGATTATCAGAAAGCGGAAATCAGAAGATCGAGGTCTTTAGATATGATTCCAAACTTCTGACCTAATGTTTCATTTGTAAGCATACCATTATATAAATAGGCACCGTTTCGCACACCCTGATCATACTTCAGTAACTGAGTAATCCCCCCTGCATCAGCCATACTCTGAAGCAAAGGGGTAAAAATATTGCTTAGAGCTATAGAGGCTGTACGCGCAACACGCGATGGGAGATTCCATGCAGAAAAATGAATAACACCATGTTTCTCATAAATAGGATCCTTCAGGGCGCGGCATTCTGTTGTTTCGATACAACCTCCGCGGTCAATACTCAGGTCAATAATAACTGCACCTTTTTTCATATTCCGTACCATATCTTCTGTAATGTAATACCAGGGCTTTAGATCTTCAAGTTCAATAGCGCCAATGAGTACATCGGCTGACTTAAGAGCCTTCTTGAGAACCTGAGGATGAAAGACAGAAGTCTGAAGACGTTGCCCAATTAGATTCTGAAATTTTCTCAGGCGAGGAAGGGAATTGTCGAAAATTTTTACTGTGGAACCAAGTCCGATTGCTGCTCTCGCTGCATATTCACCTGCTGTGTTTGCACCCAGGATGACAACTTCCGTAGGAGTGACTCCGGTAATTCCGCCAAGCATCACCCCCTTACCTCCATGCATATTACTGAGGTATTCCGATGCAATAAGAAGAGATGTTATTCCTGCAATTTCGCTCATCGATTCTACAACAGGTAGTTCCCCGTTAGCGTCATGAATCTTTTCAAAAGCGATAGCGGTAACTTTCTTTCGTATGAGTTTTCCAAGAGTTTCTTCACTGAGTTTCAGAACATTAAGGTATGATAAGATTACCTGATTACCCTTAAGAAATTCAGTCTCTTTCTCCGAAAAGGGGGCAACCTTAATTACTGCATCGGCACTGAAGACCCTAGCAGGAGAGTCACTTATTACGGCTCCGTTCTCGCTGTAATCTTTATCAGTGTAATTTGCTCCAAGTCCTGCCCCTTTCTGAACAATAACTTCATTGTCACTTTCAACAAGCAGACAAACCGCTTCAGGGGTCAGAGCAACTCTTTTCTCGTCGTCTTTTTTGTCGCAGGGAATACCAATCGAAATTCTGCGGTTTTTAACGGCAGTTTCAAGGTGTTCCTCTTTTGGCATGAATACGGTATTCTCAAAACTGACTTTCCCGCTCTTAGCTTTGCCATTCATCATTATGAGGGAGTTATTTCCTCAAAGGTAAATAATTTGGAACAGAGAGCAAAATCAGATGTTTTTAAGTTATTGAGAGGATCCTTTGTTCCCGGGCATCAACTGAAATTCTTACAGACACCGTTTCCGGGGGAAGTAATTCTTCTATAAGTTCAGGCCACTCCATAAAGCAATATGAATCACCGGTAAGGTACTCCTCAATACCAAAGTCATACACCTCTTCCTGTTTCTTGATTCTATAGAAGTCGATATGAAATAATGAATCCCCTGCTGATGTCTTGTACTCATTTACGAGGGTAAAAGTAGGGCTGCTGACAATATCTACAGCACCCAGATATTTGCAGATGGCTTTGATAATTGTTGTTTTACCTGCGCCCAAAGATCCGTAAAAGGCAAATATTTTCTTGTCTCCGGAATGTTTCAGAAGTTGTTTGGCAGCAACAGATAAATGTCTTTTATCCTTTATAAAGATGTTCACTGGGCTAATAAACTGATGTTTAAACAGGTTCAAGGCACGCAACAGGTATCATTATCTCCTGCATCGAAATCCCTCCATGTTGAAAAGTATCCTTATAATAACTAGCATAATGGTTATAATTATTCTGATAGACAAGAAAGTCCTGGTTCATTGCAAAAATATATCTTGAACTTAAATTGGTTTTCGGCAGCATTGCTTTTTCCGGGCTGATCAGCTCAAAAACTTTTTTTGGATCATAATCGAGGTTTCTGCCCATTTTATACCTGAGATTTGGGGATGTTTTCCTGTCTCCTATGATTTTTATTGGATTCTGTACTCTTATTGTGCCATGGTCAGTGCTGAAAATTACTTTAACAGGATGTGAGGCAAGTGTTTTAAGTAATTCGAACAAAGATGAATGCATGAACCATGAACGAGTCAGACTCCTGTACGCCGGCTCATCGTTAGCGAGGTCGCGGATCATACTTATCTCGGTTCTTGCATGTGAAAGCATATCTACAAAATTGAAAACAAGTATATTGATGTCATTTTCAAGCATCGACCTTACTTTCTCATTTACTTTTTTCCCTTCAAGACCACTGCTTATTTTGGTATACGACCATTTGTATTTAAGCCCTTTACGCTTCAATTGCTCTCTGAATAACTCTTCTTCAGAATTGTTTTTACCCTCCTCTTCATCATCGTTGATCCATAAGTCTGGCATAAGTTCTGCAATTGCAGATGGCATCAAACCTGAGAAAATAGAATTCCTGCTGAATTGTGTTGAAGTTGGTAAAATGCTGTAATACAAATCCTCTTCAATAATCCTGTATATGCCCGATAATTCTGAGGAGATAGTTTTCCACTGGTCATACCTCATATTATCGATAAGGATAAAGAATAACGGTCTGTTTTGATTTATGCACGGGAAAATTTTCTGTGTAAAGAGTGCAGGGGAAAGTATCGGTTTGTTTTTATTTTCAGGTCGCAGCCAATCAAGATAATTGGCGATAATGAATTTCGAAAATGAATTATTTGCCTCGTTTTGTTGAAGCTTGAGAATATTAGTCATACCGGGATCGGTAGATTTTTCAAGTTCAGATTCCCAGAAGACTATTTTCTTATACAATTCTGTCCAGTCGGTAAAAGTTGAGGCCGAAGATATCATACTGCTGATCCGGTTGAATTCCTGCCTGTAATCAGTGGTCGTCTTTTCTGTTATCAGGCGTCGTTGATCGAGTATTTTTTTTATTACCAGAAGTACCTGCTTTGGCTTGACAGGCTTAATAAGATAATCTGCAATTTCTGATCCTATGGCTGCTTCCATTATATCTTCTTCATCACTTTTGGTGATCATCACAACAGGGATATCCGTCCTTACCTCCTTTATAAGCTTTAATGTCTCAATCCCGCTTAGTCCAGGCATATTTTCATCAAGAAAAATCAGATCATAACGGTTCTGTCTGACAAGGTCGATTGTATCGTTACCATTTGAGCAGGTATCAATTTCATAACCTTTCTCCTCAAGGAAAAAAATGTGAGATTTCAGTGCCTCTACCTCATCATCAGTCCAGAGTATTTTAATTTTCCTCATTTTAAATATTTTCTCTTTTTTACCTCATCCCCCTGCCCCCTTCTCCCAGGAGAGAAGGGGGTAACTAAATGATAATCATTTTTTTGCCCCTCCCTCTTGGGGGAGGGGTTGGGGAGAGGTGGATTTATCCTCTATTTTAAATATTTTTCCCTGAAGAAAAGCTGATAACGCCCTGGATCCTTATCGTTCTTCAGGACTTTAAGGTTGTTGTCGCTTATTATAAATGTCATCATTTTTGCACCGGTCGGATTTCTTACGAGCTTTTCAGTTTTAAAAGCATTGTAATAATCCAGTGCATGGGAAAAGTCAGAAAATCCGGAAACAATTATCTGTATGAATTTATTATCAACCAGCTCTCCCACAGTCTTGTAATTCTTATTTGTAAAAATATCAATGTTATAGCTGATTACATCAAATGATGCCTGGTTCAAATTAAAGGCAGGATCGGTGATGATCAATACAAAAACGTGATTTACAGTTGTATCGGCAGTGTAAATTTCAGCTGCAATCTTTTTATCTTCTTCAACTTTTAGTTCAGGCATTTTCTGGTTGAGGTATGCAATTATCTCTGCAGCTTTTTTACTCTCAGCTGATCCAGGCCATACTTTAATAAGATTATTAAGTTCTTCCTTGAAAGTTCTTTCGTCACTTATTCTGCCAACGGAATAGGCCCGGATAAGCAAAAACTTAGGAGCGAGCTGATTCTGAGGATATTTTTTTAATGCATCATTGCTGATAGAAATTGCATCGTTGAATTTTTCACTACTATATGCGGTATAAGCATCATTATAAGTTTTTTCAGCCATTTTCAATTCAGCTATTTTCTTCTCGTAATAGGCAGGATCTGATAGTATTCTGGCAAACTCATTATCTGGGTACTTTTGGAGTAATCGCTGTCTGTAAGCTTCGGATTTTGCATTATTCCCCTCTTTATTGACATTATAAAGATTAAATAATGCTTCAGGTACAAGCTCACTTGAAGGGAAACGGTTAATAAGCAAGTCAAATGTTTCCGTTGCTTTAGGGGGGTCAGGAATTCTTTCAGCATAAGCTTTGCCTGCATTTAGCATGGCAACAGCTATTTTATCGTTAGAAATAATAATTAAAGAGTCCTTTAAGGGCAGATTTTTCAAATAGAATTGAGGTTTCTTATAATCGGTTTCGGCTGCCAGTGTGTCAGATCGATGCTGAGCTGCCTCGCTGGGATTATTGGCAGTTTGTATATTATTTACTCTTGTTTTGTTTGATCTTCTCCAATTGTCCTCAAATTTTCTGTCACCCCAGCGTTTATGGAATTCAGTCCGGCCAAAAGTTAATGCAGTCTGATTGTAAAAATACCATTTGCCCTCCTGGTCAATATTCCCCTGAAAACGTCTTTCATTTTCATAATACTGTCCAAGATTGTATCTGTCGGAATTGGCTGAGGTTTTACCTTCACTGATGTCTTTAATGCTTTTTTCTATTATTGATGCAATCAGGGCATTCCTTTCAGGTTCAGTCATCCTGGCAACCTTTTGCAGGCTGTCTTCACGCTGTATTATGTTCAATTGGGAGACAAGAGCATTCAGGTTTTGTGATTTGGTTTTTATTGCCAGATAATCGGGATATTTCTGGTCAAGAAAATATACGGCACTATCATAATAGATCCCTGCCTTCATATAATCGGGTCTCTTAAAGTAAAAACCTGCAAGAGCAAGGTAAGATCTGCCTTTCTGATTCTGATTTTGCGATTTTGCAACTGCAGATTTTCTAAAGTATCCAAGGGCTTCCGACTCCTTTCCCTCTTTCATCGACATATTACCAAGGGCAAAGTAGATCTGGTCCTGATAGTCTTTGTTCTTTGAATCGTTAAGCATTTTTTCAAGCTCTTTGCTAATTTCCTTTGGATTACCGGAGTTAACATCAAAAACACCGGCAATGTTTATTCTGGCATTAAATTCAACATCATAAGGAGGGTTCATATTGACAACATTGCGATAAAGAGACATAGCCCTGGGTCCATCGCCTGTCTTTTCATATAACTGAGCAAGAAGATATGTAAGCCTGTATCTGGCCCTTTTACCTGAAACAATAGCTATTGATTTCCCCAATGGATCTATTGCTTCCGAATATCTTTTTTGTCTGATAAAGAGATCAGCAATGGTTGTATAGTACATTGATTTTAATGACTCTGCAAAATCCGTTGTAATATCGAGGCCGCTGATTAATCTGTTTGATTCATTATAATTGCCGGTCTCATTATATATTCTTGCCAACCAGATTACAGCCTCTGTCTTAATATAAGGATCGTTTGCATCGGTTATGCAGTAATTGAATATTGAAGTGGCTTCATTATACTCATGCTTATAAAACCTGGCTTTCCCGATAAGCAGATAACTGTCGTCAACCCACTCATTATACTCTTTCCTTTCGACGAGTTTTTTATCCTTATCGGAGAGTTCATGCGTACCCTTGAATTCTGGTTTAGCAGTTATTGATTTCAAAGAAATAAGTTTTGAGGCTTTCTGAATTGCCCTTTCCATGTCAGAAGAACAAAGAGAGGCTGTTGAAGGATCACTGAACTCAAACACTCTCAGTAATTCTCCATAATCATCCTGATAACCCCTTGATATTTTTACCAGGCCAGTCTTAAAGCTCTCATAACCATTAAAATAGATGTTATATCTGGCGGTCATACTCTGATAAAACCTGCTTGAGCCCGTGTTTTTTTCTACCGAACAGTATGTCAGTACCATTGATAATCCCAATAGCACCAGATATTTATATGATGTTTTGTTTGAAGCCAATAAATGACTTTTAATACTATAACTAACTAATTTTGTGTATAGTATTTCAAAGGTAAACAAAATTGGACTGATGTGGTTTCTCAGGCTGAAATAACTCTCTTTATTTCGGGTACTTCCTTCATTATAGCCTGTTCAACCCCTGCCCTTAAAGTCTGCATACTGTAAGGACATCCATGACAAGCACCTGTAAGCTTAACCTTGACGGTCATATCATCGGAAACATCTATGAATTCTATATCTCCTCCGTCAGACTGAAGATAAGGTCTTACTCTTTCAAGCGCTTTCATAACGCGGTCTTTAATACTACTAGTTTCTGTCATATCTGTTTTAATTTTATTTAGTTACCTTAAGTTTAACAGTTGGTCCCTGTTCTTTGTTTCTTTGTCCGACTCTTTTAATAAGCTGCTCCGCAAGCTTCATAAAGGCATTTCCCGTAATTGAATCACCCATGGATACGGGCTGCCCGGTATCGCTGCCTTCACATATGCTCTGAACAAGAGGAATTTGCCCAAGCAAAGGAACATTCATTTTTTCAGCAAGTTTCTTACATCCTTCTTTTCCGAAAATGTAGTACCTGTTCTCCGGAAATTCTGCAGGTGTGAACCACGACATGTTTTCTACCAATCCGAGTACAGGCACATCTATTTTATCGCTCCTGAACATTGCAATTCCTTTTATAGCATCTGCAAGAGCAATCTCCTGGGGAGTGCTGATAACAATTGCTCCTGTTACCGGAACCTCCTGAACAAGAGTTAGATGAATATCACTTGTTCCGGGAGGTAAATCAACAAGCAGATAATCGAGTTGACCCCATTCGCCCTGGGTTATCAGTTGTTTAAGAAAATTAGAAGCCATAGGTCCCCTCCAGATAACTGCATCTGCCGGATCGACAAAAAAACCTGTCGAAAGAACTTTGACTCCGAATTTCGTCAGAGGGATAATATGATCAGAATTATTATCCCTTCTTACTTCGGGCCTGTATTTTTCCTCGTTAAACATTTTTGGAACTGATGGTCCAAAAACATCTGCATCCAGAAGTCCAACCTTATATCCCATACGGGCAAGTGAGATAGCCAGATTAACAGCTATAGTAGTTTTACCAACGCCCCCCTTGCCTGATGCGACAGCAATTATATTTGACACTCCGGGTAAAACATTCGGGAGTTTTTCCTGTTGTTTTCCAACTATAACCTTTGGCTGAACTTTTATTTCGTTAATTATCGCATCCGCTCCCAGAACCTCTTTTATTGTCCTGACAATTGTGCTCCTGATTGATGAAATAAAAGGATCGTTTGACTTTTCCGGCGTCAGGGTGAGAGATATCCCGTTTTCACCTGATTCAACTTTGGTGACCATTTCCAGAGCAACGATATCTTTCTTTTTTCCCGGATGAATGACCCTGGAAAGAGCTTTTAGTATCTGATCTTTTGAAAACATCATTTTAATATTAAAACAACCAGCTTAAAAGGTTATTTTTATTTGATTTAAATATAAACAAGGTGCAAGTTTACCGGTTTTTTGCGTAAATACAAAATGTATATGCTAAAAGTTTAGAGTGAGCTAGAGTTAGGATGCCATACAGGGGAATTGTTTCGGAAGTAAGACCCCTCTGTCAGCTGCGCTGACATCTCCCCCAAGGGGGCGATAATGCTCTGGTACTTACAATAATTACAATAAAACAGTGAGGATTTTTCCCCCCGTAGGGGGAATGAAAGGGGGTTTCTCTTTAGGCACTCCGAACTTATTTAAGTTCTGTACCTGGGTCCCAGAACTTTTCTTTGAAATTGATAATCCGATCATTTTCTATTATGATCCCCTCATTTTCGAGCAGTTGTTCCATAGTTGTTGAATTACCGAAATGATGTTTCCCTGTGAGAAGACCATTATGGTTTACAACCCTGTGGGCAGGTATAAATTCCCTATTGCTGTGGCTCGCATTAAGTGCCCATCCAACCATACGGGCTGATTTTCCGGAACCCAGATAGCGTGCAATGGCGCCATATGAGGATATCCTTCCGTATGGTATACACTTTGTCAGCTCATATACCTTTGAGAAAAAGTCTTCATTCGCTTTTTGCTTTAACTGAGGCATTTTCGATAATTTTTTTTTTATCCAGTCTGAAGGAGAGGTAGTTTATTTTTAGTCCCTCATCCAGAAAAATCTTTTCATAATGGGTTCTGATCGAAAGAATCCTATCAATCTTTTCCGCATACAGATCATTCATCGAGCGGATCGTTTCAAGGCTATTATAACTTAAAACCTTACCTGTGAATTCATAAAGCTCTTTGTTATCGGTTTTTAGATGAATTATTCCTTTATCTTTCAGAAAAAGGCGGTAGGAATTAAGAAACCATGGCGATGTTAGTCTTTTATTTGAGTTTCGTCCACCAGGATGAGGATCGGGGAAGGTAATCCAAATCTCATCAACCTCATCTTCAGAGAAGAAGGAATTGATGAATTCAATTCTTGTGCGCAGGAAAGCTACATTTGGCAATTTCTGTTCATTGGCTGTTTTGGCTCCCCGCCACATACGAGCTCCTTTTATATCAATTCCTATAAAATTCTTGTGACGGAAATTGTTTGCCAGACCTACAGTATATTCTCCTTTGCCACATCCAAGTTCGAGAACAATAGGGTTTTTATTTTTAAAGAGCTCTCGATTCCATCTCCCCTTTATGGGGTGATCTTTACCGGTAACATCCCCGATTTCGGGCTGAATAACATTATCGTATGATCCCAACTCAGTCCATCTTGCCAGTTTATTCTTTCCCACTTCCCGAGATTTATTTTCTGATCTTTTCTATTCTCAATCCGAAATCATAAACACCCTTTAGATTTTCAATGCGCATACCATGCTGAATCTTAAACTCGTATGTGCCTTTTAGGAGGAAATAGACATTTGATTTATATGGCAGATTCAGTTCATGAATATCGCCAAATCCCTTGCCGTACCACTTTCCTTTTTCATCAGCAAGGTTGTACTGAAGAGTATCAGTGATTTTTCTTCCATCCGGGGATATTGTGGTAACGAAAAGAAAAATATTACGAAATGGAAAAGAGGAGCCGTTTCTGATAGTAAAAAATACATTATTGCTGTTAAGGGTATCTGTTATTGGAACTTTAAAAGTAGGAATATCCATCAGTTTCCAGGTTTCTTCCGCCATTGTCTGGGAATTTGTATATACAACTTTGCTGTTGCATGAGAAGAGTAATATTAAGAATGTCAATATTAAAATGAATGAAAATCTATTTATTCCTTTTATCATTGAATCTTCTGTTTTTTCTTTTGTTTGGACTCTTGCTCTGCTGACTTTTATTTTCAGGAGGGTCGAACCTTGTAAGGCTGTTATTTTTCAACAGGTCCTGAGAAACAGGTGTTACCTCCCATAATTCATCGACCAGCTTAAGCTTTTCGACTTTCTTTCCTTTTCTGTTAAGAGCCTGAATCTCTCTGACCCTCTGTACCGGCAGTGCAATAAGGTTCGCATTTGAATGTGGATCTGTTGAATACCAGTAAAGCCCTTTATGAACTTCAAGCTTCTGGAAGTAAGCTGTACAGTCAAGAGCTTCAAGAGGTACATCTCGTGGTGGAAATGACCTTTGTGCGTCAACATAACAGTCTAATTCAAAGTTGAGGCAGCATTTCAGTTTACTGCATTGCCCCGCGAGTTTCTGAGGATTGAGAGACAACTCCTGGTATTTTGCATGAGTTGTTGTAACTGAAATAAAATTAGTTATATGTGTTGCACAGCATAGTTCTCTTCCGCATGAGCCAATTCCTCCGATTCTTCCAGCTTCCTGGCGAGCACCTATCTGGCGCATCTCAATTCTTACCCTGAATTCATCGGCCAGAACTTTAATAAGCTGGCGGAAGTCCACTCTCTCATCGGCAATGTAATAGAATATGGCCTTTGTCTTATCGCCCTGGTATTCAACATCCCCAATCTTCATATTAAGTTTGAGTTCTTCAGAAATCTTTCTTGAACGCAACATTGTCGGGGATTCCAATTTTTTTGCCTCTTCCCATTTCTGAACGTCAACAGCTTTTGCCTTACGATAAACTTTTTTCAGATCATCGGGCGATGGATGTACCTTGAGTCTTTTTAGTTGTTCCTGAACCAGATGTCCAACCATCGAAACTCTGCCTATATCATGCCCGGGGGATGCCTCCACTGCAACCACATCACCAATCTCAAGTCTTAACCCGTTTACATTCCTGAAAAACCCTTTCCTGGTATTTTTGAATCGGATTTCAACTATGTCATTCAGGTCGGGAGTGTCAGGCAGATCTTTCAACCAGTTGAAAGAATCCAGTTTATTATATCCGGGCTTATATGTTATATCAGGCATGCGGATCTCTTCCCCGGCCTGCCCTTGAATATCTTCGCTATCTGTCATAAAACTCTTTAGATTCAGAAATTACTCCGCAAAAGTAGTGAATAATTGAATCAATTTCAACATTCAGGGTTATGATCGACGGATAAGCCTGGTAACTTTTAATGCCAGGTCAAGGAAGATTATTTTTGCATTTCCGTTTGACTCAATATGGGAATAGACAAGATTGAACTCTTCTGTAAGCGGATATATATTATTCTGATTTATGAAGGGGTGAAAATTTCCTGAGAAAGTTGCTTCCTCACCTGTCAGAAAAACCAGACTGTTTTTCAGCTGATCGAGAGATAACATCAGGTTTTCCCGGAGTATCCTCATAGAAAAGGAAATAAAGTTTTTCTGAGCTTCTCTGCCTGTTGTTGAAATCTCTTCCGACCAATTTATAATTGAAATAATGTCGCGTTTCCAGGCAAATCTCATCAGGCTTTTAAAACGTTCAAGATTTGCCAGTGAAGAATCTTCGTTTTCACAAAGCTCAATTGCTCTTGTTATATTTCCGTTTGATACACATGATATATCAGCAGCTTTATCAATTGAGATATTAAACCTGTCTATAAGATATTTTTCAATATCACGATTGTTGAAGGAAGGGACTTTAACAAGCTGACACCTTGAAAGAATTGTAGGAATTACCTTATCGGGCTCTTCAGAAACCAGGAGAAAAAGAGTTTTTTCAGGTGGCTCCTCAATCATTTTCAGAAGTTTATTAGCTGTTGCCTGATGCATTTTTTCAGGGAGCCAGATTATCATTATTTTAAAGTCTGATTCGAAGGTCTTGAGACTCAGTTTTTTTATGATTTCAGACGCTTCCGAAGCAAATATCATCCCCTGGGCATTCCCGACTTCAATAGAATCCATCCAGTTATTAAGTGTAAAATAGGGAGAGATCTTTACAAACTCTCTCCATTCCTCTAAATAATTGTCACTGACCGGATCTGTCGCTTTCTTTCCTTTTATGACCGGAAATACAAAATGAAGATCGGGGTGTATCAGTTTCTCATATTTAACGCACGACTTACATGTACCGCATGAGTCGAAGTCAGTCCTGTTCTCACAACTGATATACCTTGCATATGCCAATGCCAGAGCCATATTGCCACACCCTTCAGGTCCGGTAAAAAGCTGGGCATGACTGACTCTTTCTTCCTTTACTGACCGGAGAAGCTTTCCTTTAATCTCTTTTTGACCTGGAATCTGAGCAAAATTCATATGTCTGTCTCAAACAAAAACATAAAGAATGAAGAGTTTCTGTAACGATTAACCTTATTGAACTGCTTTAAGTGCAGCTTCATAATCAGGCTCCTGTGTATGTTCCGGAACCAGTTGGTTATAAACGATAGTCCCGGTTTCATCAATTACAACTATAGCTCTTGCATATAGTCCGGCAACGGGGCCGTCAATGTAATCAACACCATAAGCTTTGCCGAATTCTCTGTCGCGGAAACCCGACAGTGTAATAACATTGGTAATGCCTTCGGTGGAACAGAAACGTCCATGCGCATAAGGAAGATCTTTTGATATCCCGAGCACTGTCACATTCTTCATTCCTGAGGCCATCTGATTGAATTTTCTGACTGTTGTTGCACAGACTGATGTGTCGAGACTGGGGAATATATTTAGAATGACTTTTTTCCCTTTAAGTTCTGATAACGACAATGACCCGAGATCTGATTTTACAAGTGAAAAATCCGGAGCTTTAGTGCCCTTCGAAGGAAGATCTCCGGAGGTGTTTACCGGATTTCCTTTAAATGTAATTTTTGCCATAACTTTTTTTTCAAATTTAATTAATCTTTTATGAATTCGCAGAGTTACACAGAGGTTAATATTTTGAGACATTTTTACAAATGAATATTTCCAAAAAAAATGTAGGTTTGTAAATGAGAATTTCTTGTGTTAAATAAAAATATTTGATCTATGAAAATGATTCAGGACTTTAATTTCAAAGGAAAGAAGGCAATAGTAAGGGTCGATTTCAATGTACCCCTCGACAAAAAGACTTTTACGGTAACTGATGATACCCGAATCAGGGGAGCATTACTGACAATTAATAAAATTCTTAACGACGGTGGATGTCTGATACTTATGTCCCATCTTGGCAGACCAGAGGGCCGTATGGAGAAATATTCACTTAAGCCTGTTCTTCCGGTTCTGGAAAAACTTCTTGGTAAAAAGGTGCTGTTTGCAGATGATTGCCTCGGGGAATCTGCAGTGAAAATGTCAGCTGCACTGAAACCGGGTGAGATCCTTCTTCTTGAGAATGTACGGTTTTATCCGGAAGAAGAAGGAAAACCCATTCTGCCTGAGACAGTTACTGACGAAGAGAAGAAAGCCGCCAAAGCTGAGATGAAGATCAGACAGAAAGAGATGGCAAAAAAGCTGGCAGGTTATGCAGAAATTTATGTTAATGATGCCTTTGGTACAGCCCATAGGGCACATGCAACCACTGCTGTTATGGCTGATTATTTCGACACTGAGAAAAGGATGTTTGGTTTCCTCATCAACAGTGAGCTTGCAGCAATGGATAAGGTTCTTAAGGATCCGCAGAGGCCATTTACAGCAATAATGGGCGGCGCAAAAGTTTCAGATAAGATCATGCTGATCGAAAACCTTCTCAACAGGGTTGATAATCTGATTATCGGAGGAGGGATGACCTATACCTTTATTAAAGCAATGGGCGGTAAAATTGGTAAGTCTCTCTGTGAAGAGGACAAACTTGATCTGGCTTTGAATCTGATTGAAAAAGCCAAAGAAAAGAAAGTTAAACTTTATCTTCCTGTCGACAGTCTGAATGCTGATAAGTTTGATAATGAGGCTAATACTAAAGTTACTGCTGCCAACGCCGTTGAAGACGGATGGCTGGGTCTCGATATAGCAGAGAAAACTATTAAGGAATTTTCTTCGGTGATTGAAAATTCTAAAACAATTCTATGGAACGGGCCCATGGGAGTCTTTGAGATGGAGAAATTCTCAAAAGGCACAACTGCCATTGCTAAAGCTATTGCAGCTGCAACATCAAAAGGGGCATACAGTCTCATCGGAGGCGGTGACTCAGTAGCTGCAATAAACAAAAACGGACTTGCAGATAAAGTGAGCTACGTTTCAACCGGTGGTGGTGCTATGCTTGAGTATATGGAAGGGAAAAAGCTTCCTGGAATTACTGCGATTAGGGGAGAATAGAATACGAAAGGACGTAGAGACTAAGAGACGAGGAGACGAAGTTTTTGGAATTGGCTTTGCCGAGTTCGCTTTGATCGATTCAGATTTTTCATTCCGCAATCCGCATTCCGAAGTTGATAAAACTATTATCTTTGCATTATGAAAAAGATAGTATTTATATTATTTTCAATATTTTCAATTCTGTCGGGCTGCACAAAAAAAGAACCGACCCGTACATCCGGCACAGATACTATTAATAATATCATCTACTTCTCTACAACTTATTATGGTTATGGGTTTTCATTTTCCGGAGCAAAACTGATCGCCACTACTGTTAACCCCGGGCCGGATATTGCTATATATGTTAATATTGACAACATAACCCCAATATTAACACTTCAGTCTAATAATCTGAAGCCGTCGTTTTTTAAAGTAGGTGATTTTGCCAATGAAACGACTGCTCAATCGGCTTTTGATAATCTGAAAACCTTTTCTGTAACTCAATGGCAGGATATGGCCGATCCAATTTCTTCCAACCAGGTATGGATCTACAGGTCAGGAAATGATGACTATACAAAATTCAGGATCGTCAGTACAGTTAATGAAACCAGGCAGGGGATTGCATATGGGGAATGCACTTTCCAATGGGTCTATCAGCCGGATGGCTCATTAACTTTTCCAGGCAAATGATAATGCAATTGCATAATTTGCAAAGGCGGATTTTCAATATTTCAAGTAACGCGGACTTTGGGGAAACTGCACTTGAAATATTTAATTATCAATACAATAATAATGCTCTATATCACAACTTTATAAAATGTCTGGGGAAAGATTCTTCTAAAATAAAAACTCCTTACAAAATACCTTTTCTTCCGGTCGAATTCTTCAGAAATCATAAAATAATAAGCGGGGATCTACCGGTAGAAATGATCTTTAAAAGTAGCGGGACAACAGGAATTACTCCCGGGAAACATTTCGTAAATGATTTAGGCTTATATGAAGAAAGCTTTCTGAAATCTTTCAGACTGTTTTACGGCGAACCTGAAGAATATCTCATTGCTGCTTTGCTTCCTTCAAACACCGAAATAGAAGGGTCTTCACTCGTTTATATGGCTGATAATCTGATTAAGAGAAGCAAAAATCCTCATAGCGGTTTCTACAAATCTAATATCAAAGACCTGATTCTGACAATCGGAAAGGCCAAAAAAGAAAAACAAAAAGTATTGCTGCTCGGCGTCAGTTTTGCTCTACTCGATCTGGCGGAAATCCAGTCTCCTGATCTTTCGGGAGTAATAGTTATGGAGACAGGTGGGATGAAAGGAAGAAAAAAAGAACTGACCCGTTCAGAACTTCATTCTATTCTAAAAGAAAAATTGAATGTACTTTCAATTCATTCGGAGTATGGGATGACTGAATTAATGAGCCAGGCTTATTCAAAAGGAGATGGAATATTCTATTGTCCGCCATGGATGAAGATAATCATCAGGGATCTGCAGGATCCTCTAACTCTTTATAACGAACCAGCCAGAACCGGAGGAATTAATATAATCGACCTGGCAAATATAAACTCATGTTCCTTTATTGCTACCGGAGATCTTGGCATGCTTCACGAAGATGGCGGGTTTGAAGTTCTGGGAAGGTTTGATAACAGTGATATCCGAGGATGCAATCTTCTGGTCGATTAGTATTTCATAGTTACACAGAGTGGCACAGAGAAGACACAGAGTTACACAGAGATGTAATGACTATCATAAAGCCTCTCTGTGGTCCTCTGTGGGACCTCTGTGAAACTCTGTGTAACAAATTGAATATTCAAAATATAAAAAAGCTGCTCGTTAAGAACAGATGGCCACTCCCTTGCCATATGCGAATCCATCTTCACTTACATCACCATCCCAATCAATTGTGTATCCGTTATTTAGAGAAAAATCCATTATTGCGATCAGGTCATCAAGAGGTACATTATAGAAATTTACTTTTCCCAGTTGTCGAAAACAGGAACGAGTCCTTGTGTATAGAATGGGAAAATGGTGAATGAAGTAATCTCCATGTAATCATCCGGGTTTATTCCCAGGCTTTTGGCGAAGGATTTTGGAGTGTAACCCACACCTTTGTATGTAAAAGTCTGAGGTACCTTACCAAGATAGGTATCAAGAATTGCATCGACTATTGTGAAATACTGATCGCTCTCCATGTTTCTCTTAAGTGGGACAGTAGAGATAGCATTTATAAAAGAATTAAGTTCGACGTGATTATGATTTGTCATGCTGTAATTCAGACCAGTATAAACTTCATCTGGTACAATGCCGTTTTGTACAAATTCTATCATCCAGTCATGAGCAAGACCTCCTTCTTTCAGATTGCCTTTTCCTTGCTGGATGAAGTTGTCTTTCAATCTGTCACCATAGTTATGTCTTATAATCCACATTTCAGAAAGATCAAATTCTCCTTTACCTTTCCTAATGAGTTCAGATTCAATAAATGATGTAGTTCCAAAGCACCAACAGGTTCCTGTTTTGGACTGGTTCTTAACAGGAGTGGCTTTTAATTCCACCACAGGAGTAAACTTATAACCCTCTTTGGTTTTCTGAGGATCAATATATTTCTTTTGGGCATAAGTCGGTGCAATAAAAAGTGATAAAATGAATACCGGCAGGATACGGGTTTTCATAATATTAGAATTTAATAACTATTTAAATCTGGAATATTAAATAAGATCAATTTATGAAAATGCTAAGCTAGAAAAATAATGGAGAAATAAAATCAATAAAAAACAGAAATGAATCTAAAACAGATCCGTTTTATAATCAGATTATATGAATGATCGATCCAGATGAATACCTCTTTGTCAGGTATGGATCCATCGAGCAAAACAGTGTTCCAGTGTTTCTTATTCAATTGGATTTTAACTATACTATATTAATAGATGAAATACAAACAAATAATTAAAAATTAAATATGTGATAAAATGAATGAATATTAAGATAGAGCCTGTAAATCCAGTTATCCAATTTGACAACTAATATCATCAACACTAAAAGCTGGTATAATATTTGCAATTATAACTTCAGGATAGTATTAATAGTACTGCCAGGTTTTAATTGATAATTTGACTTATTCTTTTAACCAATGATACGCAATTATAAATACGCAACCAGAACGATTATAGCAATAATCGCTGTTTCTCTGATATTAATGTGCCGGAATATAAATGCCCAGCCAGGTTATCGTTATTCTCCCTGGTTGCGTATGCCACCTTATCGTTCAGTCATTGTTCCGAATCCGCCCATGCAAAGTAACCGTCAAGGTTATAACCCATATATGCAAACGGGCGGCTTTCAGCCTTTCATAAGCTTCAGCATTCATTTTGATCCTCTAATCAGCTGGTTTTCAACTGACAGTTATGATACCCGCAGTGACGGAGTAGTTCCCGGATTTAATTTCGGCATTTCATATAACAAGTATTTTAGTCCCAACTATTCCTTTTCTTCAGGGATAAATATTATTAATGCCGGCGGAAGACTTATCAACAGAGAGACCACCCATTTCGAGCTGAAAAATTACAGCAGCTCAATTCTTACCGTCCAGCCCGGAGAAGCAATTACATATAGAATAACCTATCTCTCCATACCTCTGGGTATAAAACTCCAGACAAACCAGATCGGTTACGGGAGATTTTTTACAGATGTTGGATTAGATCCAGAAATCGTAGTCGGAGGCAGGGCAGACATCCCATCACTCAATATAAAAGGAGGTAATGCTTCGCCGGAACTAAACATATTCAACCTTTCATTCCATATAATGGCGGGTATGGAATATCCTCTCGCAGGAAATAATAGCTTTATTGTTGGTATTGGATTTGAAAAAAACTTATTTGACATTACCACGGATAACGGAGATCAGTCATCGAATGTGGTTACTCAGAAATTGTTATCATTCCGGATAGGGATGACCTTTTAACATGCTTTAATTGAGATTTAATGTTGCACAGACCAATCCATATCAGAAATTTTTCCATCAACAAAGAACTTATCTGCAATTCAATTAAGAAAGTCAGGGAGGAAAATTCCGATCTGATCATAATATATGTTTCACGTCATTCTTAATGACGCTTACCTGTAATCAGTTCATAAGAATGATCAATCCACGAAAATACCTCCTTATCAGGAACTGATCCATTGAGTATAACAGTATTCCAGTGTTTTTTATTCATATGGTAACCGGGTATGACTGAGGAGTATCTTTCCCGTAGATCGATAGCAAACTCAGGATCACATTTTAAGTTGATGCTCAAATCACCATCGAGGTTGACCAGGGCGAATATTTTTCCGTCGGCTTTAAAAACAAGTGTATCGTCTCCGAAAGGGAAACTTTCGGATGCACCTTTTTTTGAGATACAGTAATCTCTTAATGTAACTATATCCATGAAAATTATTCTTTGATATTAACCTTTTTATCCTTATTCTTATACTTATGTACTCACCCCCTTGTGTTGGGAGTGAGTTCATCTGAGGGTCGGATAAAACGCCCCTTCTATATGATCAATCTTATATAAATCAACAGATTTAATTACAGTTATAATATCAAACCTGCCTTCTTTATCTATATTGAATTTTTGTAGATAGCCATTGGCTGCCCAGATTATTGATTTTTGTTTTTCTTTGGTTACAGCGGTGACAGGATGCATCTGGAAGTCGTCATTCCGCGTTTTTACCTCTATGAATACGATAAAATCCTGGTTTTCAGCTATTATATCAATTTCGTGTTTCCCCCATTTCCAGTTCCGGAAGAGTATTTTGAAACCAGCTTTTTTCAAGTGATCTGCTGCCAGGTCTTCTCCTTTTTGACCCAGGTTATGTGACTCGGTCATAGACGATTTGTTATATCTCGATAAGTTTATTTCTTATAGCAAAAAGTATCAGGCTTGCTGTATTTTTGGAGTTTGTTTTTCCGAGAAGGTTTGCCCTATGCTTATCTACTGTTCTTTTACTTATAAAAAGTGACTCAGCGATCTCCTGGTTAGAGAATCCTTCACAGATTTTAAACAGTATTTCTTTTTCTCTTTTTGAAAGGTTGGCTGATTTGCTTTCCTGTTCCCGGTATTTGATCTTCTGAATGACATGATAAAGCAGCTCTTGTGAGAAATAGCTGCCTCCTTTTCTTACAGTGAGAATTGCTTCTTTGACTTCCGAGATATCCGAATCCTTAAGCAGGAATCCTTTGGCACCGGCGTCTACCATCTTATAATAGTATTCTTCTTCTCCATACATTGAAAGAGCGATAATATTAATTCCCGGACAAATCTTCAGGCCCTTTCTTGTAGCTTCTATCCCATCCATTTCAGGCATATTAATATCCATAAGGGCAACATCTGCCTTTGTATTCTTCAGAATTTTCAAAAATTCTTCGCCATTTGAAGCTTCGGCTGTCACTTCGAATTCGGGGAATGCATTCAGAAGTATTTTTAATCCGTTACGAAATAGTTGGTGATCATCTGCAATTATTATCTGTATTTTTTCCATTTAGTCAATTCCGAGTTAATAAGAATCATTCAATCAATTTGATAAGAGCACTCGTTCCTTTACCGGGAGTGCTTTCCAGGATAAATACACCTTCAACGGTTTTTACGCGGGTCTCAATGTTTGATAATCCCATCCCTTTTGTGTCTTCTTTGCTTAATGAGGATGTATCAAAACCACGTCCGTTATCATAGAACTGCAAGGTAATAAATTTTTCGTGTTTGTTTAATTCTATCTCAATCCTGGAAGCTCCAGAATGCAGAATTGAATTATTAATAAGCTCACAAACAGCACGATAGACAACCACTTCCTTTTCGTTGTCAAGTCGCTGAGCCTCCATGTTCGACTTAAAATCAATTTCAACAGCTTTGGTCTGATTAATTTTAGTTGTAAATGCACTGATAGCGCTGGCCAGTCCAAAATTCGAAAGAATATGTGGGCTCAGGTTATTGGATATCTCTTTGATAGTGTTTATAGCTTCATTTACGAGATGGTTAGTGTTATTAAGGATTACCGATCCGGACGGATCTTTGATTCTGTCAGTTAGTGCCGAAAGAGACATTTTTACAGTTGACAGAATAGGTCCGAGCCCGTCGTGGAGATCTTTTGCAAACCTTTTTCTTTCATTTTCCTCAGTGTTTATGATTGCATTTATAACTCTTTTTTCAGAAAATGACCTGTCTGTCTCGGCACGTTTTAGTGAGTAAAAAATTTCGCGGATGAGAATAACGCCTCCAATGATCATTACTGAAATGATAATTCCGATCCATTCGTCTATCAGCTGCCATGTATATGAGGGAGTACCTCGGAAATATTCAAAAAGCTGTACGATTTTACGAACAGCCATTAATACAAAAGAAAGGGAAAGTAGTATCCATGATAGCCTGTATTTGGTAAGCTTCATGAATCTCAATGCAATTGATGCAGCAATTATCTGCAAAACAATTGAGATAATTAAGGCAATAAGTCGTACCATGGCAATGGCGTTATAATACTACAAAAATAGGAGTTTTTATTACCTTTGGCCATTTGAAACAGGGAAATATGAAAGTTTTATACAACATAGGAATCCTGATTTTCTCATCACTTGCTCAACTTATAGCTCCGTTTAATTCCAGAGCATCTTTATGGGTTAAAGGAAGAAGAAATTGGGCAGAAAAGATTTCAGATAAAATAAAATCGGGAGACAGGGTTATTTGGATTCATTGTGCATCATTGGGTGAATTTGAGCAGGGAAGACCAGTAATTGAAGCGATTAAAAGAGAAATGCCGGTATTTAAAATTGTGCTTACTTTTTTTTCTCCCTCAGGATATGAAATAAGAAAAAATTATAGCAATGCGGATTGTATTAGTTATCTCCCTTCGGATACACCAGGCAATGCCGGAAAATTTATAGATCTGGCTAAACCTGAAGTTGTAATATTCGTCAAATATGAATTCTGGAATAATTATATATCAGCACTTTACAGGAACAAGATTCCCCTGTTTCTTATATCTGGAATATTTCGTCCAGGGCAACATTTTTTCAAATGGTACGGGTCGTTTTTCAGAGGAATGTTAAGGAAATTTGATAAAATATTTGTACAGGATCAAGGATCCTTCGACCTTCTTAACAGCATTGGGATAGAGAAAGTTTTTCTTGCAGGTGATACAAGGTTCGACAGAGTGGTTCAGATAACAGGTACAGCCAGAGACATTCCTCAACTTGAGCAATTTCGAGGAAATGAAAAATTATTTTTGGCAGGAAGCAGCTGGAGGCAGGATGAAGAGATAATTGCAGAGTATATCAACAGTTTCCCCACAAGAATGAAATGGGTCTTCGCACCGCATGAAATTGATAAGTCAAATATAGAAAGACTTGAAAAGCTTATTAAAGTAAAATGTATAAGATTCTCGGAATATACTGAAGTTTCAGCTGATGCCCGTGTTCTTATTATTGATAATATCGGTATGCTCTCTTCAGCTTACAGGTATGCATATATTGCTCTAATCGGTGGTGGATTCGGAAAGGGGATCCACAATATTCTTGAACCCGCGTGCTGGGGAATTCCGGTTATTTTTGGTCCCAATCATGAAAGGTTCATGGAAGCTGTTAATTTGAAATATGCCGGTGGAGCTAAATCATTCGTTACTTTTGAAGATTTTAAAGGGATCCTGGATATGTGGCTGACAGATGAGAAGCTTTATACAATTTCAGCTGAAATTGCATCAAATTATGTAATAGAAAATGCCGGTGCTACTGAAATTATTATCAAAGAAATTTTCAAAGAAGATATTAACAGGCAGCATTCATAATTTGTTAAAAACTAATCTTTTCATAATTGGGCAGGTTCCTTTAAAGAGCCGTAAATTGATGTGCTGTATTTTACATTTTTGTAATTCTGATGTAACCGGCTAATCAAGTATTTACGATAACCTTATCGAAAATTTATTAATCCTTAATCCTAATTTTATGATGAAGCAATTCAAACGAATGTTTACGATGCTGAGTTTCTTGTTCATTTCAGTTATGGTATATGGGCAGGGGGCTACAACATCATCATTGAGTGGTAATATAACTGACAGCAAAGGAGAAGCTCTTCCTGGTGCCAGTATTGTTGCCATTCACGTTCCTTCAGGAACACAGTATGCAACCATGACCGATAATGCTGGTAACTATCGTATTCAGAACATGCGTATAGGAGGCCCTTATACGGTAACTGTCTCTTTTATAGGATATAAATCCAATAGTTACACTGAGATTACCCTCAAACTGGGCGAGACCTATATACAAGATGGTCAATTAACCGAGACTACAACTACATTGAATGAAGTTATAGTTACTTCCGGGCTCAAAAACTCAATCTTAAGTTCTGAGCATTCAGGTACACAAACTAATGTTAGCTCTCGTGATCTGGCAATACTTCCTACTATCAACCGTAGTCTTGTGGACTTCTCAAAATACACTCCACAGTCTCAGGGTAATTCTTTTAGCGGACGTGACGGTCGTTTTAATACTATCACAGTTGATGGTGCAGCATTCAATAATAATTTCGGGTTAAGCAGTAATCCACTTCCCGGGGGAAATGCTCAGCCAATTTCAATGGATGCAATTGAAGAAGTCTCTGTAAGACTTGCTCCTTACGATGTAACTGTATCTCAGTTTACAGGTGCAAGTATAAATGCAGTTACGCGAAGTGGAGATAACACATTTAAAGCATCTGTTTACACCTACCTGCGTCCTAAATCATTTACAGGGAGTAGTGTAGACGGGAATCATGTGGCAGGTGCAAATTCCAGTAGTCTGCAAAATTACGGTTTTCGTGTTGGTGGACCTATCATTAAAAATAAATTATTCTTCTTTTTAAGCGGTGAATATGAGCAACAATCTATTCCGGGTGTAACCTGGCAGCCAAGCACTGACGGCATTGCCGTACCTGATCAGAACATCTCCCGTACAACAGAAGCAGATATGATCCGTGTTAAGGATTACCTTACGTCAACATATAATTATGATCCTGGAAAATACAGTAACTTTGATCCATTCCAGAATAAGAACCATAAGATATTGGCACGTATTGACTGGAATATTTCAAATAATCACAAGTTTACATTGCGATACAATGATGTTGTAGGAACATCTGACCAGCAAACTAACCCGAATAGCGGACCACCTAACAATGCACGTAACTCAGGCCGTATTAGCAGCCAGAGTTTAGCCTTTTCAAATGCATTTTATGGATTCAAGAATATAGTACGTTCTATAACAGGTGAGTTGAACAGTACCTTTGGAACAAAGATCTCGAATAAATTTCTTGCCAGCTACACATACATCCAGGATACCCGTACCAGCCCCTCATCCCTTTTCCCGTTTGTTGATATCTGGGAAGGCGGTGATCAGTATATGTCGTTCGGTTATGAACTGTTCAGTTACAACAACAATGTAGTGAATAAAACTCTGAGTATTACCGATAACGTAACAATTAATCTTAACAAACACATTCTTACTGCAGGAGCTTCATTCGACAGGCTTTTCTTCCTTAATTCATATATACGTGAGGGAACTTCGTATTATCGATATAACTCTGTTGATGACTTTATTAATGGTGCCGATCCTACAGGATTCGGAGTTACCTATGGATATAATGGAAATGATGCTCCCGGTGCTGACGCAACATTTGGACTTGGCGCTATTTACGGACAGGATGAGTGGCAGGTTATGTCAGGGTTGAAAATAACCTATGGTGTTCGCTTTGAGAGGCCATTCTACTTAAATAAACTGCAGAACAATCCTGCAATCTCGGACCTTACATTTGCTGACGGTAAAAAGATGGACGTAGGTACATGGCCGGAGAGTAAAATAATTGTATCTCCTCGTTTAGGGTTCAATTGGGATTTAAAGGGAGATCGTTCACTTCAGATTCGTGGAGGTTCTGGTGTTTTCACCGGACTGCTTCCATTTGTATGGTTCACCAACCAGCCAACTAACTCAGGTGTGATTCAGGTACCGGAAATTGGATGGGGCCCTGGAAACCCCAACCTTGTAGGACTTGCATTCGACCCTGATTATAAGGCGTTTATAGCCAGTAGACCTGATCTGTTTCCACAGAGTTCTGGATCATTACCAAATGGTTCATCACTTGCCCAGGTTGCCAAAAACTTTAAATTTCCTCAGATATGGCGTTCCAATTTAGCTTTCGATGTTGAACTTCCATGGAATATGATATTCACCGGTGAGGCAATCTACTCAAAAGATATAAATGCAATAACACAGGTTAATATTAATGAAGCTGCTCCTACCGGTACCATGACCGGATCTGATATTCGTCCATATTGGACCAATAGTACCGTTGCGAAAGTAGTTTCCAGCGTAAGTAATGCGATGGAACTCTCTAATACAAAGGAAGGCTATCAGTATTCACTTACAGCTCAGCTGACAAAGAACTTCAGCAATGGATTTTCAGGAATGTTTGCATATACATATACGATGGCTAAAGATGTAACCTCTAACCCGGGTTCATCTGCTTATTCTGCATTTTCTTCAAATACGGCTATCGGAAGTCTGAATGATCCGGGACTAAGCTACTCATATTTCGCTACACCCAGCAAACTGGTTGGTGATTTATCTTACCGTATTGAGTATGCAAAAATGTTCGCAACCACTTTTTCACTGGTTTACCAGGGCTATCAGCAAGGACGCTGGTCTTATACATACTCCAATGATCTTAATGGTGACGGTGTCTCATCAGACCTGATGTATGTTCCATCCAGTGCTACTGATATCAATTTTGTTGCTGCCAGTGGTATGACTGCAGCTGAACAGCAGGATGCATTCTGGGCTTATGTGCAGAACAATAAATATCTCAAGTCGCATGAAGGAATATATACTCAACGTTTTGGTGAAGTAAAACCATGGATCCATCGCTTCGATGCAAAAATACTTCAGGATGTATTTTCAAACTTTGGAACTGACCACAAATATACGCTTCAGATTAGTATTGATATACTCAATGTTGGTAATTTACTGAACGATAAATGGGGTGCATTCACGTACAATCCATTGGCCAGTTACGATAACGTACGTCCATTAACAGTTGTGACAAGAGGTACTTCAACCACAGCTCCTGTTTATAAACTTAATGCTACATCGCTGGATGATTTTATATCAAAGACAACCCTTAGTAAAGATATTAGTACTGCCAGTACCTGGGGTTGCCTTCTGGGAATTCGTCTGATTTTCTAAAATTATATTTTTGATTTTTCATAGGGAGGCTGTCAGATTCTGACGCCTCCCTTTTTTTACTGGTTTTTTTAAAAAAATTGATAATAAAGTTTATACAAGTCAATAGGTCCCTAAATTTTGATATCAGCTTTGAACTTTCACAGATAATAATTGTTTATATGATAGGCAGATAGTTGTTAACTAAATTAAAATCAAGTACATATATAATAGTTAATAACTATTCTACCAAATGTTAATAAACTTAAATTTTTACGCTTGCATTCACTGGAGCGCTTGTTTAATTTAGCGATTATCCGCTTCGAAAATCAGTGGCCGTTTAATCTCATTAAAATCAGAGAATAACAAAAATATATGGAAGAATTATTTGTCCAGGAATCAGCTATTGCAACTGAAAAAGCAAAGAACCAGAATTCAGCACCTGAGGTTCAGAAAACAGGTGAAGGGAAAAATATTGAAAAGTCTAAGAATCGAGGACCTGAAAAAGTTGTTTATTCTCATGAAGAAGCTGTTGAAGAAAGTATTCAGTATTTCAATGGCGATGAACTTGCCGCAAGAGTATGGGCAAACAAATATGCTTTAAAGGATTCATTCGGGAACCTGTATGAGAAGTCACCCGACGATATGCATCACAGACTGGCTCGTGAAATACACCGGGTAGAGATGAAATATAAAAACCCGCTTTCTGAAGAGTTGATTTATAATGTTCTCAAAGATTTCAAATATATTGTTCCTCAGGGAGGCCCAATGACAGGTATCGGGAATGATTACCAGATTGCTTCATTATCGAACTGTTTTGTGATTGGCAACGATGGATCATCAGATTCGTACGGAGGAATTATGAAAATCGACCAGGAGCAGGTACAACTTATGAAACGTCGGGGTGGTGTAGGTCACGACCTGTCGCACATAAGACCGAAAGGTACTCCTGTGCTTAACAGCGCTCTCACTTCCACGGGTGTGGTGCCTTTCATGGAAAGATATTCCAACTCAACACGCGAAGTAGCACAGGATGGCAGAAGGGGTGCACTTATGCTGTCTATATCAATCAAACACCCTGACTCGGGGAAATTCATAGATGCCAAGCTTGAGAGCGGGAAAGTTACAGGTGCGAATGTCTCAGTTAAACTGACCGACGATTTTATGAAAGCGGTTGAAAACAAAACACTTTTCAGACAACAATATCCTATTAATTCTGTCAAGCCAAAATTTGCAAAAGATATAGATGCGGTTCAGCTCTGGAGCAAGATTATACATAACGCATGGAAATCAGCCGAGCCAGGAGTATTGTTCTGGGATACAATAATCAGAGAAAGTGTTCCCGATTGTTATAGCGATCTGGGATATGCAACAGTTTCAACAAATCCATGCGGTGAAATTCCTCTGTGCACATACGACAGTTGCCGTCTGCTGGCAATTAACCTGTACAGTTATGTCAACAATTCATTTACCGACAAAGCTGAATTTGACTTTGACTTATATAAAGAACATGTAGGATTGGCTCAACGCATGATGGATGACATTATTGATCTTGAACTTGAAAAGATCGATGTAATTCTTGCAAAAATAGAAGCAGATCCCGAGGTTGAAGAATTAAAACGTGTGGAGAAAAGCCTCTGGAGTAACATAAGAAAAAAATCAGAAGAGGGACGAAGGACCGGAATTGGAATAACGGCAGAAGGAGATATGCTGGCGGGTCTTGGGATGAGATATGGCAGCGATGATGCTACAAATTTCTCGGTCGAAGTACATAAAACACTGGCACTCGAAGCCTACAAGGCATCAACATACCTTGCAAAAGAGCGAGGAGCTTTTGCAATTTATAATGCCGAACGGGAAAAAAACAACCCTTTTATTTTAAGGATGAAAGAGGCAGATCATGTTATGTATAACAACATGGTTAAATTCGGGAGAAGAAACATAGCACTGCTTACAATTGCCCCGACAGGCACCACAAGCCTTATGACACAGACAACTTCCGGAATCGAGCCGATATTTTCCACTTTCTACAAAAGAAGAAGAAAGGTTAACCCTAATGATCTGGATGTAAAGGTGACATTTAAGGATGAGGTTGGCGATTGCTGGGAAGAATTTAATGTTTTCCATCATAAATTTGTCGACTGGCTTAAACTGAACGGGTACGATACCGATGAAGTTACCAGAATGGGAGACGAGGAGATTGAATCAATAATTGCAAAATCACCCTACTATAAAGCCACGGCAAATGATGTAGATTGGATTGCTAAAGTCAAGATGCAAGGTGCAATTCAGAAATGGGTTGACCATTCAATAAGTGTTACTATAAACCTTCCTGCCGAAGCAAAGGAAGAACTGGTAAGCGAACTTTATCTGACAGCCTGGAAATCGGGATGCAAAGGAGCCACAGTATATCGCGACGGATCAAGAAACGGAGTACTTATCGCAGGAAAAACAGAAGTGAGGCCAGAAAGGCCAAAACGGCCAAAAGTTCTTGACTGTGATGTTATCAGGTTTAATATAAATGAAGAGAAATGGGTCGCTTTTGTTGGATTGAAAGAGAGCCGTCCTTATGAGATCTTTACAGGTATTGCAGACGAGGAGATATTTCCTATTCCTAAAAGCATCATAAAAGGTAAAATCATTAAAATCAAGGATGAGGACGGAAAGACACGTTATGATTTCCAATACACCGACAAAATAGGTTATAAGAAGAATATTGAAGGTCTTTCACACATGTTTAAGCCGGAGTTCTGGAATTATGCGAAACTTATTTCAGGTGTTTTAAGACATGAAATGCCAATCCAGGATGTGGTTAATCTGGTAACATCATTAAAGCTTGACAGTGAGTCGATTAATAACTGGAAGAATGGAGTTGAAAGAGCATTGAAAAAATATATACCAAACGGAACGAAAGCAAAAGGCAAATGCGGAGAATGTGGTTCAGGCAACCTTGTCTACGAGGAGGGATGTCTGATCTGCAAAGATTGCGGATCATCCAAATGCGGTTAGATTTTTATTATGGGGTCCCAGGTTTTGGGAATTATCATAAATCAGCGGGTGCTCTTCGGAGCACCTTTTTTTATCTTACTGCCCTGATCAACCCTCTTCGAAGGTATGGGGCTTTCATTTTTTTGTCGTAATAATTAATCATATATCCCTTTGAAGGGCCAATTCTGAACCTGTAATCATTAAGCAATAATGTAAAATCTTTCTCATCATTATTCTTATGATAGGTACATAGTGCTATCTTAAAAGACTCATGGGCATTGAATACATCATTACAACTATTTAAAACAACCGATTCAGCACCGTCAACATCAATCTTTAGAAACGTGACATCTTTTTTATTTTCAAAAAAAGTATCGAACCTGATATGTGATGCATCATTGTGATCAGATACATACCTATTAATAATCTCAACTTTTTCTGACCACGGTGCAAACGTGGCCCTGAGTGCCTCTATCCACTCAGGGTCATATTCAAACAGGTAGACCTTTCTGATATTTTCTATTACAGCCAATGAAAAGTTGCCCTCGGCAGCTCCGATATCAGCTAATACGTCATCCTTCCCAATTGTAAATGAATCAGTCAGATACCTGTGAGGACTATCCGGATCCTGCTCCCTCATGAGATCGCAATAGGACCTTCTAATCCTTTTCTCATTCCAGCGTTTTTTAAAATATAAACGTTTCCCTTCCTGCAAAACATATCGCATATCATTTTCCCTGTCATACATTACTTCAATCTTCTCCGGGGAATAATTGTTATGAAAAGGATATGGAAATATCCTGATCTTATTGTTCTCAAGGTATTTAAGTACCTCTTTTTGCTCATCATTAACCTCATTTTCCGGTAAGGAGGTAAAATAATTAAGGATTTTATTCCGAAGGTTTATTTTCAAAATAATCGTCCTCAATGGCTTTGGAACCAGTATCCTGTATATTGGGAAGAAGTATTTGTTCATTTCCACTGAGATATAAATACAAACAATTTTCAATCAGCGTTAATCAGCGAAATCTGCTCGGAAACCATTTAAACTTATTCCCGATGATCACGCAGATTTTCGCTGATGAATTATTTTATTACACCGAGTTCCTTACCGATCTTTTCGAAAGCCCTGATTGCTTTATCCAGATGTTCCTTTTCATGACCTGCAGAAAGCTGGACCCTGATTCTTGCCTGACCTTTTGGTACGACAGGGAAATAGAATCCGATAACATATATACCTTCTTGTAAAAGTCTTGCTGCAAAGTCCTGAGATAATCTTGCATCATAAAGCATCACTGCACAAATTGCTGATTTGGTAGGCTTTATATCGAAACCCAGATTTTTCATACCGGCAATAAAGTAATCAGAATTGTAATGAAGTTTATCCTGAAGTACATTAGTTTCTGTTATCATCTCAATCATCCTGATACCCGCTGCTGCGACCATAGGGGGGATAGAGTTTGAGAAGAGATAGGGCCTTGACCTTTGTCTCAAAATCTCGACAATCTCTTTTTTGCCCGTGGTAAACCCACCAATTGCACCACCGAAGGCTTTTCCAAGTGTCCCTGTAATGATTTCCACCTTTCCTTTAATATTAAAAAGTTCGGTTACTCCTCTTCCAGTCTTTCCTACTACTCCTGCTGAGTGTGATTCGTCGACCATTACCATGGCATTGTATTTATTTGCCAGTTCTACAATTTTGTCAAGAGGTGCTACATTCCCGTCCATAGAAAATACTCCATCGGTTACTATAAGTCTGAATCGCTGATTATGAGTAAGTTGAAGCTGTTTTTCGAGATCTGCCACATCAGCGTTTTCATATCTGTAGCGCTGGGCTTTGCAAAGACGGATACCGTCAATAATCGAAGCATGGTTAAGGGAATCAGAAATAATTGCATCCTCTTCAGTCAGAAGAGGTTCAAAAACTCCGCCATTAGCGTCAAAACAGGCAGCATAAAGAATCGTTTCTTCAGTGCTGAAAAACTCTGCGATCTTTTTCTCAAGTTCCTTATGGAGATCGGTAGTACCACAGATAAATCTTACCGACGACATTCCATAACCATGATCGTCAAGAGATGCTTTTGCTGCTTCAATAAGTAATGGATTATTAGAAAGTCCCAGGTAATTATTTGCACAGAAATTCAATACTTTCTGTCCCGTGTTCAGTTCAATTTCGGCACCCTGTGGAGATACGATAATACGCTCATTCTTATATAAACCTGCTTCTTTAATCTCGTCAATAATCTTAACTAAATGATTCTGATAATTATTATACATAATCTTTATATTATTAGTTAATCCCAGTTTAAGATAACTTTTCCGCAATTGCCCTTTTCCATCTCATCAAATCCCTTCTGAAAATCATCAATTGAGAACCGGTGTGTTATAACAGGATTTAAATCTATTCCCCCGATTATCATTTGCTCCATCTTATACCAGGTTTCCCACATCTCGCGGCCATATATTCCCTTTAAAGTTATTGCCTTGAAAATGATATCACTCCATGGAACCTCGAAATTTGATGGGAGTATTCCAAGTAATGAGATACTGGAACCATTGTACATGTTATTGAGCATCTCCACGAATGCCCTGGGAGATCCGGACATTTCAAGTCCGATGTCAAATCCTCTCATCCCCAGCTTTTTAACAGCATCTGAGATTTTCTCTCCTTTTGACGGATTGACAGTAAGAGTAGCTCCCATCTTTTTAGCAATTTCAAGACGTGCTTCGCTTAGGTCGCTGGCGACAATAAATCTTGCACCGGCAAATTTTGCTATTGCAACGGCCATACTGCCAATCAGCCCCGATCCGGTAATCAGAACATCTTCACCAATCAATGGAAACGATAAAGCGGTATGAGTTGCATTTCCGAAAGGATCCATAATTGCGGCCCATTCGTCAGGAATTCTGTGATCGAGCGGAATGACGTTTACGGCAGGTACTTTCACATATTCTGCAAATGATCCATCGATATGCACTCCTATTCCAACAGTGTTTTCACATACATGCTCCTTCCCGCGGCGACAATTGCGACAATGACCGCAAGCCAGATGGCCTTCCCCGGTAACTCTTTCCCCAATTGTGAGATTGGTCACTCCGGCACCCATCTTTTCGATATAACCCATATACTCATGACCAATAACCATTGGAGTCCGGATTGTTTTTTTCGACCATTCATCCCACTCATAAATATGGAGATCGGTGCCACATATTGCAGACTTCCTGACCTTTATTATTACATCATTAAGGCCCGGTTCAGGAACCGGAACCTCCAGCATCCATAAACCTTTTTCGGGTCTGGCTTTAACAAGTGCTTTCATCTTATCCATAAACAAAAAAATAAAATAAATGCAAAAGTAATACAAATCCGGAGTTCAAAACCTGATTTTCGTTATAGTATTGTATGTAATCGGGTTTGTCTATATTTGCATTTACATAAACCGGTTTACCCATAATATGGAACAAGTACGAGTGCGTTTTGCCCCAAGTCCTACAGGACCCCTCCATATCGGAGGTGTAAGAACTGCTCTTTACAACTATCTTTTCGCAAAAAAGAATGGCGGTACTTTTATCTTAAGGATCGAAGATACCGATCAGGTAAGATTCGTAGAAGGTGCCGAAGAATATATTATGGAATCGCTTGAATGGTGCGGAATAGTAGTTGATGAAGGAATCAGGGAGGGTGGAAATTATGGTCCTTATCGCCAAAGCGACCGGAAAGCAATTTACAAGCAATACGCAGATATCCTTATAAATAAAGGTGATGCCTATTATGCTTTTGATACTCCCGAAAAACTTGAATCTCTGAGAGGAGAATCAGAAAAAGCAGGAAAGACTTTTGTTTATAATGCTGAAGTAAGAGAAAAACTGATTAACTCAGTCTCTTTAAAGGAAACTGAATGGAGGGAGAAACTTGATAAAGGAGAGCCTTATGTTATCAGGTACAAAATGCCATTTAACGAGGATATCCATTTTGATGATATTATCCGCGGACATATAGTTGTAAATACCGGAACCCTTGATGATAAAGTTTTAATCAAATCCGACGGCATGCCGACTTATCATCTGGCATTCATAGTTGATGATCATCTGATGGAGATAAGCCATGTAATCCGGGGGGAAGAGTGGCTGCCTTCATTACCGCTTCATATTATACTATATCGGTCATTTGGTTGGGACCCGCCTCATTTTGCCCACCTGCCTTTGCTGCTGAAACCCGATGGAAAAGGTAAACTAAGCAAACGCGACGGAGATAAAATGGGATTTCCTGTCTTTCCTCTTTTCTGGCCTTATGGTGAAACAGCAAAGGGTTATCGAGAGGATGGATATTATCCCGAAGCATTTATTAATATGCTTGCATTGTTGGGCTGGAATCCGGGAACTGAACATGAAATATTTTCAATGGATGAACTGATTAGTACCTTTTCAATTGACAGAGTCGGCAAATCAGGTTCCCGTTTTGACCCTGAAAAGGCAAAATGGTTTAATCACCAATACCTTCAAAAAAAGACTAATAATCAGCTTGCTTTGGAATTCAGAGAGTTTCTGAGAGCACATGGTTATCAAGATGATATCGTTAAACTTGAAGCACTTGTTGGATTGGTAAAAGAGAGGGTAAGTTTTGTGAAGGATATCTGGGAACAAACTGATTTCTTTTTTAAAACCCCTGAATCTTATGATCAGGAAGTTGTTAAGAAACATTGGAAAGAGGATTCTGCAGTAATTCTCACGGAATTAAGATCACTGCTTGAGAATATGGTTGATTTTTCCGCTGCAGATACTGAATCGGTTATTAAAGCATGGATTGAGAAAAATAGCTATAACACCGGAGCAATAATGAACGCCTTCAGGCTGGTAATTGTCGGTGCGCTGAGAGGCCCTCATATATTTGATATTATCAGCTGGATCGGTAAGGATGAAACCCTGAAACGTATTGACAAAGGAGTTAGTCTGTTAAGCAAATAAAAGAGATGTATCTTCCGCAACCCGGAGACTATATTGATATCCATATTCATGGCGGTACACCCGTTTCAGGAATATTTATCCTCGAAAGCCTGATGGCACATGAAGATAAATTACCTGCAGAGGTTTCAGGAGTCTCATACACTTATGGTATACATCCATGGTTCCTTAATGAAGATAATCATAAACAACTTATAATTTCTGTTGAAAATTCAATCAATCATCCCGATGTAATAGCTATTGGTGAAGCTGGTTTTGACAGGCTGAGAGGACCTTCTATTGAGCTTCAACGCATAACGTTTGAAGAACAGGTGGCCATTTCGGAAGCATCAGGGAAACCCGTTATCATTCATTGCGTAAGGGCATGGGACGAACTTTTATCAGTTAAAAAAAAACTAAAACCAAAAATGCCATGGCTTGTCCATGGATTCAGGGGAAACATGGAACTTGCAGCTCAACTGTTATCGAAAGGAATGTATCTTTCATTCTGGTTTGATTTTGTTCTCAGACCTGAGTCACGCAATCTGTTAAGACGCTTGCCAGCGGATAGGATATTTCTTGAAACTGATGGAGCAGATGTCGATATCAGAGCAGTTTATACCAAAGTTGCATCCGATCTTAAGATATCTGTAGATAAGTTAAAATCCATTGTTCTGTCTAATTTTGATAATTTTTTTAAATAAAAATTTCAATATATGTATGATTGGCTGAAAAGGACAGAATTACTTCTGGATAGCGAGAAGCTGATAAAACTTAAGAACGCTAATGTGCTGGTTGTAGGTTTAGGAGGAGTAGGTGCCTATGCAGCCGAGATGATCTGCAGGTCGGGTGTAGGATCGATGACAATAGTTGACGGCGACCATATTCATCCCACTAACAGGAACAGACAGCTGCCAGCACTTAAGAGTACCGAAGGCCTGGCCAAAGCCGAGGTTATGGGGCAAAGAATAATGGACATAAACCCTGATATCAAACTCACTGTCATTCAGGAATATATAAAAGATGACAGGATGATAGAGATTATTGACAAAGGTTTTGATTATGTGGTCGATGCTATCGATACTTTATCGCCTAAGATATTTCTTATTTTTAACAGCTTGCAAAGAAATCTTCCTCTTGTAAGTTCGATGGGAGCAGGTGGAAAATTTGATCCTGCAAAGGTAAATATTTCCGATATTTCAGAAACAACCGATTGTTCACTCGCCAGGATATTGAGAAAACGACTGCATCGGCTGGGAATCAGTGAAGGATTTACTGCAGTATATTCTCCTGAAGTAATTGATAAAACGAAGATAATTGCAACAAATGGCGAACAGAATAAGGCTTCAATAGTAGGTACTATCTCATATATGCCTGCTTCGTTCGGAATTGCATGCGCTTCGGTAGTAATACGCGATCTGGCTGGCATCCCAAGGTAGATGACAAAAAGGTAATTATTAGAATTATTTAAGAATAATAAAATGAAATGAAATCTTTTGCCGGAAAGACACCCCAAAACCTTATAATTATTTTGCTGGCCCTGTTCAATGTGGCAATTCATCTCCTTGTAATCAATAACCTCGAATATCACCGGGATGAACTTCTCTATTTTTCGTTAGGGCAGCATCCTGATTTCGGGTATGCAACAGTTCCCCCGATGATTGGATGGATTGCCTGGCTGATACAAAATATTTTCGGATATTCATTATTTGCAGTCCGTCTGCTTCCTGCAATTCTGAGCGGGATTTTGGTAATATTAGCAGCAGCTATTGCAGAGGAACTTGGAGGTACTTCATATTCCAGGATTCTTGCAGGGATTGGAATTATAATTTCCGGTTTTGTTCTCAGGACATTTTCATTATTTATGCCTGTTTATATAGATGTCATATTCTGGACAATTATCATTTACCTGGTAATCAGATACCTAAATACTTCATCAGGTAAATACCTTGTCTTACTTGGCATTATTGCAGGTCTGTCGCTGTTGAATAAGTACTTGATCGGGATATTATTTTTAAGTCTGGTAATTGTCATTCCATTTGGCCAAAACAGGAAAGTTTTTAAAAACAGAAATTTCTGGTTCGGTATTCTTGGCGGGATGATAATATTTCTCCCGAACCTGATCTGGCAATTTGTTCATGGGTTACCTGTATTTGGTCATCTTTCAGAGCTTGAGAGAACACAGCTTATTCATGTTGACAGACTGGCTTTCTTAGCAGATCAGTTAATAATGCCATCCTTTGCATCAGTACTGACAATAGCCGGATTGCTCTATCTTCTTATCAATAAAAGTGCAGAGAAATACAGGTTTCTGGGATTTGCTTCGATTCTGTTAATTGTTATCCTCTTCATCTTGCATGGGAAAGGCTACTATACTATTGGAGTATTCCCATTTCTAATTGCAGCCGGAGCTGTTTCGTATGAAAAATGGTTAAAAAAGCGTTGGATGAAGATCGCGTTGCCTTTTTTGCTGATTCTGTTAACTATTCCTATGCTTCCAATCGGGTTACCGGTTTATAAGGCAAAAGGGCTGGTTACCTATTTCAGAAACCTTGAATTGAAATACGGGATAGTTATTGGAAGAAAGTTTGAAGACGGATCGATACATTCATTACCACAGGATTATGCCGATATGCTGGGGTGGGAGGAGTTAACTTCTATTGCGAACAAGGCATATAAGATGATCGGAGATAAAAAAGCAAGCTTTATCTATTGCGAAAATTACGGACACGCAGGTGCAATTACTGTTATCGGAAAAAAATATGGCCTTCCTGAAGCTGTCTGCTTCAGTGAAAGTTTCAGGTATTGGATTCCCCGGAAATTTGACCCGGATATTAAATCATTTATTTATATAAATGGTGAATTGGGCGAAGATATACAGAGATTGTTTAATAAAATTACCCTCATTGGTAAGATATCAAATCCTGATGCCAGGGAATTTGGGACTGCTGTTTATCTGTGTGAGTATCCAAAGACAAGTTTTAATGAATTCTGGACCAATCGGTTAAAGGATCTTAGAGATCATTGACCTGCATCTGACAGTTTAATCAGGAACAATGTTTTACTATTTTAATTTGTGGATATAATGAAGACTCCTTTAGATAATAAAAGTCAGCACGATGATAAAAAGTCATCGAAACTTTTTCGTTTTTGGAAAATACTCGGCCCCGGTCTTGTAACAGGTGCAAGTGATGATGACCCTTCAGGAATTGCAACCTATTCACAAGCTGGCGCTGCATACGGACTATCAACTCTCTGGACAGCACTTATTACATTCCCACTCATGGCTTCAATTCAGGAAATGTGTGCTAGAATAGGTCTGGTTACGTCGCATGGATTAGCAGGAACCCTTAAAACTAATTATTCAAAACCTGTTTTATATTTGATGTTGCTATTTAGTTTTCCTGCTATTGTAATGAATATAGGAGCTGACATTGCCGGGATGGGGGCTGTAGGAAATCTATTGTTCCCTTCAATAAAAGCAACTTATTTCAGCATAGGATTTACCCTAGTGCTTTTACTATTAATTATTTATTTGCCTTATCAAAAAATTGCCACTGTTCTAAAATATCTCTGTCTCATTCTTTTGGTTTATGTGATAGTTCCGTTTTTATACAAACAAGATTGGGTCGCGGTACTAAAAGCCACCTTTATTCCAAAAATAAGGTTTGATAAGGACTTTCTCAGCATTCTAGTTGCAATTCTGGGAACGACCATTTCACCCTATCTGTTCTTCTGGCAGGCAACAATGGAAGTGGAAGACAAAAAGGGAAAGAAAAAGAATTTAATTGTGAATAAAAGAATAATAAACGAAATGCGGAAAGATGTCGATTTTGGAATGTTATTTTCAAATCTTGTTATGTTCTTTATTATTCTGACAACAGGGTCGGTTTTATTTAATGGAAACATTCATCAGATTGACACAGTAGAACAAGCAGCTCAGGCGTTGAAACCATTGGCAGGGAACGCAGCATATTTACTTTTTGCTTTAGGAGTTATAGGCACCGGACTATTAGCTATTCCTGTTTTGAGTGGTTCACTTTCTTACATAGTCACCGAATCATTTGGTTGGAAAGAAGGATTAGATAAAAAATTTCAAAAAGCAAAAGCATTTTATCTCATTATTGCCATTTCGTTGATCCTGGGCCTATCTTTGAATTACATTGGCATTTCACCGATTAAAGCACTGATTTATTCTGCCATTCTCTATGGTCTGACTGCCCCTGTTCTAATCGCAATAATTCTACATATTTCAAACAATAAAAAAATAATGGGTAAAAACATAAACGGGAAAATATCTAATATTCTTGGTTTTGCCGCATTAGTCCTTATGACCCTTGCGGGTGTTATTTTAATTTTTTTGCAGGTGAAGGGAAAATGATTTGACAGCATATCCCATATACATAATTTGAGTACTACTGCTTTCAACCATATGAAATTTATTACCAAATTCTTCATAAGTCAATTCTCCGATAGCTCTTTTATGAAGATAACGAAGCATTTTCAAATATGAAATATTTGGTTTAATTCCACGGTGTTCTTTCCATTCCAATTGATTTTCGCGTAGTAAAGATATCATCTCATCAGGTCTGATGAACATTTCCCAAACATGAAGATTCGGGGGCATTATGGCCCATCGCTTCCATTCCTGTAAAATTCTGATGGCACTTATTTTGCTGAAATATGTGCGATTAAAGGTGTCATATATGAATACACCTCCGTTTTTCAATACACGTGAAATCTCTGAAATTACTTTCGGCAAATCGTGCACATGTTCCAATACATCGCAACAAAGTACTACGTTGAAAGAATCGGGTTGAAATGGCAGATTCTCACCGATCCCTTTCCCATATTTTATCTTTAGATTGTTCTCCTTCGCGTGTTCAATAGCTGTATTCAATGATGACTCTGATGGGTCAATACCAGTGGTTATGTATCCAATTTTAGCAATCTCTTCAGATAATATTCCTCCGCCACAACCCACTTCAAGCACACTTATTTTCTCTGAATCAATTTTACTAATTTGTTCAATTATCTTTTTTGCATAACCAACCCGGAATGGATTAATTAATGTTCTTATCAGATTGAGTGAGAAATCAGTCTGCCACCACCTGTCTCCTTCCAGGTTGTAAATGTTGTTATCTATTCGGCTGTATATTTCTTCAGAAATTTTCTGCATTTTACTAAGTTTTCACATATTATCTATTTGTGTATGATAAGAGAAAATCCATTTGTTATCCGATTGTTCTTATCAAATGATCTCATTTTTAATGTGTATATCCATTTTCTTATTAAAGTAATAGCCAGAAACCGTTCAGTCCTTTTTAAAAGTATGAGTAATCGCCAGACCGGTTGATGGGAGTGGAACGCCTTTAGTAAATAATTAGCTGTTACTAGAAGCCATCCGGGAATTATATGTTCTTTTTCATAAAAATAAAAGTTGGGGAATCTAAAGGAGAAGTCTGTCGCAATTGAATGGATATCCTCTAAACTTATTTTCTCCGGTTCAATTTTTACAGGGTGCAAAAAGTTATCACTTGTACAGTGTATATAATTTTTCATGATTTCATCAGCTATAGGAGCCCCTTTATATACCCGAACTCCTGTTGAGACAAAAACCAAATCCCATTTTGAAGCAACCTTGCCAATAGTATTCAGAGTTTCAAGCACAGTTTCTCTTGTTTCTTTAAGGGCGCCAAGCATTATGAACCAGGTTACAGGAATCTTTTTCCTTCTTAAAAGATCCGCTGTTTTTATAACATCTGAACGTTTAAAGTCTTTGGCCAGACTTTCAAGTACTTCGTCACATGCAGACTCGGCACCGATATCCACTTCATTAAAACCGGCACTTTTCATCAGATCAAGAAGTTCTTCATCAACTGCCGCAGGGGAAAGGCCCATGGTATGCACTCTGAGATCAAGTTTTTTACTTATAACTTCCCTTAAAACTTCTTTTGTATGAGCGAGGGGCATATTAAAAATGCTGTCAGTAAATTCAAGTTGATTGATACCCGTTTCCTTAACAAGAATTTCAATTTCATCGGCAATAAGTTTAGGATTCCTTAAGCGGTACTGATTACCCTCAATTTTATTGTAAGTACAATAAGAACACCTGAAGGCACAGCCTCGTTTTGTCTGTATGTGGACAGGAGACCCAAAACGGCGATACTGGTTAAGATCCATATATCGAAGTGGTTTAGGGAAAGGTAGCGAGTCTAAGTCCTGAACACGGAATGGTTCATTATCCTGAATAATTGTCTTTTCTCGGCGGATAATCAAACCTCTTAATCCTTCCAGAGGTTGTTGATTTTCAATACGTTTTACAAATTCGGGCATTACAGCTTCACCATCGCCCCGAATTGCATATTCCAGGTCAAAATAATCAAGCATCTCTTTGCCGCTGATCCCTACCGAAGGACCTCCTATAACTATAGGACCCTGGAATTCTTTCTTACAATAATCAATGACATCATTCTTGACATCTTCTAACAAAAAATGGACATTAAAGCCTCCCGTATCATCAATGTTCCTTATACTAATACCAATTACATCAGGGACAAAATTCCGCACTGAATTCTGAATATCAAGTTCGCAATCTGAAGAAAAGCATAAATCGAGAAAACGGACTGTGTGATTTCCGTTTGTTTCAAGGGCAGTTGCTATGTAACAGAGCCCGAAAGGTATGACAGGCCAGGGGTGTTTGAATCTATTTGAGTTAATGAGTAATACCTTAGCCATAATTAGTTTTTTTAAAAAATCCCGACGTATTAGTCTCAGTATTTAATTATCAAAAATCGAAGCTCCCCAGTTTACCCTGATGGCATATTCCATGCATTTTTTAAATATTTCATAAGTAAATTCCGGGGGATTCAGATTACCTGTTACAAGATCAGTATTTGTTCTGTCAAAAATTCTATTGTCGGATAAATATGGACGGTAAGGTTCAATAAAACGATCAAACAGTTCTTCAGAGGGATTCCTTGATAAATTGTCTGCTGATTTACCATAAATAATTTCCACCCCTCTTACTTTCATAAGTTGTTCATAATACTTTACAAGAGTGGTCATTCTTGTAGGAGAATTGTTTGTAAGATGAAAAATTCCACCAGGGAAACAATTCTCAATTATTTTAATAGTTGCGTTTACAAAATAATCCACAGGAATAATATTTAAATCTCCTTCCTTAGGCAGATAGATTTTGAGCGGTAAGAACAGATATCCTTCTTTGTCAATGTAAATGCCGTTTTTGAGTGCCTTTTTACCTCCATTATTTTTCAGGTCATTCAGGTAGATATCCCTGATGCTTTGAACAGATCGAATCGGGAAATACAATGCATTAAATTTAAGAGACCGTCCGTTTTGAGAATCTCCGTAAACAATGGATGGTCTTATGATTGAAAGATTAATAGAATTCTTATCGCAATATTGTGCAATAATATTTTCAGCTCCGGCTTTACTCTCTTCATATACATTTGTGAAAGAATTTGTTACAGGAAGATTTTCTTTACAAACATTTTCACTTAACCCGGCAACATACGCAGTGCTTATGTAATGGAAAAAATTAACCCTTGCATACCTGGAGAATTCCAGGATTCCTTTCAGATTATTTATATTTGCAGCCATTACCTTATCGCGTTTGCTTTCAGAAAAGCTTGTATCCGACGCGCAATGAATGAAAGAACCTACAACTGAACAAAGCCTGGAATACTCTTCATTTTCTATTCCTAAATTATCTTGCGATAAATCGGTATCGACGCAGGTTACCTGATTTAAGCGGTTTTCAATTCCGAACCATCTTAAAAGTCTGGAGATTCTTTCATACAAAGGCTCTTCTTTGGTCGAACGGCCGAGAACTATAACCGTATATCCTTTTAAAAGCATAGAAGACATCAGGTGGCTGCCCAGAAAACCAGTTGCTCCGGTCAGGGCTATTGTTGGTTTGCTTTTATCAGCCATACCCGGAAGTTTAGATTTATGAATAGAGTAAATTCTCTTTCCGGCAGAATCCCTGATACAAAACGTAAGGATGTCCTTTTACTTTACCGGTTTTAACTGAATAATCATCAATTAACATATTTGCTTCAGTTGCTACCTTTCTTATTCTTTGTATGTCATCCGGATCATTATAATCGTAAAAGAAATCATATTCAAAAATGCATCTTTTCCCATTATCGATTGGAGTGATAAAACCAAAATCATGGTCAATCTGATGCTTCTCAGCTATAAGTCTGAATTTGTCAGATAGTTCATTAATCAATATGTTATCTATAGGCAAATACATGAGTGCCGGTAAAAAAGGTTTTTTGCGACCCAGACGTGTACTCATTATCCGGTACATATTTAACCAGACAAGATCTGTCATTTCCTGCCGGGAGAAAAGCTTTTCAAAAAATGGCCGGAGTTCCTTATCGATTTCCTGTGAATATAAAGCCGGAGAAGGTGAAAGTGCAGTTTCAAAAAGTTCAGCGAAACTTTTAATTTTTAAATAGGAATAAGGTTCATCATCAGAAAGCTCTTTTACCAGATCGAGCCATTGTGCTTTTTTTAGAGATGGTAATCCAAGATAAAGTGAGTTAAACAGGTTCTGATCAAAGAAAGGAAATCCCATTTCACCGATAGTGCGGATTGCATATTTATCTCCGATTACTACAACAAGCCAGTGTATGTTTAATTTATCAACGAATATACTTTTTATTTCAGATGCCATTTTTTTTGTAGGGGAAAGAAATACAGATATATATTCAGTACCGACAATACCTAAAGCAAGACCAATATGCCTAATGGCACAATCCTTAATAAAATCAAGTGCATTTTCAAGAGTTTGAAATGGCACGAGAATACCACTTTCATCATCTGTAACAGGATGAAGTTTAATGCTGGCTGATATACAAATACCCGGAGAATTTTTATGTTCCAGGTTTTTGTATGAATAAAGATTTGGAGAAGAGATATCATTTAAACTAAAAATAGAACCCTCCTTATTAACAAATTCTGCATCAATAATATTATCGGCATTTATCCCATAAGTTGTAGAAAAAGTTGACATTATTCCTGAGCACATAATATTGGCACAAACAAGAGCTGCGGGCTCAGCTGCATTTATTCTGAACCCTCTTTTCTGAGCTTGTTTCTGAAGATCAAATGCTGCAACTCCCGGGCCTACTTTTACAAGCCAGTTCTTCTCATCAAATTCAATTGTTTTCATCCTGTTAAGATCAATAATCACGCCTTCATTTATAGCAAATCCGAGAAGATTCTGACCATTGCCACGAATGGTATAAGTGATATTATTCTTGTTAAATAGTTTAACCAGAGATGAAATTTCTTCCTTAGTATCTGGCATTACCACATAATCAGGAATTTTGGGGTCAGAAATAGAACTAAGGTCGTGAGAATAAGTTATCGTAATTGCCTCATCATTCGTTGCCCAGTTTTCACCTACAATTATTTTGATTTCTGTGAGCATTCTGTCTTCTTTTGGAGGTTTAATCTTACCACCTTCTTTAATGAAAGTCTCAACATGATTCTTCAATGCCTCCATAACTTTTGTAGGCCTCATTTCATTAAGAAAGTAACATTGGTAATCGCATTTACCACATAAATCACAACTATCTGCAATCTCGACACATTTTTCAGTTATCGGAATTTTATTTTCTACAAGAGCTTCATAAAGTATCATTCTTCCCTGGGGATAGTAGCTTACGAAATGTTTTTCCAGGCCTGAATCGCATACACCACTGCCCAGGAAATCTATTTTGCACATAGCATAATGGCGACAGTTTCTGGCAGTTTCATAGGGTGTTTGCCCGTTATCAGTTTTATTGACATTATTCTTCATATCTTATTATTTATTAGTTCAGGAAAATATCAGATATTATCAAACTGTGTAAAGATAACGGTTCTTATAATATTAAAATTTGAATTTATTTATAAAATAACTTATTAATTATTAGCTTATATTTTTAAAAGAATATTGTTTCTTACTCCTGCCCGCAAGTACCTTTCAAGCCATTAGCTTTCCTGAACCAATATTCATTATATAATTAAAATCATGGACTTAAGAAATTAATACATTTTCAATGGTCTCTGTTTTGTAATTATTTTATAACTTGTAGGGACAATTGGCTGATCTTTATAATTTAACTAATCTTAAAATGAGAATCCTTATTACCGGATTTGTCATATTCGTGATCTGGTGTTTTATTTCCGCCTGGCTTTATAATGATAAGCTTTTACCTGCTATGAAAAAACCGGTCACGGTACAGACAATTCCTGAATCACAATCTAATGAGGCAGATTCTTTAATGAAACTTAAAGCATCGATGCCTGAAATCCTTCTGATCTATTTTGAATTTAATGACACAAAATTCAAAACTGATCTGCAAACCGACAACAACATTGCTGCGTTTAAAGTATGGCTCGACAAATATACCGGATCGATGCTTTCCGTTACCGGAAATACCGATCTCGTGGGAACAACCGAATATAATAAAGCTCTTGGGTTGAAAAGAGCTTTGGCAGTAGGAAAGTACCTTGAGTCTAAGGGTATAAGCTCAAAGAGGATTATAACGGAATCGCAAGGTGAAAGTAACCCTTCCGCAGATTATCTCACCAAAGAGGGGAGAGCAAAAAACAGAAGAACAGAAATATCAATTAAAATGCAATAACATGACACTATTATTTATACAACTCACCCAGACTGTAACAGGAGCCGTAATAACCATAGTCGCATTGCTCCTTGTTGCGGTAATAATCGGATATTTTACTGCATGGTTCTATGCAAAGTCGGTTTATACTCCGGTAATAAAAGGTCTTGAAGCTGATAAAGCCCAATTAATCAGGCAGGTTGCAGGTTTGAAGGACGAAATAGATAAACTTACTGCCAAAGTTGAGAAGCTTAATGATAAAATCGGCAGACTTGAAGAAGAGTCAGCCCAAAAAGATAAAGAGATAAAAAAGCTGACCAAGTCAAAGAAATAACCTGAAGTCGGATAACTGCTCATTATGAATCCATCGCATAAGGGCCAATCATTTCCAGAATGTGATATAATTTACTATTTTCGTCTTCCGGAGTATCGGGGGCATTTAAAAAACCCTTTGTGAGTCTTCGTGATAACCTTTGTATGCCTTTGTGGTGGAAAACAACAAATATTTTTAAAGCATGAAACCATTTGTATTATCCGAGACGAACTGGAAGACATTAAAAGACAAAAAAATCGACCTGGCTGTTTTGCCCTGGGGTGCAACTGAAGCGCATAATTATCATTTACCATTTGCTACTGATAATATAATGGTTGAGAAAATTGCAATGGAATCAGCTCAGGTAGCCTGGAATAATGGCTCCGGAGTAATTGTCCTGCCGACAATTCCATTTGGTGTCAATACCGGACAGCTGGATATTAAATTAAATATTAATCTGAATCCCAGTACTCAGTTCGCGATTTTAAATGACCTGACGGACGTCCTTAACAGACATGAAATTTACAAGTTTTTGATACTGAACGGGCATGGAGGTAATGATTTTAAACAGATAATCAGAGAACTGGGGGCTAAATATCCCAAAATGTTTATCTGTGGATGCAACTGGTATCAGTCGTTTGCAAATTCAGATTTTTTTGAAAATAGCGGAGGTCATGCTGATGAAATGGAAACGAGTGTCATGCAATTCATTGCGCCTGAATTAGTTTTGCCATTAAATGAAGCAGGAGATGGCATTGGTAAAAAATTCAGAATAAAAGCCTTAAACGAAAACTGGGCCTGGGCTGAACGAAAATGGTCGAAGGTCACAGTTGATACCGGAATTGGCAGTCCACATAAAGCAACCCCGGAAAAAGGAGAAAAATGTTTTAAAGAGGTCATTAATAAGATTGGAAATCTTATGACAGAGTTATCAATGGCAGATCTTGATAATATGTATGAATGAAATAATATTGACGTTTATAATCCAAAATTGGCTTCCATGTCTCATAAAATTAAATATGTCTTAATAGCAATAGTGTTAGCAGTGGCATCCTGCAATGGAGGGTCATTTGTTCCCGTTCACAATACAATAAATCTTAACGGTTCATGGAAGTTCGCATTAGATACAACCAAAGTTGGCATCGCTGAAAAGTGGTACAGCCGGACTCTTTCCGATTCGGTTAAATTACCCGGAACACTCGATGAAAACAAAAGGGGGATTCCAAATACCAACAGGAAGGAAACTATGAGGCTTTCACGTGAACTAATGTACGCCGGAATGGCATGGTACCAAAAGACTGTCAGTATCCCGGAAAACTGGAAAGGTCATTTTATCAGGTTAATGATGGAGAGGACTAAACCGACACAAGTTTGGGTTGACAATAATCTCATCGGTAGCAGCAATGATATACTTACGCCACAGTACTTCAATCTTACAGACCATCTGACTCCCGGGAAACATGTACTGACTATTCTGGTAAATAATGAGAATAATTCTGTTCCGGGAGGAGTAACAGGTTCCCACGCCTGGACTGAGCACACGCAAAGCAACTGGAATGGGATTATCGGTAAATTTTGTCTCGAAGCGTATAATCCGGTTCATATTGAATCGGTTCAGGTTTATCCAGATATTGTCCTGAAGAAAATCACAGTAAGGGTTAGAATAGCTAATCCTGAAGGAAGTGCTGAAAAAACCGACCTGATACTGAAAGCTGATGCCTGGAATACCGATGCAAAACATCGTGTTCCATCAAAATCATTTCCTGTTACGCTCAGGAAAGGTGAAAATACAATTGAACTTACTTACACCATGGGAAGTAAAACCCGGTTTTGGAGTGAGTTTAATCCAGCCTTATACAAACTGGTCGTTACTCTGAAGGGTAGCAAAGTGCTGGATAATACTACCCTTGATTTTGGAATGCGAAAATTTTCCACTCAGGGGACACAGTTTACAATAAACGGTACAAAGACATTTCTTCGCGGAAAACATGATGCATGTGTTTTCCCATTGACAGGTTATCCTCCTATGGATGTTGGAAGCTGGCAAAAAGTTTTCAGGATTGTAAAATCGTACAATATCAATTTTTATCGTTTCCATTCTTGGACACCGCCGCTGGCCGCTTTTAATGCTGCAGATATTGAAGGAATTTATCTTCAGCCTGAATTGCCTTTCTGGGGTGGATTCAGCAAAAACAGGAATTCCAATCTGAATACTTTTTTGCTTAAGGAGGGTGACAATATTCTTGACACTTATGGAAATCATGCATCTTTTGTAATGTTTGCACTTGGGAATGAACTTTCAGGCAATTTTGATGTAATGAAAGAATTTTTGAATCATTTTAAATCGGTTGACAGTCGTCATTTAATGGCCTATGGATCAAATAATTATCTTGGTTTCAAGGGGCAAGCTGAGGGTGAGGATTATTATGCCGCCTGCCGCGTCGGAGCCGATACTGATACAACTTACAGCACACATATCCGGGGCTCATTCTCATTTGCCAATGCAAACGATGGTGGATATATTAATGGCCGCTATCCATCGACAAATCGGAATTATTCAGGTGCTATTTCAAAATGTACTGTTCCGTCTATCGGCACCGAGGTAGGCCAGTATCAGATCTATCCCAATTATGCTGAGATAAAGAAATATACAGGTGTAATGAAACCCTGGAATTTTGAAGTCTTCAGGGAGCGACTTATAGAGAATAACATGAGCGATCAGGCTGTGGATTTCTTCAGGGCTTCCGGGGCATTGAGTGCAATCTGTTATAAAGCTGATATTGAAATGGCAATGAGAACTCCCGGCTTTGGGGGTTTTCACCTGCTCGATCTTCAGGATTTCCCTGGGCAGGGAACTGCATTAGTGGGTCTTCTAGATGCATTTATGGATAGCAAAGGTGTTATGACTCCTGAGGAATTCAGTCAATTCTGTAACAGAGTGGTACCTTTAGTTATTATGGAAAAATATTGCTGGACAAGCAATGAACAATTCATAGGAAAAATCGAGGTAGCAAATTACTCCGAAACTTCATTAAAAGCTCAACATGTAAAATGGGAACTTAAAACCGGGAAGGGTGAAATAGTCTTCCAGAATGATGCAATAGTTGATATTTTACAAGGGGGATTGACCAATGTTGGAACTATTAATATTGATCTATTAAGGTTTTCGAAGGCAGAAAAACTGACTTTTAGAATCTTTTTGGAAGGAACACATTATGAGAACTCGTATCCTCTCTGGGTTTACCCCTCTAATGTAAATATAAAAGTACCCGTTAACATCCTTGTATCAAAGAATCTGGATAAAACCACTCTTTCTAAACTTACTGACGGCGCAATGGTATTATTATTCCCCGATTTTAATGATGTAAAAGATCTTTCAGTCGGAGGATTGTTTACCCCCGATTACTGGAATTTCAGGATGTTTAGAAACATCTCTGAATCAAATAATAAACCCGTATCGCCCGGTACCATGTCAATTCTAACAAATCCTGATCTTCCTTTATTCATTGATTTTCCTACTGAATTTCATACAAACTGGCAGTGGTGGCCTATTGTTAAAAACAGCCGCCCGTTTATCCTGGATAATGCGCCGAAAAATTATCGCCCTCTTGTACAGGTGATTGATAATATTGAAAGGAATCATAAACTGGGTTTAATCTTTGAATTCGCAGTAGGAAAGGGGAAATTGCTGGTATGCATGTCTGACCTTAAAGCAATAAAGAATAAACCCGAAGGCAGACAGTTATTTAGCACAATTCTCAAATACATGTCGTCTGATAGATTCAATCCTTCGCAGGCGCTGAGTCCAGGGGAACTTGTTGCGTTATTCAAAACAAAAATATCAGAAAAGAAAATCGGAGGGGTGAAGAATTTATCTAATTAATAAAACCGGCAATTGCAATTGTCAGGATTTATTTGTTTTGTTTATCTGATTTTATAACTTTATCAGTAACTAATCATGATTAAATTTACCTTTATTTAAAATTAATAACTCATATCAATGAAAACTTCAAGAAGAACATTCTTAAAATCGGGTGCCATGGTAGCTCTTGGCGCAGCGATTCTTCCACGCTTAGCTTTTGCTTCCGGTGCTCAAAAGGGAATAGTTGGGTTACAGTTGTATTCTGTACGCGATGATATGAAAAGTGATCCAAAAGGATCGCTGAAGAAATTAGCCGATATGGGTTATAAGGTGGTTGAACATGCCGGTTACGCTGATGGGAAATTTTACGGTTTTGTGCCTTCAGAATTTAAAAAAATACTGGAAGACCTGGATCTGAAGATGTATAGCGGTCATGTCGATTTCGGGATGCAGGCCTGGGATGCTTCAAAAAAGGATTTTACGGATACCTGGAAACATACAGTGGAAGATGCCGCCTTTATGGGGCAGAAATTTGTTATCACTCCCGAACTGGCCGAAAATGCCCAGAAGGATTATGATACACTTTTAAAAGTGATTGACCTCTGGAACAAATGCGGGGAACTTTGCCAGAAATATGGAATGAAATTCGGATACCACGATGATTTCAACGAAAATGCCATCCTGAATAATATGAAATTATATGATATTATCATGAAGCATTCGGATCCGAAATTAACCATTCAGCAGTTTGATATTGCCAATTTGTACAATGCGGCAGGCACCAACCCGATGGATGTTATAAAAGAATACCCTGGACGATTCGTCTCCCTGCACGTTAAAGATGTATTGAAAGAGAAGAACAAAGATAACAGCCATGACAGTACAATTCTTGGGAAAGGTGTTCTCGATGTTAAAGACGTTTTGGCACTTGCCGTAGAAAATGGGGCATGGTTAATGATCATTGAACAGGAGGCCTATCAGAACGAAAGCCCAATGGATTGTGTTAAAGACGACCTTGCCGCGATGAAAAAATGGGGCTATTAATCCTTATTATTTCAGAATTGAAACATACAGAACCGGTTCAAATGCCGGTTCTTTTTCTTTAATTGTTTATCATACGACAGGGGAAAAGAGTTGTCATACGGTCCTATTTATTGATTTTGTATATTAAATGAATCCACTTATTTCACTTATTTTTTTTATAGATGAAAAAGCCTGATATCCACTTTCTGATTGTTCTAATGTTTAGTATAGTCTTTTCAACTTCAATTTATGCTCAGGATCTTAAGGTACCGGGAAAAGCCGTACAAGATACCTCAGTCAGTTATAAAGATGGTATATACGAGGGGATATCACGGGCAACATATAAGTTCGAACCTTTCTGGGGTTGCGTACATTTCACACTTAAGAACGGATTATTTACTGATATTAATTTTATTATAAGAGATTCGAGCCTGCATGAAACTTTCAATGCAGAATATGAAAAGCACTTTGAGGGGAATGCAGAATATATTCAACAAAGCAGGAATGACTGGAAAGGTGTTCAGACATATCCGAAAAAATTATCCGAAAGACAGGACATTAACAAAATTGACGCAATATCAGGAGCTACCTGGTCATATAATATCTTCAGGGCATCGGTAAAGGAGGCATTGGAAAATGCAAAGTAAAAACATTAGGACTCTGGCATAATAATTGAGGAAATACTTATTGACCAGAATAATTAACTATGAAAAAGCATGCTTATACTGAGATTTTCAGTATTATATTCCTCACGGGGATAGTTTTGATTTCAGGTTGCGATAAGAATAAGACTCTTGCTACGGGTTTCCTTGAAGGAACCATTTCTATAGGTCCAATTTGTCCTGTTGAGAAAGTTCCTCCTGATCCTGCATGTCTGCCAACTGCCGAAACTTATAAAGCATATCCGGTAAGTGTATTTACTTCTGACGGAAAGATTAAAATAACACAGCTTAAGCCCTCATTGGATGGCTCTTACATCAGTGAGCTTCCGTCCGGGGATTACCTGGTTGTCTTAGAAAAAGCGCAGAATAATATCGGTGGGAGCAATCTGCCAGTGGCAGTTTCAATTACTTCGCAGGATAAAACTTTACTGGACGTAAATATAGATACCGGCATCAGATAACAGGGAACAAAACATCTGCTTTGCTTGTCTGTTCTAAAGGATAAGATTATTATTTTAATCTACTGATAAAATTGAAGTGCTTACGGATGGAGAATATTTCTCATTATATCTCTGGCATAGATTATATTTGAACATGAAAAGGTTTTTATTCATTTCCCTTTTATATCTGATCTCATTCTCTGTCCTGGCACAGAAGGTGACTATACAGGTATTACAGCCAAAGCACTCAGGCTTGACTTCCTGGCAAATTATTGATGATCAGAATATAACAGTCTTTTCAGGAATTGAATATCTGCAAAATGATACTGTTACATTTAGTCTTGATGCAAACAAGCGCTATTTTCTAAAGATCTCTGTTTCTGAGAATACTAATCCTGAGATAAGCTTATGTACACTTCGTATGAATGGAGAACCTATCTTGTTTATAAAATCAGATATAGGAAAAGGTGATCATTTATTTCCATTTTTCACAGGAATACGATCCATCGATGCGAAGATTACAGGTGGCACTAATGCAGTTATTTCCGATTTTCCATGGCAGGTTTATTATATTTCCGGCAATTTCAGGTGCGGTGGTTCAATACTCAGCGGAAAATGGGTAGTCACGGCTGCGCATTGTACTAAAAACAGCATAGGGGGGGCAACCCCTGCATCTGAAATGTCTGTAAAAGTCGGAGCAAATAATCCATCAAATGCTCTTGAAGGGAAAACATATTCTGTAAGCCAAGCAATAGTTAATGAAGGATTCGATAGTCAAACCCTTTTAAACGATATTGCACTGTTAAAACTTACAGATTCAATAAATTATCCAAATGCAGTACCAATAAAAATAGTAACATCTGATGATGTTGCCGAGGGAGCAATTAATCCAGGGGTTATGTCATGGGTAACAGGATGGGGGTTGACCCATGTCAATCCTGATGTATCACCATCTGTACTTCAGAAAGTACAGCTACCAATTATTTCCAATGCTCAGGCTTCTACAGTCTGGAGTAACATCCAGGCTACTGATCTCATGGCAGGCTATCTTAACGGAAATAAAGATGCCTGTAATGGGGATAGTGGCGGGCCCCTGGTGGTTCCTATACTAGGGGAGTATAAACTAGCAGGAATTGTAAGTTGGGGTAGTTCAAATTGCAACACTTACGGAGCTTATACACGAGCCTCTGATTTTGAAGCATGGATTCAGACAAAAACCGGTATAGTTTATAATTTTAAACCTCCTTCTCCGGTTGGTGATTCAATAATTTGCCAGGGAACGAAATCAAGCCAGTATTCAATAGGAACCATTACAGGAGCCACTAATTATGAATGGAACCTCCTGCCAGCATCTGCCGGTGTTATTTCAGGGAGTGACGGTAATGCTTCTGTGCTCTGGAATATTAGTTATACAGGACCTGTAAATGTAATTGTAAGGATTACTGTTAATAATAAGGTTTCAGATTGGTCAAGGCTTGATGGTAATGTAGTCCTTAATACCAAACTACTCAGCCAATCAGGTGATACTATTATATGTGCAAAACGACCGGTTACTCTTAATGTAAATACACAAGGATATAATCTTAATTACAAATGGTTTAAGAATGGTCATGTTATTCAATCAGGCACCTCATCTAAATTGAGTTTTTCGACAGCAACAATCGATGATTCCGGTAATTATAATTGCGAAATAACCGGTTCTTGCGGGACAGTACTATCCAACATTATAAAACTGACAGTTTACCCGGTGACCAACATAACCTATATTTCTCCAAATGTCGAGGTGCCTTTTGGGAATGATGTTACACTGGAAGTTAATGCAGATGGCCATAACCTGGTGTATCAATGGCAAAAAGACGGTAATGTGATCGATAATAGTAATACTTCAAGTTTGTTATTGGCAGAACTGAATGCTACCGATATTGGACTTTACAGAACTACCGTTTCAGGTACTTGCGGAGTTGAAATAAGCGATACGATATATGTTTATGTAAAAAAAGCAAATTTTTCAGCCGATCCTGAAGTATTTTTGTGGCCTTCTTTTACCAGCGAAGAATTCACAATCGCACTCAGCACGGATGCACTATATAATGTTCAGATATTTAACACTATGGGCAAGAAAGTCAGGGAACTGACAAATAGACGTTACCAGACCATTATCAATATTAGCACCATGGCCAAAGGTGTTTATATTGTCGAAGTTTATAACAGGGATTTTAGGAAATCTATTAAGGTGATAAAAGAATAATCCCTGAAACCGGTATAAATTTGTTTTTACTTCCTTTTGTAAACATTCGCTTCCCTGACCTCTTTTAAAAACAGGGACCTGGGAGAGTTATAAAAATATTTAAAATCTTCAGGGAAAGATTGAATCGGGTTTCCCGATACTGAAAACTTTGTATTGTATGTATCTCTCCAGGTTAATACATAACCAACAGGATATTTGCTTACAACAGGTAATAGTACTGAAGACCACCAGTTATTCATTCCTCTTCTTTCGCCTGTTTCGCTTAACGCCGTCAGTTTATTTCTCGATATGGCTTCCTTAGTAACAAAGTTTAAGGCAGAGTCTAGTTCTCCGCCAAACGGTTCCCCACGGTCATACATATCCAGTGAAAGCATATCGATAATGTCATCCCCCGGATACCCTCTCATGTATTGATCAAGACTGGTTACCCTATCGGTATTGTAAGCATAAAGTATGTTGTGAATATTCTTTTTATCCCGCAAAAAGCTGACTGTATAGCGCCATAAGGCAGCATACTCCTGATCGGTACAAATGTTGGTGCCCCACCAGAAAAAGGAACCTGAATGTTCGTGAAACGGTCTGAAAATAAATGGGATTGGTAAACCCTTGTCATCTTTTAATCCTGTAAAGAATGTGGCCAGCCGTTCCAGCCAATTGTTAAACAGTTCATGATACTTACCACCGGGAAGTATGGAGGATACCACCTCTTTTGAACTCACATCCCAGGCTGATCCATGCGGCCAGGAGGAGAGGACATCCTTTTGTTGCATGGTTAGGGGGTTGTTCAGATGCCAGCTAATTGTAATTACTCCTCCCCGGTTATAATGCACTTTGATTTGTTCTGCAATCTGGGTAAAACTTACTGAGTCAAGACTTCGTTCACCTCCGAGCTCAATGTGCCCGAGTTCAAAACCAGCAACAGCAGGATAATCACCGATGGTTTCTTTTGTATCCGAACGATCCTTTTCAAACCACCAGGTATAACCATACATCAGGTCATCCTGGTGGCCATACATTACGCCTTTGTTCTTAAGTTCATATAAAGACTGAAAAAGTATTACAGTTTCATTAGTTGCTTTTTTATCGGCAGGGAAAGGAAGCTTCTGTCCAAAACTGCACAGAGTTAAGACAGTCAATATTAAAGTCAGAATTAAGGTTTTCATATTCTGTAAAATAAAGTAATCTTAATAAATTAATCTAGGCCAGATCAGAATTAAAGGATATCAACATTAAAGATATGGTTTTTACTTATCCGTTCCAGATAGATAACTATTATAAATGATTACAGCTCTAAATCCTGATAGCAGAAAAGCAATTTCTTTCGCCGGATAAGCCAGGAATTAGGCATGCCAGTTGCAATTGTGGAGACTGGTATAATTTTTCATCACTTTATACATTATGTTAGTCAAAATTCAATTATTTGGATTTTTTTGAATATGCTAACGCATTTTAATGCATATCACGCTGAATATCATTGTTATTCATTTTTTAATGATTGCTTTTTAGTTGGATTTTTACCTGTTGGTTCATAAAAGGCACACCTTTTTTGACGAAACTCCAATTTTAAGGTGTTAACAGTTTATTACCGTAATTATATATCCTGATTTTAACGACAAAGTATAATCAGACTAGTCCCATTTCCCCATTAATTGGGCATTAGCTGCTTGACAGGCATCTTATTAAGCAATACATTTACATCGGATAACAAACAATTAATTATGGAAGCTATTTCAATTTTACAAAGGCCGGTCACAACTGCCGATAGAAAAGTCAGAACAAATTTAAAACAGACAAAAGTTCAGCCTGAAACAAGAAAAAATATTTTAGTTCCCGACAGACTTATTGCAGAGGTTGACGAGAACTTTATAAATTACCTTAACTGGCATGGTCTTGCAAATGAAGACAATTTACTGGTACTCTCTTCTAAGCTTCACTATTATTATGATTATGAAGAATTAAAAGATGTGACCACCTTAATTAACCTAAAGAAACTCAACCTTATTAAACATTTGGATGATTTTTTGCATACTCTCTACAATGGATTATCGCCGAAAACAAATTTTATAGGATGCTTTTACGACAGAAAAACTCAAAAAGAAGTTAATATAATTTCAAGGTTGTACAAAAAGTTCATTAATATTTTGGATTCAAAGATCGATGTTGATATAGATAGCAGGGATTTCTCAAGACTTCTTGAGTCTCACGGATTCAAAATAATTGACATGACAGAAATTAATGGGTTAACATATTTCAGAACACAAAATTACAGAACAGCTGTATAACTCTTCATATGGTTTCATCAAATTATATGTATCCGATAATTTACAGAGAATTTTATTACTGTCTGCGATCTGTTAAAAACAAGTGTACTTGTGATCAGCAAGAATTAAAGGATAAAAAGTAAGGCAGATCCTTCTCAAAGGCTAATTTGGAATGGTTGAAAGTTTGTTTATAAAAGAAGACGAATTTCATTTATTTACAACAAGTTATGTTGTAAATTTGTCTAAGGCATGGTTTGTCATTAAATCGTAATAAAACAATTAGAATAATCCGGTTTGCATTTTACACAAATAATTCAGCGTTTTGCGATGTACATTAATCTGAAAAGGATAAAAATTGTCTGCTTCATGTTGTTATCCTTTTCACTTCAGGTTTCGGCACCCAGTATGAAATTAGTAACTATTTTTGAGTTTGCCCCAATAGAACCATATAAGCAGATTGCTTTCGCCGTAGGAATGGTAGAAACAAAAGGTGATACCCTGGCTTACAATCCTATCGAAAAAGCAGCCGGAATTTTTCAGATCCGTCCTATCAGACTTATTGATTTTAATAAACGAACAGGAAGCAGCTATAGCAGGAAAGACCTGTTTAACTATGATATTTCAGAAAAGATTTTTTTATACTACGCTGATCAGGTTGGTCCTTATAATTTAGAACTTATAGCCAGAAGATGGAATGGATCAGGACATCTTACAACCAATTATTGGAGCAGGATAAAACAATTCCTGAAAGAGTGTTCACCGAGCCAGCCTGGTTAACTGAATTGTTTCAGCTTGGTTAATGTCAGATTAATAAATTTACTTCATTCATGTTTGGTTGTTTCCCCTGTCGGGGGGATGTATATCGTGGCAGTGAAAAACTGCGTTCCTGAATCGGGAATACGAAGGCTCCTTTCACCATTTGCATCAATTAATCCGGATAATACAATTAATGATGATCCTTCTTTTACCCGTCCGGCAAGTTGTCCGATTGTTAAATGAGGGAAAAGAGAATATACTGTAAAACAAATGCTTAAGATTTTAATATATTGTCTCAATGAGGTAACAGACCACCTGCCCGACCTGAACAAAATCATCTTGTCGACCTCGAGTTATTTATTTTGAAATGAAAAATTCCAATGGAATCAATGTGATCTAGGAAAGGCGTCTGATTTTTCATCTAAATAAATTGATATTTAGTCAAAATTCCATATTTAGAAATAATCTTAAAACTAAGATGGTTAAGTTTTTATATTACTCTTATTATCTTTGTATTATGTTTTACGAGTATATCTGAATAATCTCATTATCCCCATATTATTAGTAAATTTTCCTTCCATTTTGACTAACCGGCTCAATCTGTTTATTAATCGTTAAATCTCATAGCTAACCGTCTGGTTTTCTGTGATGAAACAGAAATAATCATGGCTCATTTAACCTCAATCATGACTTCCGATGATTGACTTCAGTACATATAAGGTCTAACTTTGAAGTGATAATTAAACATTTGAATTGGAGGAATATATTTCTTAATCTATTTATTCATGAGAAAAGTTTTTCTGACATTCCTGCTTATTTTTATCTCTCATATCTGTAGCGCTCCGAATATTGATTTTCGACTGGGGATGATTAGATTCAAATCATTTTCAGAGTTTGTTGAAGAGAGATACCATGAAACGGAATTATCCAGATTTATTAATGACCTTGGTTACAGCGAGTCAGGAAACAACTGGCTATGTGTTAACCGGATAGGTTGTTTTGGTGAATGGCAGTTTGATGAATCTACCCTGAAGTATCTCGGACACAAAAAAATAACTTTAAAGAAGTTTAAGACAAATCCCGAAGTTTTTCCAAGGGAATTGCAGATAGAAGTTCTAAAGACTCTTATCAGGGTAAATCTTCTGATTCTGGAGGATTATGAACATTTTATCGGGGATTCTATCAATGGTGTCGTAATTACGAAATCAGGAATGATAGCTGCATCTCATCTTGGTGGTGCAGGCTCTTTAGAGAAATTCCTGAATTCAAATGGAAGGATAAACAAGGAGGATATTCTTGGGACATCTATATATGATTATCTTAAGAAATTCAGATATTACGATCTGAAGTGATAAAGAATAAAGCAGAAGAAATATAGCTATGAAAGCTGTTTACAGGATCATATCAATCGAGCACGGCGTTTTCTTATTAAAAAAAAGAAAGATCGCCAAAGCTTTTCGCTGGTGGTTACGTGAAAATGGATTCACTTACAATTCTACCTTTTTTTTCAATTAGATCAGGTTCCCGACTATAGCTTTAAAATCTAAAACTTCAGGAACCTCTTAAAAGTTCCTCTGCTTCACGCCAGTCGCTTTCGGGAGTTCCATGTTCGCCACGGGCGATACGCTCGTAGTAGATTTCTCTTGCTTTCTCACGGATTTCTTCTTCACCCGGTACATTTTTGCCGGTCGTAACTTTCTTTTTCTTTAAAGTTATACCTGCATCAGAAGTTTTCTTTGGTTTGCTGACTGTTTTTGCTTTACTTGTTTTCATCATTCCACATATTATTCGATTAAAACTTTAAAATCATTTTTCCTCTTCATTATTTCTTTTTTCAACTATAATCGTGCAATGTGTTGCCAGTGCAGTTAATGTACCGACGGCTGCAAAAATAGGAGCTAAAACGACTCCGATGGCCCCAATTGTCAGGGGGAATTCAATTATGGTCTCGTCTTTTTCGTTTTTTATAATTATTCTTCTGGCATTTCCCTCTTTAATTATCTCTTTAACCTTAGATAATATCTCATCGCCGGAGACTTTAAACGATTCATGGTTTGATTTCTCACTTTGTGTCATTATCTCACTATTTATTTAATACAAAAATAAACTTTAGTTCACCTTAAAGCAATTTTATTTTATTCTGCTCTTTATTAAATGTCGCTTGAAAATAAAACAAACAAGGGAAACTATTGTTTGTGCTCAATAATCATTTCGCCTTATTCTAATCAAAAATAAATGTGCCAAATTTGTTATACTCATGAAATGTCTGGCTTGTCTTTTGCCAGGCATAAGGTACCTCACCATTGTCATAATCAATACGATACATGTTTACCCTCCATCTTGTTCCGGTTACAGGGGGTACATGGCTTAAGGGGGTAAGCAATTTATAAGGGATAAAAAACTCAGCGATCCAGCCTGATATAATACTTCCGCTTTCCATCTTACCTCCGGTAACGCTAGTGGCATGTTGAGTTCTTCTATCACCTTCGTAATGCCAGGGAAGCCAGCCTAAAAAATTCCCTTTATTATTAGGGACCATAATGGGCAATTCAAAATTAAACGGAGAAAGTTCATACTCGAAATAAACCGGGAAATTTTCATCGGTCCACAGAAAAACCTCAACAACATCTTCTTCCCATAAATTCAAATTATCCGCTTTCATTGACGATGTAAGCTTTTTATCTTCACAGTTGAAGAGAAAATATATACCTGTTTCAGAGTAGAGGACTTTAACTTTAGTTTTGTATGACAAAGTACTGGTATTCTGCTGAAGAAGGGCTATCCAATTTGTGCTCTTCCAGGGGTCTGAAACTCCATCGCCGGTTATCTTAAAATCCTTACATTTTTTAATTGTAACTGAATCATGGCCCGAATTTGCCGCAAGTAATCCGGTATTAATATTTTTTGCTCCCAGAATAAGACAAAAAACAAAAAGACGGGGAAGGATATTATTTCTCATTTTAATAAGGTTAAATTACATACAAAATAAGCAAATTTGCCTTACTGTACATTAATCCTCTAATGTAGTAATATCTCCATCGGGTAGTCCTTGCGCACGTGCTTTAAGAAGTCGCCGCATAATTTTTCCCGACCGGGTTTTGGGCAGTTTGTCCACAAATGTAATTGACTCAGGTTTTGCAATCGGACCGATTTCATGACCGATATGGTTACGAAGTTCCTCCTTTAATGAATCTGAGGGATCAAAGCCGGTACGTAAGATGACATAAGTGTGAATAGAATTTCCTTTCACTTCATGTGGCAGGCCGATCGCCGCCGCCTCGGCTACAGCAGGGTGGCTTATAAGGGCAGATTCGATCTCGGCGGAACCTAACCGGTAACCTGAAACTTTGATTACATCATCAACACGCCCGATAATCCAGAAATATCCATCCTTGTCGCGCCTTGCCGAATCACCGGTCAAATATTTGTCAGGGTATGTACTCCAGTACTGATTGATATATCGGTCAGGATCTCCATAAATGGTGCGGATCATTGCCGGCCAGGGTTTATTAAGAACCAGGAATCCTTCTTCTCCGGCTGGTACAGTCTCTCCATTAGCATCTACAATTTCAGCATCAACCCCAAAGTAGGGACGTGTGGCTGAACCCGGTTTCAATGGCAAAACGGGTGTTGGCGTAATAATAAACATTCCGGTTTCAGTCTGCCACCATGTATCCATGATAGGGCAGTTCCCTTTTCCAATGACACGATGATACCATTTCCATGCCTCAGGGTTGATAGGTTCCCCTACCGAGCCGAGCAGACGCAAAGAGGTAAGGTCATGCCTGTTGGGCCAGGCTTCACCGAAGCGCATCAAACCGCGAACGGCTGTGGGTGCCGTATAAAGAATTGTCAGATCGTATTTTTCAATCATCAGCCACCAGCGGTTTGGGTAAGGAAATGTTGGTGCACCCTCATACATAAATGATGTAGCACCATTCAGCAAAGGACCATAAACCAGGTAAGAATGGCCGGTGACCCATCCTGGATCAGCCGTGCACCACCATCTGTCTTCATCCTTCAGGTCAAAAACATCCTTGAGAGTGGCATAAATTCCAACCATATAACCGCCATGTGTGTGCAGAACTGCCTTGGGTTTGCCGGTAGTACCTGATGTATAAAGAATATACAATGGATCTTCTGCATCCATCACTTCAGTCTCACATTTTGGACTGGCAATAGGAAGGGACATCAGGTCGTGATACCACAAATCCCGTTCCGGTTCCATCATCACCTCCTGCCCGGTTCGCTTAATTACAATTACGTGCTCCACACTCGGCGATCGCTGAAGCGCCTCATCCATCATATCTTTGAGCTTAATAATCTTGCCGTTCATCCATCCGCCATCGGCAGTAATTGCAATCTTAGAGTGAGAGTCAAGAATACGTCCATGCAAAGATTCGACTGAGAAGCCGCCATATACTACTGAATGTATAGCGCCGATTTTGGCACAGGCCAGCATTGCAATAACAATCTCCGGAATACGCGGCAGATATATAGTCACACGGTCACCTTTTGTTATCCCCATGGCCTTGATGACACTTGCAAATTTGGATACCTCACGGTTCAGAGCATGGTATGAGAAGGAACGCTGGTCTCCGGGTTCTCCTTCCCATATAAGAGCCAGTTTATTCCGGCGCCATGTTTTTACATAGCGGTCGAGACAATTATGGACAATGTTCACTTTGCCTCCCACAAACCACTTGTAGAAAGGTTTGTCACTCTCATCGAGTACTTTGCTCCATGGTTGATACCATTCAAGTTCAAGGGCTCTTGCAGCCCAGAAACCAGTCAGATCCTGCTCTGCCTGATTGGTTTTTGCATCCCATGCCGGCACATTAGCTTTGGCTATAAAGTCTGATGAAGGATGGTAAACTTCTCCGTTGGACAGAGGTTCGAAAGGTGTATTGTCCGACATAATTGGTTAATAATTTAAGTTGGGAAAATAAAAACAACAAAATTTCATTTTGAGTACCAGATAGATTAACAAAAAAACTGGATGTTTGTTTAGGTATAATTGCCTTCGGTAAGCTTATCCTGAATTTAAAAAAGCCGGAATTTCGAGGTAGGCTCAATGAATATAATTGTAATTTTGGAAAGATTCTTCACAAAACAGCTAGTTTGACCAAAAATGGAACAAGAATATATCGAGGAAAAAACTTTTGATAAAATAGACTTCACCCAAAATCCCCTGACTAAAGGCGAATATGAATCCTGCGCTTTCATAAGCTGTGATTTTTCAAACTCCAACCTTGCCAATATTATTTTTATGGAATGTGAATTTGAAAGCTGCAACCTGAGTATGGCTAAGTTGAATAGGAGACCTCATTTTGCAAAAATGGGAGAAAAATATAAAAATGAAGATCCTGATTAGGAAGAAGAACTGTGGATCCCAATAAAAAGCATTAAATTTATTAACCTAAAAACTTAAAATATGTACAAAATGAATTTAAGAAAATTATGTGGCTTGATAATTACTGGTCTGCTAACTTTTTTGCCTGTTAACGGGCAGAATAAAGACAAAGCTGTATTTAATATTCCTAAACCAGGTTTTTATCAGAATTCTATTATGAAAGATGACCGGGAAGTTAAAGAACAGATAACGCCTTTAAAAGAGAATAAGGTATTTGGTGTTGATCTTTCCGGTTATCAGCTCCCGAACAAAGTGGAGCTGTATACGAATCACCAATGGCATAATCCTCCTGTTTCACAAGGCAATACAAATACCTGCTGGTGTTTTTCCACTACATCTTTTCTTGAATCGGAGGTTTACAGGATCAATAAAATGAAAGTAAAACTTTCAGAAATGTATACCGTTTATTGGGAGTATGTGGAAAAGACCCGACGGTTTATTCAGGAAAGAGGTAACTCCGCTTTTGAGGAGGGTTCTGAAGCTAATGCCGTTACACGTATGTGGAAGAAGTATGGGATTATTCCAGAGTCGGACTATACAGGGTTACCTGTTTCCAGAAAATTCCATAATCATGAGGATATGATCGCAGAAATGAAAGCTTACCTCAAGTCGTTAAAAGCTAATTCAGCATGGGACGAAGAGGTTGCAGTGACAACTATAAAATCTATCATGAAGCATTACATTGGAGAACCTCCTTCTGAGATTATTGTCGATGGGAAAAAGATGAATCCGCAGCAGTATCTTCACGATGTTATCCGCATCAATCCTGATGATTATGTCGACATTCTTTCTTATGAACAGGAACCATTTTATAAACAAGTTGAATACAAAGTACCGGATAACTGGTGGCATAGCACGGATTATTGTAATGTTCCTCTGGATATTTTCATGGAAACATTAAAAAAAGTTGTACGAAACGGATTTACCATAAGTATCGGGGGAGACGTATCTGAACCCGGCTTCGACAGGCAGACACAATGCGCAATTGTACCTGATTTTGATATTCCTTCAGCCTATATAAACGATGATGCACGGCAGTTCAGGTTCTCAAATGAGACAACAACAGATGATCATGGTTTGCACCTGGTTGGATACCTCGAAAAGGATGGAAAGGACTGGTATCTGATAAAAGATTCAGGTTCGGGCTCACGAAACAAAGACCCCAACGCCAGTGAATTCGGTTACTATTTCTTTTCTTCGGATTACGTTAAGCTGAAGATGATGGACTTCATGGTACATAAGGATGCTGTAAAGGATCTTCTGGAGAAAGTCAAATGACCGGAAGTTTTGTTTTAGAAATGAATATTAGTTTTCAAAACGCCATTGATTAATATTAATATTTTATCTTCATGTTTTCAAATTGGATTTCACCATTTCTATTCTTAATAAACTTAATCATACCAATATGAAATCAAAAACATCAAGGAGAAAATTTCTCCAAAACCTTGGGGGCACGGCAGTGCTTTTATCTGCAGGACCATTAGTCGGTTTTGCATCACGCGAAAAAATTGAAGAACATATTATAGCTTATAGCAAAAATTTCTCTTCCAACGATAAAATAAGAATTGCCGGAATTGGAATGGGCATTATGGGCAATAACGATATCGATACGGCTTTAAAAGTCCCTGGAATAGAGTTGGTTGCTGCCTGCGACCTATATTCAGGCAGACTTGAGAGAGTAAAGGAGAAATACGGGAAGGATATCTTTACAACTAAAGATTACAGGGAAATTCTGAACCGTAAAGACATTGATGCAGTAGTAATTGCGACCAGTGATAACTGGCACGCAAGGATAACGATGGATGCCATGAATGCCGGGAAATCTGTTTATTGTGAAAAGCCCATGGTGCATAAACTAAGTGAGGGATTGGACGTTATAGCTACCCGCGATAAAACTAAAAAAATAATGCAGGTGGGTAGTCAGAGGGTCAGCAGTATAGTTTATCGCAAAGCTAAAGAATTGTACAAAACAGGTATTATTGGCCAACTGAATTGTATTGAGGCTTCATTTGACAGGCAGGATGCTCTCGGTGCGTGGGAGTACACAATGCCTACCGATGGATCACCTCAGACAGTGGACTGGGACAGGTATATAGCAGGCACACCAAAGACGCCTTATGATGCAAAGAAATTTTTCTGGTGGAGAAATTACCGTGATTTTGGAACCGGGGTAGCAGGAGACTTATTTGTCCACTTGTTATCAGGTATACATGTATTGACCGATTCCAAAGGTCCTGAAAAGATATATGCTTCCGGTCAACTTACTTATTGGAAAGATGAACGTGATGTTCCGGATATTATGGTAGCGATAATGCATTACCCCGAAACAAAAGAACATCCCTCATTCCAGGTAATGTTAAGGGTTAATTTTGTGAGCGGTAATGGAGAAAAGTCAGTGACCAGGTTTATTGGAAGCGAAGGTATTATTGAAATGGTCGATAACGGATTTGTTGTCAGTAACAGCATCATGTCGAAAGCACCGGGAATCGGAGGATGGGATGCCTTCGATACTTATCCCAAAGCTATGCAGGAAGAACTGTTGAAAAGATATAATCAGAAATATTCAAAAACAGAGCAGCAAAGGCCTGTAAAGCCCGACACGAAATATTCTGCTCCTGAAGGATTTGATGAACATCTTGAACATTTCACAAATTTCTTCGAGGGAGTCAGAACAGGCAAACCTGTTGTCGAGGACCCCGTTTTCGGATTCAGAGCCTGCGCTCCCTGTCTGGCATGCAATGACAGTTATTTCCAGAAAAAAATAATCAACTGGGATCCTGTGAATATGAAATTGATCTGATCAGATTGGTTGATTTATAGAGGATAGGGTCATGCCACGGCATGACCCTATCTGTGTCTCCTTTGGTTTTATTTATTATATGGAGCGATAACCTTTTCTACCAGAGCAATAGATGCTTTCACTCCATCAGTTTCGCTTAATTTATTGCCTTCGTACTCAACATCAATATAACCCTTAAAACCTGAGTCAGCGATAATCTTCATCATTTTCGGGTAATCGATTACCGTTTCATTTCCATCCTGATCAAATTCGTGGGTTTTCCCGCTGACTCCCTTTGCAAAAGGCATCATGTCTTTGACTCCTATATAACGATCATATTCGAAAAAATTTCCCAGATCAGGTAAGGTTCCGATATTGGGTCGGTTAACTGCTTTCATAATTTCAGAAAGCCATCTTCCGATTGAAGAATTTCCTCCATGATTTTCTACAATAACATTAATACCCAATCCAGCCGCATAATCAGATAATTTGCTTAAACCGTCAATAGCTGCAGCCTGCATCTGGCCCATAGTTCCTCTGCCCGCTGCATTAACCCTTATAGAATGGCAACCTAGAAATTTGGCTGCTTTAACCCATTTATAGTGATTTTCAACTGCTTTCTGCCTGGCTGCAGCGGAGGTATCTGCCAGATTACCTTCTCCATCAACCATTATCAACAGGCTTTTTACACCATATTTTGTACATGAGTCTTTTAAACTTGTAAGGTATTGAGTATCTTCTGACTTACCCTTAAAAAAAGTAGAAACATACTCGACCGCATCAAGATTGTATTTTGTTTTTGCAATTCTCGGAAAATCGAGATTAGTTATTTCCCCCTTGCCTAATGCAACATGAAACGACCACTCGGCAAGTGAAATTTTAAATCTTTGTTCCTGGCCAAATGAATTGACACCTGAAAGTCCTGCGAAGAGGACTACGATTAAAGATAGTTTAATTTTCATATGTTATAGTTTGTTAAATTAATTTACGAATTTTTATTCATATAATTCAGTACAAATATATGAAACAAAAGAAATATTCAATACGGGTCAAGTCCCTGACGGATGGTTTGTATATTTGTGATATATAAATGTCTTTCCTAACTTTATCACAACAAGAAATAATATGGCAAGTCTCATCCCGGGTTTCGAATACGACATCTTCGTAAGCTACCGCCAGAAAGACAACAAGGGCGACAGGTGGGTGAGTACGTTTGTCGAGGCTCTTAAGAATGAACTCGAATCGACATTCAAAGAAGATATCAGTGTATATTTTGACATCAATCCACACGACGGACTTTTGGAGACACACAATGTTGATGACTCTCTTAAATCGAAACTTAAATGCCTGATTTTTATACCAATTATTTCACGCACTTACTGCGATCCAAAGTCATTTGCATGGAAACAGGAGTTTAAAGCATTTATAGGACAAGCCTCTCAGGATCAGTTTGGTTTGAAGGTAAAACTCTCAAACAGTAATGTTGCAAACAGGATTCTTCCAATTCAAATACACGACCTTGCTGTTGAAGATAAATTCCTTCTTGAAAAAGAACTGGGAGGAGCACTAAGAGCAATTGAATTTATTTATAAAGAACCAGGAGTAAATAAACCGCTTACCTCAAAAGATAATGATAAGAAGAATCTAAATAGTACCGAATACAAGATCCAGATAAACAAAGTAGCTAATGCAATTGATGAAATTATTCGTGGGCTGAAGAGTATTCAAACACCAGCTATGAATGCGAAGATCAGACAAAGTGAGTCATTGAATGTGATCAATAAAAATGAGAAACAGGTAGAGAAAAAGAAAAAAGTTAAACCGAATAAGCTCAAGTTGATATCAGGAGTTGCAATCATATCGATATTAATAATTGCAGTATTATTTGCCTGGCCGAAGATATTCAAACGGAACACCTTGGATAAACTGAGATCCTCAGGTGAAAGAATTTCTGTTGCAGTTATGCCATTTCAGAATATGACCAATGACACTACCTGGAATATCTGGCAGGACGGCATCCAGTTTAACCTGGTTACTTCCCTTTCTAACTCTCCTGATCTGAAAGTCAGGCAAACAGAATCAACGAATAATCTTCTTCAGAGTAAAGGTTTTGATAATTATGCCTTGATAACGCCAACTGTTGCAAGGACTATTTCCCAGAATCTGGATGCAAACGTTTTTGTATATGGCAACATAAATGAGGCAGGAGGAAAAATAAGGATAAGTGCACAATTAATTGATTCAAAGACAGAAGATGTCTTCAAATCTTTTCAGTTAGATGGAGAAATCAAAAAGATTCTGCAGATCACTGATTCACTGTCGACTATGATAAAGAATTTTCTCATTATTTCTTCTTTAAAAAAAGAAATTTCTGTTGAATTTCAAACTATCATGCCTAACTCAGTCGAAGCATATAAGTCTTTTATTCTTGGATATAAAGCATATTTTAAGGGGGATAATTTATCAGCCATTAAATTGTTTTCTCAATCCTTAAAAATCGACTCCAATTTTGTCTATGCATATTTTTGGCTTTCAATATCATTTGCAAACCAGGGGTTATATGACCAGGCAGAAAAATGGTGTCTGAAAGTTTATGAAAAAAAGGATCAGTTGCCATTCGAGTTGAAAATATGGGCAAACTGGCTATATGGCAGGTATCATGAAAAATCAATATATGAGGAGATAAAATATGCAAAGCAGCTTCTGGAAATTAATGACCGGATTCCTCTCACTCACTGGACAGTTGGGCTTCCTTATTTTGAAATGAATCAATACAACAATGCAATACCTGAATTGGAAAAGACAATTGAAATATATAAAAGCTGGAATACAAAACCTCTGAACAGCAATTTTTATGAAACGCTCGTAATTGCTTATCATAAAACCGGAAGATACAAGAAAGAAAAAGAGCTTCTTAAAAAAGCGACTGGAGATTTTCCAGGTGATCTGGGATTAATCAAAAGGCAGATTATTCTGTGTTTTACTGAGAAAGATACAGTGGCGGCTAATCAATATATTAAGGAATATCTTTCTATATGCAAAGACAATTCGGCATCAGATGCAGATATAACAGGCGGCCTGGCTGATATTTATTCATCTGCCGGCATCCCTGATATAGCAGAAAGAAATTATCGGAAGGTACTACAAATGCAACCCGCCAATCCATTCAGAATGAACAACCTTGCATATTTCCTTATTGATAAAGACAGAAATCCTCTTGAAGGTCTGGAACTTATCGATAAAGCTTTAAAATTACTTCCTGATAATTATTCATTTTTTGACACCAAAGGCTGGGGATTGTATAAGAAGGGCAAATATGAAGAAGCACTAAAGCTCCTTGAAAAAGGCGATTCTTTAAAACCTATCTATGACCACACATTATATCTTCATCTCGAGGAAGTGAAAAAGGCTATTGCAAATCAAAAATAAAAGTTAATCAAAATTGATAGTCAAAATGGCAAGGTTCATAACTTGAGATAAAGTAACGAAGAATTGAAAAACCACTCTCAGTCATATCAATTTTGGATACAATTATCATATAAACCAAAGTCAAATACCTATGAAAAAACTGATTATTCTTTTTGTTATCTTAACGACTACGTTAATAGGTTGTAAGGAAGCAACAAAAACTTCTTCATCAGCGAAAGGAGACGCGAAATTCCAACAAATTTCGGAAGACTTTCTGGCAGGCTATCTGGCCTGGCGACCTGAATTGTCAGTCTATCTGGGAATTCATGAGTCCGATGGTAAGATCTCAAACTATAGCAAGGAATCACTCCAAAAAGAGCTTGCCAGACTCAAAATGTATGACCAAATGCTTAACGAAATTGATACCGCTTCTCTGAGTCCGGGAATGTATTATGATTTTCGCATATTACATTGCGGGATAAAGAATGAGATCTTCAATTTTGAAGAGATGGAATCCTACACTAAGAATCCGATGACCTATGCCGGTGCCATGGATGTAAACATATACATCAAGCGAAATTTCGCACCACTCAAAGACCGCCTGAAATCTATCATAGCTATTGAGAAAAAGGCTCCCATAATCTTTGCTGTTGCAAAGTCAAATCTGGTCGATTCTCTCGCTAAACCATATGTTGAGACTGCCATTCAAATAGCCAAAGGTTCTGCAGATTTTTTAAATAGCGATTTAAAAGTGGCTTTAAAAGAACTGGAAAAGGATTCTCTTATGGCTGTATTCGAAACTGTAAACAAAAAAGCTATTCTTGAATTGAAAGCGTTTACTGATTATCTTGAAAAAGAAAAGCTTCCGAAAGCCCATAATAATTATGGACTCGGCAGAGAAAAATATCAGAAAATGCTGCTTTCCGGTGAGGACATTTCAATGACTCCTGAAAAGATACTTGAAATAGGATTGTCGGAACTTGAGCGTGAAAAGAATGTCTTTAATGCAACGGCGAAGATTATTGATCCTAAGAAAAAACCTGTAGAAGTTTATCGGGATCTCCAGAAGGAACATCCAGTTTCCGACAGCCTGATACCGGATGTTAAAAAAAATGTGGAAGCCATCAGACAATTTCTTATTGATAAAAAGATAGTTTCGATTCCATCTGAAGCTCGCGTTCAGGTTAAAGAAACACCCAAATATGCAAGATCCACCAGTACAGCTTCAATGGATACGCCTGGCCCTTTCGAGAAGAAAGCAACTGAAGCATATTACTACATTACACCGGTTGATATAACATGGACAGCGAAACAAAAAGAAGATTGGCTTTCTATGTTTGATAATTATACGACCGAGATAACTACTATTCACGAAGTTTACCCGGGACATTACATTCAGGCCCTCCACCTTAATACATCTCCAACCACAAGAATTGAAAAAATCTTTGGAAGTTATGCATTTATAGAAGGGTGGGCGCATTATGGAGAGAAAATGATGACAGACGAAGGATATGGAAATAATGGCAATCCGATCAAATCTGCAAAATATCGTTTGGCTCAATCCGGTGAAGCCTTGCTTCGCTTATGCCGGTTGTGTGTATCAATAAAAACACATTGTCAGGGGATGTCAGTGGATGATGCAACGAAGTTTTTTATGGATAACTGGTATCAAGGTGAAAAACCTTCACGACAGGAAGCTATTCGTGGTACTTTTGATCCGGGCTACCTTTATTACTCACTTGGGAAATTGCAGATTCTTAAACTCCGGGAAGACTACAAAAAACAGGAGGGAGAAAATTTCTCGTTACAGAAGTTTCATGACCTCCTATTGGATAACGGTATGCCCCCGATTCAGATTCTGCGGGAAAAACTGTTAAAGGATAAAAAAATCTGGGGCGATATGTTATAATTATTATTTCACTTAATCCTTTGCAGAGAAAATTAATTTACCTGATATTAATTGGTGATTTAATTTTACTTTTACTATAGTGTTTTTTGAAAATAAACTTGAATCAAAATAACAGGAATTTCATTTCCAATAATAAAAACAGGAGGAAAAACTTATGAAAAACAATCTGACCAGACGTAAATTCATCCAGACAGGAGCAATGGCAACCGGAGGTCTGCTGGCAGCAAGAACCATTCAGCTGAATGCACAACCTTACGGTTCTCCGTCAAAAAAAATCGCCCCGAGCGATAAGCTGCGATTTGGTATAATAGGTGTAGGCATGGAGGGATCCGGACTGCTCTCAGGTGCCATTACTCTGCCCGGTATTGAATGCGTTGCAGCTGCTGATCTTTATGATGGCAGGCATACGCTCGCAAAAGAGATCACCGGGAACCCCAATCTGTATACAACCCGCAAATACCAGGAGTTGCTCGATCGCAAGGATATAGATTGCATCCTCGCTGCGGTCCCTGATCACTGGCACAAGCGCGTGGTAGTAGATGCATGTAACGCAGGGAAAGATATTTATTGTGAGAAGCCTATGTCGCATACCGTTGCTGATGGTTTTGATATGGTAGCTGCAGCACAGAAGAACAACCGGATTGTGGAGATAGGTTCACAAAGGGTAAGCTCCATGCTCTGTGAAAAAGCACGTGAAATGTACAGCAGTGGATCCATTGGTGATATTGAACAGGTTGAAATTACCCTTGGCCGTAATGATCCCACAGGCGCATGGGAGTATCCTCCCCCCACGGATCTATCTCCAAGTACTCTTGATTGGGATACATGGCTGAATGATGCACCGAAGATACCGTTTAACAAAGAACGTTTCGCCCGCTGGCGCTGCTGGAAGGAATATGGTACAGGAGTAGGCGGTGATCTCATGGTTCATTTAGTAAGTGGCATGATGGTTACACTGGGATGGAATGAAGCACCACGATCAGCTACGGCTCTTGGAGGGATATTCCGCTGGAAAGACGGAAGAAACATGCCCGATCTGCATGTTGTGTTGTTTGATTATCATGGAATCCCTGTTTATTGCAGATTAGGTCTTGGAACTGAAACTCCTGAGCTGGCCCGGTTTATGGGTCCGAAGGGTATTCTCGATGCAGGCGAGTTTAACCTCCGTTATGCACCACAACCTGGTATTGATCTGGCTCCCAGTTATTATGCCGGCGGATTTCCGCATCAGATGCGTGCTGAATATGAGAGTAAATGGTACAGTGAACACGCCCCCAAACTTGGTAAAGAACCAATTTATGATGAGGTGAACTATCGTGGTCACGACTGGGATGATTTTAATCCCCACATGTGGAACTTTTTCGAATCAGTAAAATCGAGGAAACCTCTCGTAGAAGATACTGTTTTCGG
>JADGPU010000059.1 GCA_017882305.1 Bacteroidales bacterium | reverse complement strand
CCTGTCGCCTGGTGCCCGTCGCCAACAAATAAATTGAACAAATTTTTCTATTTTTACACGATTAAACTTATAAGTTATGTCAATTGATTTACACAACCGCCATTTCCTTAAACTGCTTGATTTTACACCGGAAGAGATTACATTTCTCCTCAATCTGGCTGGAAAGCTGAAAGAATCGAAACATAATGGCACTGAGAAACAGTATCTTAAGGGGAAAAATATTGCACTTATTTTTGAAAAAGCCTCAACACGAACACGTTGCGCTTTTGAAGTTGCTGCATATGATCAGGGAGCACATGTAACATACCTTGGGCCTACCGGTTCACAAATTGGTCAGAAAGAGTCAATGAAAGATACTGCCAGAGTACTTGGTAGTATGTATGATGGAATTGAATATCGTGGTTATGGTCAGGATATAGTTGAAGAGCTTGCAAAGTATGCAGGAGTGCCTGTATGGAATGGCCTGACTAATGAATTCCATCCAACTCAGATTCTTGCCGATTTCCTTACAATGACAGAACATTCTGATAAGCCACTTAATAAGATGGTTTTTTGCTACCTGGGCGATGCAAGGTATAATATGGGGAATTCCCTGATGGTTGGCTCTGCCAAAATGGGTATTGATTTCAGAATTGCAGCTCCCAAAGAGTATCAGCCATCAGAAGAGCTGGTGACAAAATGCCATGCTGTTGCAAAAGAGACAGGTGCAAAGATCTTTATTACCTCAAATGTTGATGAGGCAGTAAAAGGTGCAGATTTTCTTTATACTGATGTTTGGGTATCTATGGGAGAACCTGATTCTGTCTGGGAAGAGAGAATCAGCTTATTAAAATCCTTCCAGGTTAATTTGAAAGTAATTGAAAAGACGGGAAATCCGTCAGTCAAATTTCTCCATTGTCTTCCCGCATTTCATAACAGGGACACAAAAGTAGGAGAGGATATCTTCAAAAAATTTGGCCTCGACGGGATGGAGGTAACAGAAGATGTATTTGAATCAGAACATTCAATAGTTTTTGACGAAGCAGAGAACCGTCTTCATACTATTAAGGCAGTGATGGTGGCGACACTGGGATTTTTTTAGCTCAGGAAATAAGTTCTTTAATAAAGTAAAAAGTCATTACGAAGGAAGCTGCCAGTTTAAGGCCAATGCTTGTCAGGAATCCCAGCAGGCTTCCGAAGCCGGCCTTAAAAGCATAACTCATATCATCTTTGAATATCATTTCCCCGACAAACGCACCGATTAACGGGCCTAGAATTATACCAAGAGGACCGAGAAAAAAACCTATTATCAATCCAACCATAGCACCTTTAGTACCATATTTTGAACCACCAAATTTTTTTGTTCCCCACACTGGCACGATATAATCCAGAACCGTAACTATAACAGCTATTGCGCCAAGAATAATTAATGTCGGGGTTGTGAACTGTCCGAACCTTGTCAGATGAAGAAATATTAGTCCAAGAAAACTTAAAGGAGGTCCGGGTAATACAGGAACAAGACACCCGATTATCCCTATGATCATAAAAATGATCCCCAGAATAAGGAGTATATAATCAGACATTTAGATAATCATATTCACTTCTTGCCAAGGTCTTCAAACTCGACGTTTGTGAATTCTTCAGCTGCCGTTGGACTTTTTTCATCACTGATTTCAGCAAAGGATATTGGTTCTGGAACTTTTGCTTCATCTCTACCATTACCAATATATGTAACAGCATCTTTTAATCCTTCCGAAAACTTTTCAAAATCTTCTTTATACAAGAAGATCTTATGTTTTTCGTAAAACACTTTCCCTTCTTTACCTAAACGTTTCTTGCTTTCAGTGATAGTCAGATAATAATCATCTTTCCTGGTAGCTTTTACATCAAAAAAGTAGGTTCTCTTTCCGGCACGCACCACTTTGGTGAAAATTTCTTCTTTTATGTTTTTTTCATCATGCCCGTTTATGACTTCCTGTATTACGGCTTCTTCTTCCATTTCTAAGTCAGTTAGTGTTAGGGTTTTGTTTTGTCAAATGTAACAATTATTTTATCAAATCAAAACCTGATATATTATTTGTTCTTAATTTTGCCCAGTTGTTTTGAGGGTAAGGGAAAAAGAGTATTTTTGCAGCGGAAATTTGAGGTTCTTTAAGAATGATAAGCAGAAGATTATTACGTATAAAAGCCCTGATGGCTCTTTATGCTTTTAACCGCAGGGAGGATGGGAATCTTGCCCAGGCCGAGACAGAATTAATGTTTAGCATTGGTAAGAGTTACGATCTTTATCACTACCTGTTGCTGCTTGTTCTTGAAGTCGCAGATATTGCCGCGGAGAAGATCGATCAGGCTCTTCAGAAAAGAATGCCATCTCATGAAGACCTTAATCCTAGAAGAAGATTCATTGATAATAAAATCATTGCCCAACTTAGAAAAAACAATGAATTCAAGGGCTATATTTTCTCTAAAAAGCTTTCCTGGATTAATAACTCTCATATTCCACGCCTGCTTTACAATAAAATGATTGTATGGGAGGTATATGAAGAGTATATGAAGTCCGAAAATGATAATTATCTTTCTGATAAAAAGTTTATTGTCCGACTTGTTACAGAACTGTTTTCAAATTCAGAAGATCTCAATTCAAATCTTGAAGAACAGAGCATATACTGGAATGATGACATGGAATACATTTCGTCAATGGTTGAGAAAACTCTGAAAAAATTTAAAACAGATTCAGGTGAAAAAACTCCCCTGATGCCTTTATTCAAAAATGCTGAGGATGAAGAATTTGTGAAAATACTATTCAGAAAAGCAATCCTTAACTCAAAAAAATGTTCTGAACTTATTGACAAGAATACTACCAACTGGGAAGTTGACAGAATTGCCCTGATGGACATTCTTGTAATGCAGCTCGCAATAACTGAAATACTTGAATTCCCGGAAATCCCTGTAAAAGTTACCCTGAATGAATACATTGAGATTGCCAAATACTATTGTACTTCAAAAAGCAGTACATTTGTCAACGGAATTCTTGATAATATAGTAAAGGAAATCCGCGATGAAGGCCTTTTTAACAAGTTTGGCAGAGGTCTTGTCGGCGAAATGTTAACAGACGAAAGTTGATGAATTAAAGTTAGATCAGTGTAATGAGGAAGGTCATATTAATATCTTGGATACTGTTAGCAATAATAGCTTCAGATTGTGGAAGTAGTACAGGAAAAGAATCAACTGATTCCCCTTCAAAAACTAAGAGCACCGGAACAAGTGAGATAATCTTCAGGGAATATCAGCACGATTTTGGAAAAGTTGCAGAGGGAGAAAAGGTCAGTTATACATTTAAATTTGATAATAAAGGAGCAGAAAATCTTATAATCTCGTCAGCAACAACAACATGCGGATGCACCGTTCCCGGGTACGATACAAAACCAATCCCTCCAGGGGCTTCGGGAAATCTGGAAGTCGTTTTTGACACTTCAGGCAGAAGTGGAATGCAGACAAAAACCATTACAGTGAAATCGAATGCTTCAAAACCAGTTGTATTATTAAAAATAACTGCAGAAGTTGTAACCAATAATAAATAATAATTAATAATTGAAACAATGACCAATTTTGCTTATTTGTATTTGATGGGTCAACCTTCCGGAACAGCCGGACAGAGTAATCCCCTTGTGACTTTCCTTCCACTTATCCTTGTTTTTGTTGTTTTTTACTTCTTCATGATCAGACCGCAGATGAAAAAGCAGAAGGAGATGACAAGCTACAGAAGCTCCCTGAAAAAAGGTGATAAAGTTATAACCACAGGAGGAATATATGGGAGAATATATGAAGTGAAGGATAACTATGTAACTGTTGATGTTGGTGGAGATGTCAAACTAAGAATTGACAAAAACGCACTTCTGAAAGATCCCTCTGCCGACGAATTATAACTAATTCTTTACATTAAACCTTTTGTGAAAGGGGAAAATGGAAAACGGACAGAAATGCTTATGAAGAAGGGAGCAAGGGTAATCAACAGAGATATTGCTGTTTTTGCTTTCTTCCTTTTTCTCTCTTTTATTTTCTGGTACCTCAATTCCCTGGGGAAAGAAAATGAAGCCGAAATAAAATATCAGGTAGAGTATACAAATATACCTAAAGAAAGAGTCATTACTGCAGAACAACCAGCTGATCTTAACCTCTTTCTTAAAGGTCCGGGTTATTCAATATTAAAGCTTAAAATTTCAGTCAAAAAAGCACCCCTGATCATTGACATTTCAAAAGTCACTTATAAAAGAGCTGCCGGGGATAGAGCATCAAACTATTATATTGTCACATCAGGACTTTCAAAAAGTCTGAATGTGCAAATAAAATCAGGATGTGAGATTATCTCAATTAAACCCGATACTCTTTTTTTTGCTCTTGATAAGGTAGTTGCAAATTCATCTGGTATCCCTGATAATAAGTCTGATAATAAAAATAAACAATGACCTTTTATCCGAGAGGTATTTAAATGACAAAAGAAAGAAAACCAGGGTTTAAGCTAGGTGTTACTGGCGGTATCGGAAGCGGTAAAACATCCGTGTGCAGGGTTTTCGATGTCCTCAGGGTACCTGTCTTTTCAGCAGACCGTGAAGCACGCGAAATAATGGAGAATGACAATAGGATCGTGAGAAGTCTCAATGCTATAGCAGGGAAAGACCTTTACATCGCCGGGAATCTTGACCGGACAGAATTGGCTACGATTATATTTAATGACAACTCTCTCCTTGAAAAGGTAAATTTGCTGGTTCATCCTGCTGTTATTGATCAGTTCAGGAAATGGGTATTGGTTCAGACAGCATCATATGTAATAATGGAGGCAGCAATACTTTTTGAAAGCGGAGCTTCAAAATTTGTGGACAGGGTAGCCACAGTTGTGGCTCCTGTTGAAGAGAGAGTGGAAAGGGTTATTCAGAGAAATAAACTTTCCAGGGAACAGGTTATGGAGAGAATGAAGAATCAGATGGATGATGAATCCAGGATAAAACTGTCGGATTATATAATCAACAACTCCGAAAATGATATGATCATTCCTGCCATCCTGAAAATACACGAAGACATTTTAACATTTATTAATACTCAATTCTGAATATGGGAATGTTTGGAAAATGGCTTGGCGGAGGACTTGGCTTCGCTATGGGTGGACCGATAGGGGGCCTGTTGGGTTTTCTGGTAGGCTCAATGATAGACGGTACCACGTCAACCTACACTACCGGGACTGCCAGGACAAGCCAGGGCGACTTCGGAATGAGCCTGCTGGTTCTTGTTGCAGCAGTTATGAAAGCTGACGGGAAAGTTGTAAAATCTGAGCTCGACTATGTTAAACAATTCTTTATCAGACAATTTGGTCAGGAATCTGCAAAGCAGGCCTTGATGATGCTAAAAGATATACTTAAACAGGAAATCCCGGTAAGGGATGTTTGTCTTCAGATAAAAGGAAACATGGATTACTCCTCGCGTCTGCAATTGTTACATCTGTTATTTAATGTTTCTCTGGCAGACAGTGTAATCCACCCTTCGGAAATTCAGATTATTGAAAAAATTTCGTCGTATCTGGGAGTTGCTTCTGGCGATTTTTTGTCAATAAAAAATATGTTTATTCCCGAAACACATTCTTCCTATAAAATTCTTGAAATAGATCCATCTTCTTCAAATGAAGAGGTTAAAAAAGCATACAGAAAGATGGCAATGAAATATCATCCCGATAAAGTAAGCCATCTTGGTGATGATATCAGAAAATCTGCAGATGAAAAGTTTACAAGGGTTAATGAGGCATATGAAAAGATTAAAAAGGAACGGAATATGAACTGATCTGTAAAATTGAAAAAAACATCAGTTATGAAACCAACTTTACAATTCTAGAATTAAATTTGTATTTAAATAAAGCAAAAATGAATTTAAAAGATATTCTGGCAATTTCTGGCGAACCCGGACTTTTTAAGTTTATTGCCCAGGGGAAAAATGCAATAATTGTTGAACACCTTGAAACAAAAAAAAGAAGCAGTGCCTATGGCTCAGCAAAAGTGAGCTCGCTGGAAGACATTGCAATTTTCACTGATAAAGAGGATATGCCTCTTGGGAAAGTTTTTGACCTGATTCATGAAAAGGAGAACGGAGGACCAGCAATAGATTCAAAAGCAGATACAGGCAAATTGAGAGTATGGTTTGAAGGGATTCTCCCGGAATATTCAAAAGATAAAGTGTATACCAGCGACATAAAAAAAGTTGCTCAATGGTATAATATCCTTCATAACCTCAACCTTCTCATTAAGGAGGAACCTGAAGTTGCATCTGAAGAAAAACAAGCACCTGTAGCTGAAAAGAAAAAGAAGAAAACAACTCCAAAGCCAAAGACTGAATAAATCATTGCAGTAGGTTTCGCACAAAACCTTTGTGTACCTTCGTGAAACCTTCGTGAACCTTTGTGGTAAAAAAACAATACAATTAACCACAAGGGATCACAAAGTAAAACACAAAGTAACACAAAGGGAAAATGCTGCGGCAGATGTTTTTTTGAATACAACAGGAATACGGGGAAGAAATTTTCAGTAACTAATAATTCCAGATATGAACTTCGGAGGCCATGAGGTAGTCTATAATTATTCGGAATCAGGTATAATCATTGTCCCTGTACCATATGATGAGACAAGTACGTGGTTGAAAGGAGCCGCTAAGGCACCTGATGCTATTCTCGAAGCCTCTGTCAATCTTGAATTCTACGATGTAGAAACCTCATCCGAAGCTCATCTTACCGGAATAAATACAATTGCTCCTCTTTTAGAAAAAGAAACACCCCAAAAACTTGTTAACGCTGTATATGACAGAACATTATCACTCTTGTCAGAAAAAAAATTTCCTGTAATTATTGGTGGTAACCATACCGTCTCTATTGGTGCTATAAAAGCTTTTTCAGAATATTTTAAAAATCTAACCATACTTCAGCTTGATGCTCATGCTGATCTGCGACAGGAATACGAAGGGTCAGAGTTTAATCATGCCTGTACCATGGCAAGAGCACGTGAATATGCACCTGTAGTTCAGGTTGGAATCAGAAGCATGTCGGCAGAAGAGCTGCCATTCGTTGAAAAGGACAGAATATTCTTTTCACATGAGCTTTATTATGACAAGAGTCTGTATGAAAAAGCGCTTGACAGACTTACGGAGAATGTATATATTACCATCGACCTTGATGTATTTGATCCCTCTATAATGCCATGTACCGGAACTCCGGAGCCAGGAGGACCTGCATATTTTGAACTGCTGCATTTTTTGAGAGATGTCATAAAAGCCAGGAATGTTGTCGGATTTGATATCGTCGAATTATGTCCCTCTGCAACGAATAAATCTCCCGATTTTATTGCTGCGAAAATTATTTACCAGTTGTTGAGCTATCGATTTTCCAACCCCCCAACCCCCCAAATGGGGGGCTATTAAATGAAATAGTAAAGTCCCCCGTTTGGGGGATTTAGGGGGTAAATATGTCAATCCTCCTTCTTCGCCTCCTCCCAAATCACATTCATCTCATCGAGACTCATATCGTGAAGTGAGAGACCTTTTGTAAGGGTCTCATTTTCAAGATAATTAAACCTCTTAATAAATTTCCTGTTGGTTTTTTCAAGAGCTGCTTCCGGATCAACTTCATAAAGACGAGAGGCATTTATAATTGAAAAAAGCACATCACCAAGTTCTGATTCTATTGAATCGGTATTATGGTTTTTTATCTCTTCTTTCAGCTCTGAGATTTCCTCAAGAACTTTGTCCCATATCTGCTCACGGTTCTCCCAGTCGAAACCGACACCCCTTACCTTTTCCTGGATCCTGTTAGCTTTTACAATTGCAGGCAGCGATGATGGTACACCTGAAAGGACTGGTTTGTAGCCATTATTCTCCTTGATTTTGAGTTGTTCCCAGTTCTCCTCAACCTCTGACGCTCCGGAAACCCTGACATCACTAAATACATGCGGATGTCTGTAAATTAGCTTATTGTTAATACCTTCCAGAACATCTGCCATTGTAAAAACTCCTTTTTCAGCACCAATTTTTGCATAAAAGACTATATGAAGCATGAGATCACCAAGTTCGTTTTTTATACCTTCATCACTGCCGGAGAAAACAGCGTCTGCTAATTCATAGGTCTCTTCAATTGTGAGTTTCCGCAGACTCTCGTTAGTCTGCTTCATATCCCATGGGCACTTTACCCTTAGTTCATCCATAATGCCAAGAAGCCTGTTAAACTCTTCAAGGCTTTTGTTTTTATCATTCATTAGTCATTACTTTAAAACAAACGATTAGGAGATGCAGTCTTATTGACAAGATCGATACGCAACACGGAACCGACTGTAATACTGAGCAATTCGGATACGTCCGCACCATTGATTGATATTTCAAGAAGATCGAGTTGGTTGAATCTTGCGAGCAGTTCACCTACCGGTACATCACTGTATTTCAAGGAAATCCGCTCTGTATAATTTTTATTGCTCTGAATAAGGATCCTGTAGGCTTTATTTTCAAATACCCTGTAAAAAACCTCTCTCGTTACGTTAGAAATTGCATTTCCATACGAGTCGATGAATATAATACTGCCAATGATTACATCTTTATCAATTGTTGCCCTCAAGGGTACTCTTTCACTAAGTGACTTGACAGATTTTCCAAGATCGGATGGTTTTTTCCCGGCTATAAGATCTGAGGCAGTTTTCGCAAATATTTCCAGTTCGTCTGAAGTTTCCTGATGATCTATTTTGATTACTTCGTCCGGATCTGAATTAAGAATAAGGTTAAAAATCCCATTGTCAGTTCCTATGAAAAAATGATCTCTGGCTCTGACAATCAAATGATCCTGATCCTTATGTGCTTCCGAATGAACACATATGATATGAACTGAACCTTTAGGATAATTATTATAGGTATTTCTTATTATAAAAGAGGCGTGCGAGATATTAAAGGCAGGAATATTTCCGGCGTTATCAATTATAATTGTTCCAGGACACCTGCTGCTTAGCTTTCCTTTAATGATTCCATAATAAATATCATCTGGCTTCCACTCCGTTGTTAATGTTATTACCGGCATATGAAAAAACTTATAACAAAGATAATCTTCTAAAGAAAAAATAACCTTACTTTGTACTTTTCAATGAATTTTTTTATGAACTATTTACCAGATTTCCGTTTGAATTAAGCTAATGGCGCTTAAGTTCGTTAATTTTTGTTAGGTTTAATGACAGAGATAATAATTTTTCTTGAGGATATTGATCCTGTTGTCTTCTTCGGAACAAATAATTCGCTGCTTGATAAAATCCGCAGTTTCTTTCCTAAAATTAAGATCATGGCCAGAGGCAATGAGATTAAATGCATGGGAGAGGAAACTGAGATAACAATATTTGCCGAAAAGTTTAATGAGCTGATTGAATATTACCGAAAATATCACCGGCTTGACGAACAGGACATCGAAAAATATCTCTTTGATGCTGAACACATGAAGTCGGCGTCAAATGGTGAGTTTGAACAGGTTATCATTTTTGGTACAAGCGGAAAGCCTGTACGCGCGCGCACTGTAAACCAGTTACTTTTAGTCAATGATTACAAATCTAACGATCTCATTATTGCCGAGGGACCTGCAGGTACAGGTAAAACATATACATCTATCGCATTGGCAGTGAAGGCGCTGAAAGACAGGGAAGTAAAAAAAATAATTCTTGCACGACCGGCAGTTGAGGCTGGGGAGAGGCTTGGATTCCTTCCCGGAGATATGAAAGAAAAACTTGATCCTTACCTTCAACCGCTTTATGATGCTCTTCATGATATGTTACCTTTTAAAAAACTGGAAACATGGCTGGAGGACGGGACAATACAAATAGCACCACTGGCGTTTATGCGGGGGAGAACTCTTGAAAATGCTTTCGTGATTCTTGATGAAGCACAGAACGCTACCATCAGCCAGCTTAAGATGTTCCTTACAAGAATGGGTGTAAGCTCTAAGTTTATTATGACCGGAGATACTACGCAGATCGACCTCCCCAGGAAAAATGATTCCGGTCTGCTGATGGCAATGCGTATCCTCGCCAATATCGAAGGCATTTCAATAATCAAGTTTGATGAGCGGGATATTGTAAGGCATAAACTGGTTAAAAGAATTGTAAGGGCGTACGAGAATGAAGAAAATGAAGCCGATAAATTAAAAAACAATATTAAAAAATAATATGGTCAAGACGATTTTAAGCTCCAACTACAATTTTCCTGGTCAGAAGAGCATATACAAGGGGAAAGTCAGAGACGTATATAATATTGATGACAAATACCTTCTGATGATAGTCTCAGACAGGATTTCAGCTTTTGATGTGGTGCTTCCCAAAGGTATTCCATATAAAGGACAGGTACTTAATCAGATAGCTGCAAAATTTCTGGATGCAACAAGTGATATTGTCCCAAACTGGAAAATTGCTACTCCCGATCCTACTGTGACTTTTGGACATAAATGCGAACCATACCCAATCGAAATGATTGTAAGGGCTTATCTTACAGGAAGTTCCTGGCGAACATATAAAGCCGGTGCAAGAGAGATATGCGGTATTAAAATTCCTGATGGAATGAAAGAGCATCAGCGGTTTAATAAACCCATAATAACTCCGACAACAAAAGCTGAACAGGGAAGACATGATGAGGATATTTCACATTCAGAAATAATAAGTAGCGGCCTGATTTCCGAAGAAGATTACCTTCTGATTGAAAAATATACTATGAATGTATTCATGAGAGGATCTGAAATTGCTCTTCAACATGGGCTGATTCTTGTTGATACAAAATATGAATTTGGTAAAAAGGATGGTAAAATTTACCTGATTGACGAGATCAATACTCCTGATTCATCCCGCTATTTTTATGCAGATAAATATCAGGAACATTTTGAGAGGAGTCTTCCACAGAAACAATTATCAAAAGAGTTTGTCAGGGAGTGGCTTATGGATAATGGCTTCCAGGGAAAAGCAGAACAGGAAGTCCCTGAAATGACAGATGCATTTGTTAATCAGGTATCGGAGAGGTATATAGAACTTTTTGAAAAGATAACAGGCGAAAAATTTATAAGGGCAGATATTAGTAATGTTCCTGAACGAATTGAAAGGAACTGCCGGATATTTCTTAAATCATTGTAACCCAGAGAGAGACTAATAAATAATCTAATGAGAATCATCAACTGGATAAAAGCCCTGCCGATATTAATATCTGTTCTGATCTGTAATAATACTATAAACTCACAGGTACTAATTGAGAGATCAAAAGACAAAGTAATTATTTCCGGTACTGCTTATTTTATTCATCAGGTTAAAAAAGGTGAAACTGCTTATTCAATTTCAAAAGCTTATGGAATTTCAGTAGAGGACCTGACCCGGGAAAATCCGCCGGCAGTGTATGGTATAAAAGAGGGACAGGCACTCAGAATTCCGGTAACCCTGGTTAATGAAGCAAAACCTACAGAATCTGTAACGGTCAAGAGGGAACATGATGAATCAAAATTCATATACCATAGTCTTAAACCGGGAGAAACGGTCTACTCACTTTCGAAAGCATACGGTGTTTCTGAAAACGAAATAATTCAGAGCAATCCGGGAATAGATATTAATAAACTATCTGTTGGTGCTGAAATTGCTGTTCCGAAAAGGGAGTTTATGAGTAATCAGCAGAAATTTGATGATCAGGAAAATAAGTATGTTTACCATAAAGTTCTCATGGGGGAAACCCTTTCTTCTATTGCTAAACAATATGGACTTACAGTTAGACGGCTAAGGAGGGAAAACAGGGATATAAGGTTTCCCCAGGTTGGTGATTTTGTCAGGATTCCTGGGGCTAAAAAGGCTGAAATCCAGGAGATTGAACAGGTTAAAACCGACTCTGTCCCCTCTATTGTAGAAGAAGTGCCTGTAAATATTGACAGATCCGCAGGTTTTACGCCTGTGAAAGACTTAAAAGGCTCATTGGATGTAGCTGTCTTGCTCCCATTCTATCTGTCCGAGAACGTAAGGAGAACGGAGATTGATTCATCTAAAGTGGTAAAAGGCAGGAAAAGCTACAAAGTAAATAAAGTTTCTGAGGACTGGATCTATCCGGGAAGCTTCGATTTTCTGGAAATGTATCAGGGTATATTACTCGCTGCGGATACATTGCGTACACTGGGATTGAATATAAATATAAATACTTACGATATTCAAAGCGACACAATTGAAATTACAAGACTTATAAAGTCCGGAAAATTGGCGGATATGGATCTTATCATCGGCCCGGTTTATTCACATAATCTCTCTATAGTTTCTGAATATGCAAGAACCCTTGATATTCCTGTTGTTTCACCTGTGCCGCTTATGAATAATTCTGCTCTGATAAAAAATCCTACTCTTTTTATGGCCGGTTCTTCACTTGAGATTGCCCAAAAAGCGCTTGCAAAAAAAATTAGTGAATATTACGATAATAATATTGTATTTATTCATACCGATACTATTGGAATTGATGAGGATGTTAAAAGATTTAAAAATTTGATTTTTACAGAGTTGAGTTATAAGTTGCCATATGAGGAAATTAAGTTTAAAGAATTTAGATTCTACAGCAGGTCCATGTTTAATAATGACTCCATAAACAGGTTGAGCAATGCACTTTCTGAACAATCAAAAAACATCGTTATTATAGCATCTGAAGAGGCTTCTGTAATTAGTGAAGCAATAGATAATGTCAGCGGTCTTTCCCGAAGATTCAACGTAAAACTATTCGGATACCCTGTTATAAGGGATCTTGACAGGCTCGACCAGAAGGAACTGTTTGATATGGATATCATGGTCTATTCTCCTTACTGGATCGATTATTCAAAAAAGAATGTAAAACAGTTCAATTCAATTTTCAGGCAAAAGTTTCATACTCAACCCCTGGAAAAAAGTTATGCATGGCAGGGATATGATATTGCATTTTATTTCTTAAGTGGGTTGGCTATGCATGGAAAGAGTTTTATCAGAAATCCTGAAATTCATTATCCTGACCTGCTACAGTGTGAGTACGAATTTAAACGAAAAGCTGCTGGAGACGGTTTTGAAAACCAGAAACTTTTTATGGTCAGATACACAAAAGATTATCAGGTTCTGTTAGAAGAGGAGTATAACCCTCCTCAATAAAATTAAATTGCGAATTATGAATTGCATTGCACAATTAATTCCTGATTTCTAATTTCTAATTTCTAATTCCTGATAAGTGTTAATAAAAATTAACAATCGGGAATATTCGAAGGTAATTATTTGTCTATATGTTGTAGTATGATTAACGAGTCGTACAATTTAACTGAAGATGATGAACTATTAAAAGCATCCCTGAATGGAGATAAAAATGCGTTCGGAGAAATAGTAAACCGTTATCAGAAAATGGTTGCACGTACGGTTAAAGGAATGCTTGGAGATTCCGTTTTTGCTGAAGATATTGGACAGGAGGTATTTATTAATCTTTATTATTCCTTGTCAGAATTCAGGAGAGAAGCAAAACTTTCAACTTATATTCAGAAAATTGCTGTGAATCTGACTCTGAATGAGATAAAAAGAAGAAAAAGATTCTTTTCAATGTTTTCGCAGAAGGCAAATAATGAAATGCATGAATTTGAAATTGCTGATCATAATACTGAAGAAAGCAGAGAGGCATCGGAAATAGTAAATAAAGCACTATTGGCTATGGATCCCAGGTTTCGAATAATTGTAACTATGAGAATGCTTCAGGGATATTCAACCAAAGAGACAGCAGAAATTCTCGATCTGCCGATCGGAACGGTCCTTTCAAGGTTATCAAGAGCACAGGAGCAATTAAGAAATATATTGATAAAACTATAAATACATAATTAATGCAATGAACACCTCAGAGATTAAAAAAATGATAATCAGCTCACTGAATGCAGATGCTGATACTGTTGAGGTCTCCAGGAAGCTGGAAGAAGAGGGCATTTCTTATAATTTCAGTAGTGACTTTGGAGACAAGGTACGCAATAAACTATTTTCTGCAGGAATAATAATGAACCGGGAGGTCGAGTTCGTAAAATATATGAATTTTGCTTTCTACCGTATTGCTCTTACAGGTATTGCAGCAATTGTTGTCCTTCTTATCTCTATCTTTCTGATGCAAGGTTCCCTTTCGTTCAACTCATTCCTGGGATTGAGTGATAGTTATGATGAGAGTATTGTATGTCTTTTAACCGGAAATTAGAATAAAATGAAAAGAAAATTGATATTAGTCATACTGGTAACTTTGATAATAGGATTTATTCTGGGGATGCTGACTTCAGCACAGATAAGATATCATAGACTGAAACCGGTCAGAGTCTTTTTTTCCGAAGAGAGATTCAGAGATGGCTTTTTCCGGGCAATACAGCCTGATGAAAAACAGAAAGCAAAAATTGATCTGGTTCTCGATAAGTACGCTATAATTAATAGTGAACTGCAAAACAATTTCAGGAAAGACCTTGACGCCAATATGAAAGAGTTCAGGAAAGAACTGGATTTAAACCTTACAAAAGAACAACTGGCCAGATTAAAAGAGATGGATGAACGGCGTCAGGAGATGATAAGACAAAACAGGAAGAATCATGAAAATGATACTTTAAGCTCCAGAGATGGCAGATGGCATAATCCTTCCAGAAGGCCAGCACCGGACGGACCTCCTCCTCCTTTCCCTGACCATGATACTACCAGGCTACCCGATTATAAATAGAAGGTAATCTAAAAGGATTGGCAGATCATCCGGGTTAGCCCCTAGAGAGATAAGCAATTCTTTGTCTTCCGAAAAGATTGATACGAACTGTTCTTTTGACAATTCACCACTTATTATACTCTGCTTATAAAGCTCCACAGCTTCTCTCTTTTTACCTCTGCAGAGCGCCAGGTGACCTTTGTTTATCTGATCGTGTGCATTAAGTTTCCCGTTCGATAAACGATCATAATACTTCTCCGACTCATCAAACCTTCCAAGTGCAAAATAGCAGAATGCTATAGGCCTTAAAATCTTAAGGTTACCGGGTTCTTTATATTCAATCCTGAAATAATATTTTAATGCTTGTTCATAGTTCTTAAGGTCAATATAGCAATGTGCTGTCATTATTACAGTATGCATATTCTCTGGTTCCAGATCATATGCCTGTAAATAATATTCCAGTGCCTCCTCATTCATGCCAAGTCTCCTCAGACATAATCCTATTTTCTTGATAGTCCAGACTTTCCTGTCAATAAGTTCTGCTCTTCTATAATACTTAAGAGCCTCTTCATAATCTTCACTTTCCTGGTAACAATAACCTATCTTTTCATATAATTGTACATCAGATGGCTTCTCATTCACTTGTTTCAGGAACAGCTGGAGAGCATCGCTGTAAAAGTTTTTGCTAAAAAAATAATCTGCCAGTCCGGCCTCGGCATCAGATCCATTGCTGGTCATTCTGAAAAATTCCGAATTATAGATATCCAGCTTACCGATAAACAAGTCCTCAAATTCTTTTTTATAAGGAGAAAGTTTAAAAAATCTGTAAATATCCTGCAGATACTGTGTTATGTTTGTTCTGAATACTCTGTACGGGTCGGTGGTTGATTCTTCATCGTTTAATTGCTGCAGCCCTTCAAGTTCCATACGGAATACCTTTAACATCATGCTTTTTTGAGCAGACGGGAGATGTTTTAAATTCAGAAGCAAAGAATACTTGTCTGAGTTACAGATAAAAGGAGTCTTGTAAAGTGCCTCTGCCAGCTCATTGGTTCCCGGACCAAGGATCTCATCCCTGTAAATCTCATCAACGGTCTCATGCTCGGGATAGAATGGAACAAACCAATTTTGAAAGTCTTTAAAAAAGTCAAAATGTTTCATATTAGCAAAGGCGGACATATAAACATCTGCTCCTTCCATCTGGAGTTTTGTGAGTTCCTCCATAGTCTTGAATATCTCCTCAGAGTCGCTGAACATTTCAGCCCAGTCAGGGTTCTTCTCTTCATTTTTATCTTTTGGAAGAATATTATCAAGATCAAGCTTCTCCTCAATCATGGGTTTCAGCCTGGCAACCTGAGGCAATATCTCGTCCTGAAGTTTTCTGCTCAGGTTTTCTGTTTCCCTCGACCTGATAATCTGCAGAACTATGATTCTGCAATGCTCCTTAAATCGGGTATCCCGGCTCATCTTGATAATCCTTTCAGTAATATCGGGATACAACAATATTCTTCCGTTATAATAATGGAAGTTCAGGATAAGACCCGAAAGAGCCCGCTCCATAACTTTTTCCTGACCAGATTCATAGATACTTATCAGATGAAAAAGTTTATCTGATTGCCATGTTCTGAAAGAACTCAGGGTGATAGCAGTAGTAAAAATACTTGCTTCATACCATCTGAATTTACCGGATTTCAGAATAATATTGATAAGACTGTTTTCAGCCTCTCCATAATAATCCGTCAACCAGAGGTGGTTAAAAATATTTTTGATCAGATGTTTATGTTTTTTCGAAATCTCTGAATCAGGATCAGGGTTTGTTTCATTACTTAATTTCAGCCACTCATCAAGCTCCGATTTGAACATCAGGTCATCAACAGTTTCCACAATAGTTTTGCCACTAAGTTTCATCTCTTTTTCAGCTTGTTGCTTTACCCAGTACGTATGCCAACCGGAATTATGTGACAATATGTCTTGCCTGGCTCTGTCGGAAAGACTAAGAATTGACTGAATGAGTTTAAGATATATCTTGTTACGTTCAGGATCTTTTATTCCGTCGATAGTATAGGTGAGCATATTTCTATAGGTCATTTCTATATTATCATACTCATCATGCATATCTCCTGACGATGAACTTGAAATCATATCAGTCAGTATATCAAGACTTTGCTTTATCTTCTTTTCTGAAACCAGGGTGCATAGTCTTTTATGTTGTTGAATCACCTTTGATACATCCATTTTTTTCTCTTTTGAACTGATCCCTCTGGCATGGAGAGTTAGATCATACAATAAATAACATTTTTATTACGGTATAATGAAGTCTGACAAATAATCATTTCATTATATAAAAACCATATATGCAACAATCAGACCGTTTCGGGATTTATTAAACTCAGAAATTATATCCAATACTGATATAACCTTTTATTTTATTGAAATACACTTCCTTTTTGTAGTTTCCATACATCACGCCAATTTTAATAGGACCAATAATTGACATATAACCTGCACCAACACCTATACCGGTAAGCAATGAAAATCCTTTATTCAGGTTCGCTTCCTGTACAGCAAAGATGTTCGCCATAAAATTCAGATGAAAGTTTTCAACCAGTTCCATATCAATATTAGTTCTGAAACCTGCAAGTTTTTTTACAGGAATTTCATTTGAATGGAAACCAACCATGGGAACTGATCTTTTATTAACTGATTCAACTCCGCCAAGCAGATAAAAATTGTTTTGTGAAGAGACCGAATCAGTATTGGTAATTAAAAGAATATCTCCTCCGAATAAAAATGTCAGTCTGCCCGGTGGAGTATAATAATGATTAACAGATCCATGCAATGTATAGAACCTGTTGAACGTAAACTCTCCATGATTTTCCCATCTATATTCTACTTTTGAAGAATCAGTTTTTAGTCCTGAAGATTGTAGTTTTGATGTGCTGACTGATAAGTTCAAAATTGTTCCCTTATGCGGAAAATGTTTATTATCAAGGCTATTAACCTGATAATCATAAGATGCAGAAATATAATTATATGATAGGTTCTTAAAGTGAGCCTCAGAAATATAATGTAATATCAGGTTCAGATTTTCATAGTTTGCAGATATGCTCATCAGAGAATTAAGTCCTATTCTCCGGTTTACTGAGAGTCCTGGCGTGAAATTTCTGCTTATCACCTCTCCTTTTTCCCCTCTTAAATCCAGCAATGGGAGCAGTACATTATCGGAAGATAAATTCGCCGATAATCCGAATATCTGATTTCTGTCAATAAACTGAAGATAGTTTAGATCAACTCTGTAATACTGCCCGATACGTGAACCTAAATTGATAACGGATCTTTGAGTTAAAAGATCTCTTACAGACATCTCAAATATTAGTCCGGATTGAAGTGCATTATCATAATGCACAGATCCATAAAGCATTGAATGTGGTTTCTCTATGCAGTCAATAACCAGTATAAGAGAATCATTACGGGGAAGCACTCTGTATTTTACTTTGTCAAACCAGGCTTTTCCATAAAGAAGCTCAATCCTTTCAGTAAGGAATACTTTATCAAGTTTTTTGCCAGGTTTGATATCAAGGACCCCGAGTATCTGTTCATTTGAATAGCTTTTGTTACCGGTTATTTCAATCTTATTAAAAGTATACGATTTTTTATCAAGGATATACTCTAATGGTTTTTGTGAACCAATCTGGTTAAGAGAGTCTGCCAGTTTTATGAAATAGTCTTTATATGGGAGTGCTGCCCGGTACCCTCTTTCAATAAGTGAGTCTACATTATCAAACTCAAAAATTGATAATCTCTCAGTTTGAGGTTTTATCAGCACATTAACAAGGTTTTTCTCTTCTTCAAAATCATCGAGGCTTCTGAACATGGCAATTTGTTCCATTATTCCCGAGAGGGTCAGCAGTTTGTCGGTTTTGTACCCTTTAAAACCAACGTAGGATCCTATTATTATATCTGCACCCATTTCCCTGGCTTCAGTGGCAGCAAAGTTCCTTATTAAGCCACCATCGAGCAGAAGCAAGTTATCAATCTTTAGCGGTGTAAATATTGAAGGAACTGAAAAACTTGCCCTGATAGCATCTGGCAGGTACCCGGTTCTCAGGTCAATTTTTCGATAGTTTATAATATCGGTTGCTACACATAAGAATGGAATCGGCAACTTTGAAAAGTCATTAATATCAGCAGCAGGCCATGCATAGAAGCTAAGTGTATTTTCGACCTGTTGCCCGTTTATAAGACCAGATGGGAGTACTACTTTTCGTAAAGAAAGCGGCAAAGAGATTGCACTATTGGAAAAATGACTTTTTTCAAGAAAA
>JADGPU010000143.1 GCA_017882305.1 Bacteroidales bacterium | reverse complement strand
TTGCGAAGCAGAGAGGGGGGCAGGTGGGGTGAGTTCATGATGATACAGAAAAGTAAAAAGTAAGGAGTAGAATACCAGATGGAAAAGAAATTCAGGAAATCTGTCAATGAGATATTACTTCCGGATATTCTTGATGGAGACGGAGATATAATACCTATAATTGCCGATGGGGACGATGGTGAACTTGAGGATGTTGAGGTTCCGGAGGCTATTCCTGTACTATCACTTAGGAATACAGTACTTTTCCCGGGTGTGGTTCTTCCTATATCCATAGGTCGTCCAAAATCAATACAGTTAATTAAAGATGCCTATCGGAACAATAAGATAGTAGGGACTGTAGCACAAAAGGATCCTGATATTGAAAACCCTGAGTTTCAGGACCTTCACTCTATTGGCACTATTGGTCAGATAGTTAAGCTTCTTGAGATGCCCGACGGATCAACTACCGCAATTATCCAGGGACGAAAAAGAATGATCTTACAGGAACTTGTTTCCAATGATCCCTACTTCATTGCCAAGGTCAAAACAATCCCTGAATTGAAACCGGAAATGCTGAGTAAAGATTTCGACGCTATCGTTGGTTCCCTGAAAGATTTATCTCTCAAGATTATTAAAATCAATCCCAATATAAGCCCTGAAGCCTCCTTCGCTATTAAGAACATTGAGAATAATACATATCTTATTAATTTCATATGTTCCAATACAGATATAAAGGTTCAGGATAAGCAAAGACTGCTGGAAATGAATAGCTTGCGAGACAGAGGTTTTATGTTGCTCGAGTTCCTCGTTCAGGAGATCCAGGTTCTGGAACTTAAGAATGAATTACAGTCGAAGGTAAAGAGCGACCTTGATCAACAGCAAAGGGAATTTCTGCTTCACCAGCAGATGAAGACTATCCAGAATGAGCTTGGAGGAAACCCAATTGAAAAAGAGATTGAAGAGTATATTAAAAAAGCTGAGACTAAAAAATGGAATATTGAAGTCAAGAAGGTATTCGATAAAGAGCTGGACAAACTGCATCGTCTTAATCCTGCAGCAGCTGAGTATTCAGTTCAGGTAAATTATATTCAGACCCTTCTTGATCTGCCATGGGATTTTTATACTGTAGATAATCTCGATCTTACCAATGCCCGGCACGTTCTTGATTCGGATCATTTTGGGCTCGATGAGGTTAAAGAAAGAATTCTCGAACATCTGGCAGTTCTTAAACTTAAGGGTGATCTGAAATCTCCAATTCTCTGCCTTTACGGCCCTCCGGGTGTCGGAAAGACTTCTCTTGGCAAGTCTGTTGCCAAAGCGCTTGACAGAAAGTATGTCAGAATGTCACTTGGTGGATTACATGATGAAGCAGAGATAAGAGGTCATAGAAAAACTTATATCGGAGCAATGCCCGGAAGAATAGTCCAGAATATCAAAAGAGCCGGCTCCTCAAATCCTGTTTTTATTCTTGATGAAATTGACAAAGTCGGACAGGATTTCAGGGGTGACCCGTCTTCTGCCTTGCTTGAGGTACTCGATCCGGAACAAAACAGCACCTTCTTTGACAACTTCCTTGAAATGGAATATGATCTGTCAAAAGTATTATTCATTGCTACAGCTAATAATCTTGCTACAATCAATCCGGCTCTGAGAGACAGAATGGAACTGATTGAAATAACCGGTTATCTTGTTGAGGAGAAACTTGAAATTGCAAAACGGCATCTCTTCCCTAAACAGCTTGAAAACCACGGCGTAAAACAGGATCAGATCACCATTGACAATAAGGTGATGGAGATGCTTATTGAAAAATATACCAGGGAGTCAGGTGTACGTGAACTTGATAAACGGCTTGCAAAAATAATAAGGGTCACAGCTAAAAATATAGCATCTGATACAAAATATGATATTTTACTTTCCCAGACAGAACTGGGCGAAATGCTCGGCCCTCCAAAATATACCCGTGATCTTTATTCAGGAAATGAACAGGCAGGTGTTGTTACGGGACTTGCATGGACAGCAGCAGGAGGAGAGATATTATTTGTAGAAACCAGTTTGAGTAAAGGTACCGGAAAACTTACGCTTACGGGAAATCTTGGAGAGGTAATGAAGGAATCGGCAATCATTGCTCTGGAGTACTTGAAATCAAATGCAGAAATGCTCGATCTTCCTGATAATTTCTCTGAAAAATGGAATATTCATATACATGTTCCTGAAGGAGCAATACCGAAAGACGGACCATCTGCAGGAATTACTATGGCTACTTCGATCGCTTCTGCTTTCACCCAGAGAAAAGTAAAAAAATACCTGGCAATGACCGGTGAAATAACATTAAGAGGTAAAGTACTTCCAGTAGGTGGGATAAAGGAAAAAATCCTTGCGGCAAAACGGGCAAGTATAAAGGAGATAATCGTTTCGGAAGAGAACAGGAAAGATGTTGAAAACATTAAGGAAATATATATAAGGGGTTTAAAATTCTATTATGTTGAGACCATCATGGGTGTACTTGAACTTGCCTTGCTTCAACAAAAGGTAAAGAATCCAAAAAAAATAACATTCGAATGAAGAAAGTCGCTGTTTTTCCCGGTTCATTTGATCCATTCACAATCGGACATGAAGCAATCATCAGGCGGGCAATGAGCCTGTTTGATGAGATCATCATTGCTGTAGGGGCTAATGCCTTGAAAAAAAACTACTATTCCCTTAAGATAAGGAAAGAAATGATTACCAGGGTTTTCGAAAATGAACCAAGAGTAAGAGTAGATCATTATGAGGGACTTACTGTTGATTTTTGTAAAAAGAACGGAGCCGGGTATCTTCTGCGAGGGCTGAGAACAGCTGCTGATTTTGAGTTTGAAAGGGCAATTGGTCAGGTAAATAAATCAATGGCACCAGGCATCGAATCGGTATTTCTTCTTACAGTTCCTGAACACTCATTTATTAATTCTACTATTGTAAGGGATATAATTAAAAACGGAGGTGACGCTTCCAAATTTGTACCTGCCGCGATAAATCTTAAAGATTACAAAGGAAAAGAAGATTAGGGCATCGTCACCTGAGAATTGAACAGTTGATGAGATCCATAAGCGAAAGCCATGCACTACTTTTAATAGAATTCAATTCATCCGGGAAAAGCCATTCAACTTTTGTTATACCTTCGGATTTCTGAGGTTCAATTACCATCTTCCCGTCATATTTCATAAGGAACCAGTTGGTTTTCTTAAGGTATGAAATACCTTCCCAGCTATATGTATGATAACTTGGACATATTGGCTTTACAATTGAATGACCTGTTATGCCGCATTCTTCAGATACTTCCCTTAAAGCACATGTCTCTGGTTCTTCGCCATGTTCAATATGTCCTTTGGGCAGGTCGAGCTTACCCTTCTTTTCGATAAAAAGGTACCTGCCTGACGTGTGCTTTACCAACCCGCCGGCAGCACCGACTTCTGTAAAATAAATTCTGAATATCTTCCAGATATGCTTGATGTCGGGCCCATAGATATTGATGGCGGAAATGCTCTTATCTGATTGAAAATCAGCGATTATCTTATAAAGTACATTTGTATCATGGAATTTATGGAATAAGCCGTATTTTTGTACCCTGTCAGGTTCAGGGCTTATCATTATAAATCTGTTCTCGAAATGAACTTTATACATGCTCCAATGGGGAATTTTGAAAAAAAAACAGCTGAATATCTTTTACAAATTAAAGCAATTAAATTGCAACCGTCAAATCCTTTTACTTGGGCTTCAGGATGGAAATCTCCTATATATTGCGATAATCGCAAAACACTTTCCTTCCCGGAAGTGCGGTCTTATATCCGCGATTCCTTTGCTTCCATGATAAACGATCTCTATCCTCAGGTAGAAATGATTGCAGGTGTTGCAACCGGTGCAATTGCCCATGGTGCTCTTGTTGCAGACAAACTTGCATTACCATTTATTTATGTCAGATCGGGAGTGAAGGAACATGGACTTGGAAACCAGATAGAAGGTTATTTTGAAGAAGGGCAAAAGATAGTAGTTATTGAAGATCTGATATCAACTGGTGGCAGCAGCCTGAATGCTGTGAATGCTCTCAGGGAATCGCACTGTGAGGTTCTGGGTATGGTCGCAATTTTTACTTACGAATTTAAAAAAGCTACCGATGCCTTTGTCACTGGCAATTGCAGACTGAATACTTTAAGCAACTATACCGTACTGGTTGAAACAGCTCTACAAACAGGTTATATTGGTCAGACAGAAGTCGAAACTTTGAAAAAATGGAGATTGGATCCGGCAAGCTGGAGTACCAAATAGGAATTTATTATGGCTGATCTATCTTACTTTGAGAGCAGATCCGGAAGGTTAACCTGCAATGCTGAAGAGGTTTTTGCGTTTGTGACTGATATCAGGAATTTTGAACAATTTATACCAGATGGGACCATTACTAACTGGAATGCTAAAATAGAATCCTGCAGTTTTAGAGTTTCAATGCTCGGGACAGTGACTGTCAGACTTTCTGAAAAAGAGAAATATAATAAAGTTGTGTTTACGGGAGATGCCCTGAAGAAAAATGACTTTTCACTGACATTGAATATTTCCGAAAATGTTAAATCCCTGACGGATGTGAAGGTTTTGCTGAGTGCGGACCTTAATCCAATGATGAAGATGATGGCAAAAAAACCTATTGGCCAGTTCCTCGAAATACTTATTAATGAAATGGAAAGCTTCAGAAGGTGGAAAGACATTAAAGAATAAATTCTATCTCTTTAAAAGAATACTCGTTTATCTCCCCGTTTTGTTTCTCAATATTTATCCTGCCATAATCACCGACAGCTAAAATTTTCCCTGTGTATATACCTTTAATATCTCTGAATTTGCACCATTTATTCAAACGGTATAGTCTTGAAATATACTCTTCCTTTATCATCCGGGAATTTCCTGCAATCAATTGTTTGTACCTCTTATCGAGATCAATTCGCAGCTTACTCAGACAGAGAGCAAGATCATAATTTAATCCGGATAATAGTTGTAGCGAGACAGGATTGGGTGCATTACCTAAGAACTTTTCCTGATTAATATTTAGTCCTATTCCCGCAATTGTATATTCAATCTGATCGGATGTTACTGTGCTCTCAATTAATATACCTGCTATTTTGTCATTGTTTACATAAATGTCATTAGGCCATTTTATAGAACAATCAGTAATAAATCTCATTAAAAAATCACAAATCCCAAGAGAGATTGTCATTGAAATAAGGAACTGATCTGACGGATTTATAAAGGAAGGAAACAGTACAATGCTGATTAATAAGTTTTTACCGTCCTCACTTTCCCACCTGTTCCCGGAATAACCCCTGCCTGCCGACTGATAATTAGTATATATAATTGTTCCCTCCTGAAGGTTACTCTTTTTTAAAAGGTCTGCTGCATGAGTATTTGTCGATGGCAGGTTTTCAAAAAATAATAGATTTGATCCTATTATCATGATTAGTAGTGATTTAATTAAAAGAAAATCATTTTAATTACTCGTTTTTTCGGTACAGTTAAGATTGGCATTGAAATTGCAAAAGAGCATTACAGTAACAAAAATACAGATTAAAGTGGTACTTTTGCGACTTAATATCAAAGTGGTAAATATTGATGAAGAAAAAATCTGACGGAGCTGAAGTCCTTTTAGGGAGTGTTATAAAAGGTATTTTTGAGAAAAAAGGGCAAAATGTTCTGAAAATTGATTTAAGGAAGCTAGAGAACAGGATTACAGATTATTTTATCATATGTCACGCCTCTTCGGGAACGCAGGTAAGTGCCATTTGTGATTCTGTAGATGATACGGTGAGAAAAGAAGCATTTGAAAAACCATCACATATTGAAGGGCTTGACAATTGTTTCTGGGTACTTCTTGATTATGGGAATGTAGTAGTTCATGTTTTTCTTGAGGAGTACAGGAATTTTTACAGCCTGGAATCTCTCTGGGCTGATGGGGCAATTGAAGCCATGAAAGATAAATTACAGTAAGTTAAATATTTATGACAGAAAATACAAACAATAATCAGGCTCCTGACAAAAAGCCTGATAAGAATGGAAAACCACGTTTTAATACAAATTGGATTTTTGCAGTCCTTGCTGTATCGCTTATTCTTTTTTCGCTATTCAACAATGGCAAAGCAGTACAGCAGACAACCACAAGCGAAATAAAGGAGATGATCAAAAATCACGATATTGATAAAGTGATCGTGATAAACAAGGATCAGGCCGAAATCTACCTTAAGAAGGAAGCTTTGGAATCTGCCAGATATCCAAAACTTGCAAAACCGGGAACTGGTTTTGGCTTATCGTTACCAAAACCAAATTTTACAATTACTATTGGGGATCTGAGCAGTTTTTTATCTGATTTTAAGGAATACCAGAAAAATGCCGGATATAGTGACAACGAGCTTATTTCTCCCGATTATCAAAACAGAAAAAACTGGTTTGGCGATATCCTTTCATGGTTGTTACTGCCTGTTTTATTAATTGCTTTCTGGCTGTTTATGATGAAACGGATGTCAGGTGGTGGTGCAGGCGGAGCAGGAGGTATTTTCAGCGTTGGCAAATCGCGTGCCCAGATATTTGATAAGGATACAAACGTTAAGTTAAACTTCAATGATGTCGCCGGTCTTGAAGAGGCAAAGACTGAAGTTATGGAAATTGTTGATTTCCTTAAGAATCCCAAGAAATATACCAGCCTTGGAGGTAAAATTCCAAAAGGTGCACTTTTAATAGGTCCTCCAGGAACAGGAAAAACCATGCTTGCAAAAGCGGTTGCAGGTGAAGCAAACGTTCCATTCTTTTCCATATCAGGTTCAGATTTCGTGGAAATGTTTGTTGGTGTTGG
>JADGPU010000058.1 GCA_017882305.1 Bacteroidales bacterium | reverse complement strand
AGGTCTTTTCATAGGAGCAATGATGTGTTTTGTATTTGTTGCAATGGCTATGAAAGCTGTTGGCCGGAATGCAGGACGAATGGTTGATGAAGTAAGACGGCAGTTCCGTGAAATTCCCGGGATTATGGAAGGTACAGGAAGACCCGAGTATGCAAAATGTGTTGCAATTGCAACAAAAGGTGCTCAGAAAGAAATGGTTGTTCCTGCACTTATGGCAATTATAGTACCTGTTGTTACCGGGATCATCTTTGGTGTTCCGGGAGTTGTTGGGTTGTTAATGGGTGGAATGACCACAGGTTTTACTCTTGCCAGTATGCTTAATAATGCCGGTGGAGCGTGGGATAATGCTAAAAAGTACATTGAAAGAGGAAATTATGGCGGTAAGAAAAGTGAATGCCATAAAGCAAGTATTGTTGGAGATACTGTAGGGGATCCTTTCAAAGATACATGCGGCCCGTCAATGAATATTCTGATTAAACTTATGTCAATGGTAGCCGTTGTTATGGCTGGCGTTACAGTTGCATGGAGTCTTTTTGGTTAATATAAAGTCAAGATAATTAAAAAGAGGCTGTCCCGAATGGGCAGCTTTTTTTTAATTATTTTATCAGCTCCAGGTATCCTATAGTTCCCGGGATATTTAACGCTTCCGGTTTATTAGCCATCGGGCAACCGGGGACAGGACAGTTAATTATTTTATGTTCCTTATTATCTGCTGGTTCCCATCCCATGATAAGATATAGTGCAAAGAATCCGATTACATATGCCACAGCAACATGCCATCCGTTTTTAACCCAGAGAATCACATTACGCGATTCAGGAAATTTACTGGTAATTGCTACCCCGGCAGATGAACCGAACCATATTATAGAACCTCCAAATCCTACACTATATGCAAGCATACCCCAGTCAAAATGACCCTGCTCGAGGCAAAGTTTGGTAAGCGGTATGTTATCAAATACAGATGAAATTAATCCCAGAACAAAGGCAGTGATCCAGGATGCCCTGGGGAGTTCCTCTACGGGCATAAGTGAAGCACAAAATACAAGACAGAGCAGGAATATTGACCCTTTTATTGCTCCCGGTACCTCTTTCCATGGTACAGGCCTGAGCAGAGCTCCTATAACTATGGCGATCCATACACCCAAAGCAGGCATATCGTAAAGTATATTTGAAACAATTGCTCCTGCGAGCATCAGGGCCACATTGAATATTTTTACCCAGTCAATCTTTACATTTATATTGCTATCTTTTTGTATCGGCTGGTATTTATCTTGCTGGTGAGATGCAAACCATCCAAAGAATAACAATGCTGTACCGGCTGCGACAAATCCATGCAAAACATTAAATGCACTTACTCCGTCAATCCACATCATAGTTGTTGTAGTATCTCCGACAACGCTTCCGCTTCCTCCACCGTTACTGGCCGCTACAATTGCCACAATATATCCGATGTGAACTCTCTTTTTAAATACGACAATGGCTATAGCTCCCCCAATAAGTGCGGCAGCAATATTATCAAGGAATGAGGATAAAACGAAAACGAAAACAAGTAAGATGAATGGACCTTTCCAGTCATTCGGAAGAAACCTGGGTAAAATATCAGGTACACCTGATTCTTCAAATATCTTTGATAAAATTGCGAAACCGAGCAAGAGACCGAGAAGATTAAGAATAATTCCCCATTCTCCCTGTCGCAGGTTTTTATCCATAAGCTGATCACCTAGTGGAGTTGTTCCGAAGAGGTGCTCAAGAAGGTGAAACCCGGGATCAAAAACCAGTTTGAAAGTCAACAATACCGTAACTCCGATCACTGCTACCCGGAATGTCTGCTTGTGAAAAAGCGCAACTCCCAGAAGAATAAGGCCGAAAATAATAAATTCTACTCTTACAGGTCCAACAGAAGGGACCGGTCCTCCAGCGGCGAAAAGACATAACGGAGAAAATAATACTATAGTTAACATGAACAGTTTCTTGCTGTTATCAATGATGATTGATTTAAAATTGCTTTTCATTTACCCGGTTTTGTATAAATATTTGTAGAAAAAAATAAGTCGGCAAGATAAAAACATTTTTGAATTCCATATTAATAAAGAAACAACAAAAAAGCCAAATTTCACGATATAATGGAATCCAACGTACAGGCCCACCTGACTGATGCCCACTGAACAGTGTCTGTTTGGCAGGGTAAGAAATTGGCAGCCCGCTAATTTAGTTTGCTTAATCTGAAATTTTGAGAAATCTTTAACTGGTTTGCATGCCTAAGAGCCAGGCGTTTTATTAGTTGCCATCACCATTTTTACTTTTAAACGGGTACCAATCTCAAGAAGATCTGCAAGATCCTGAACTGTAAGTGTATATTCAAGCCTGAGAATAATAGTTGGTTCCTGAAGAGTGCTTATCCTGGCTTTTAAAAGTGGTTCAATATCATCAAAGTTTATCTGATGGCTGTCGATATAATACTTTTTATCTTTTGTGACTGAAATTGTAATCTGCTGTTTACTAAGATTCTGGGCTGATTTTGAATTAGGTAATAATAGCTTGATTACATTGGGATTTGCAAGGGATGATACAATCAGGAAAAACAAAAGCAGGAAAAACATGATATCATTCAGAGATGAAGTGCTGACCTCTGCCTTAAATTGTCTTCTTCTCTTAATAATCATTTTATAATGCTTTTATGACATCATTTACCTGCCTTTGCATATTGATCGAATAACGGTCTATCATCATTTGCAGATAATGATAACAACTATACGCAATTACGCCTACAATTAATCCTGTACCGCTGCAGATCATTTTCTGATACAATCCGCCGGCTATGATTCCAATACTGATATTATCAGCCAATGAGATGTTATAAAAGATTTTAATTACCCCGGCAATAGTCCCGATGAAACCGAGCATAGGGGCAATACCTGCAATAATACCAAGATAACCTGTGTTTTTTTCCATCTCGGAAATCTCAATATTGGCAGTGGCTTCCATATAATTCTCAGCGTCTTTCGGAGTTTTTCCTTCAAGGCTGAGCCCGCTTGCAAGGATTCTTGCGATTGAAGTATCATTATTCCTCGTGTATACCAATGCTTCTTCAAGTCTTTTGTTCCTGATCTCCTCTATAATATTATAGATGAGGTTTTCATCAACAACTGAACTTTTTCTGATATAAAGAAATCTCTCAATAAAAAGATATATACTGAATATCGACAAAAGAATGATAGGGATCATTATAAATCCACCCTTCATGAGCAGTTCAGCCACATTATTAACAGCATTGGTGTCTTTTAAATGTGGTTGATCAATTGCAAGTAAAATGTAAGAGTAAAGCATTTTTATCCTTTTATTTTGGCCTCAAAGTTATTAATTGCTAATAGCCCGGAAGAACTATAATTTATTACAAACAAATGTACAAACTCTTTAGGAAATACCTGTGGTAACAATTAAATTTGGAATTTTTACCGGATAAATGTAAATTCCGATTTTGATTCAATTGCCAAATTTGGTGAAAGTGATAATTTTTCTATAAAGTTTTCGTTTGGATAAATATAGATATTAATACAAACTAATATGACTGCACTCCTTTTTTATATTACACAGACTTTTGATACTCTGAATAAAACTATTGCGGCTGCCCCAGCTCTTCCCGTACAACAGGCGCCTGATGTAACGAAGATGATAGATATAATTATGAAAGGTGGTATTATTATGGTACCAATAGCCTTGCTTTCTATTATAGCAGTTTATGTTTTTATTGAGCGTTATTTGACCATCAGACGCCATCTCCATTCAGATGTAGACTTTATGAATAGTATACACGAATATATTCTGAATGGAAGAACTGATTCAGCTCTTACGCTATGCCGGAATACTGCAAAACCTATCGCAAGAATGATAGAGAAAGGGATTTCCCGTCTTGGCAAGCCTATCAAAGAAATTGAAGAGGCCATTGAGATTGCCGGCAAATTTGAAGTTTATGATCTTGAAAAAAACATTAATATACTCGCGGTTATAGCAGGTATCGCTCCCATGTTCGGTTTTCTTGGAACTATAATCGGAGTAATAAAAATATTTTTTAATATTTCAATGACCAGCGATGTCAGCATCGGCACAGTTTCGGCCGGTCTGTATACCAAAATGGTGAGTAGCGCTTCCGGTCTCATCGTTGGTATCATTGCTTATATTGGATACCATTGGCTCAATATAATTTTAAATAAAGCTATCCACCAGCTTGAATGGAATGCAATGAATTTCATTGACCTGTTAAAAAGCCCGTCAAAATGATAGACCTTCGTAAGAAAAAAGATTTTACGGCTGAAGTATTCACCTCTTCCATGAACGACATCATGTTTTTTCTTATGCTGTTCTTCATCATCATATCCACATTGCTAAATCCAAGCATGATAAGAGTTTCATTACCCAGTTCGCGAAGCAGCCAGACAATTCAGAAGAAGGAAATCAACCTGACGATGACTAAAGAGAAGATTTATTATGTGAACAATACCCAGGTTTCTTTTGATGCGCTTGAATCGCAGCTGAAAAAAGAACTGACACATTCACCTGATGCCTTCATAATGTTACGTTTTGATAATACACTTCCTATACAGGATTTAGTGAATGTACTCTCATTAGGGAACAGGTTAAATTCAAAAATGATTATTGCCACCGCAAAATCAAAGTAGACTCACTGCTGAGATTGCATCAGCATTTCTTTATTTTCCTGGTAAAGTTGCATGCTCTCCTGAATAATCTCATAGGCTTTTTCCTTGTTCATAAATTGCTCAACGATGACGTTTTTATGTTCGAGCATTTTATAGTCTTCAAAAAACCTCTTCAGTTCAACGAGGGTATGAGGAGGAAGCTCTGAAAGATCATTTATATAATTAACAGACATGTCATTGCCGGCCACTGCTATTATTTTGTCGTCACGCTCCTCACCATCAACCATCTCCATTGCACCAATGACTTTTGCCTCAACAATGCACATTGGATATACATCAATTGAACAGATAACAAGTATATCCAACGGGTCATGATCGTCACAGTATGTCTGAGGAATGAAGCCATAATTCGCAGGATAATGAACAGATGAAAATAATACTCTGTCGAGTCGTAGCAGCCCTGTATCCTTATCCATTTCATATTTACCTTTCGATCCTTTTGGAATTTCGATTATGCTTTTCACAAATGCAGGAGCATTTTTCCCTGTATCGACGCAGTGCCATGGATGGTTGCCTGGTTTCATATTCCGTTTTTTTAATAATTCAAAGTTAAGAATAAACCGTATGCCATGAATTAATTTTTTATTTTTGAGAAAACATTATCAATGAGAATACCCGAACTTGAAGACATTCAAGCCGCACATTCAAGGATTAAGTCATTCATTCATCGTACTCCGGTTATGAAGTCTCAGCAATTAAATGAACTTTTTAACTGTGAATTGTTTTTTAAATGTGAAAACTTTCAAAAGGTTGGTGCATTTAAGTTCAGAGGCGCTACCAATGCTGTCCTCTCGATGTCCCCTGAGGAAAAGCTCAGAGGTGTTGTTACACATTCATCAGGGAATCACGCCGCGGCTCTTGCGCTTGCTGCCAGATTAAACGGAATAAAGGCGTTTATCGTGATGCCTGAAAATGCCCCTGTTGTTAAGAAAAATGCTGTAGCAGGTTATGGAGCAGAAATCACATTCTGTAAGCCTACTCTGCAGGCCCGGGAAGATGCAGCACGCCTGATAATGGAAAAGACCGGTGCGACACTTATTCATCCGTATGATAATTTCAATGTCATATGCGGACAGGGAACTGCCTCACTGGAACTTCTTCAGGAAAAAGTTGACCTTGAAATAGTTATTGCACCTGTAGGTGGAGGAGGGCTGTTGAGCGGCACTTCAACGTATATAAAAGGGATAAATAAAAGTATTCAGGTTTTTGGTGCAGAACCACTTAATGCAAATGATGCATTTATCTCCTTCACATCGGGGATACTAACCGCTTCAGTTAATCCGATAACATGTGCTGACGGGCTTCTGACATCACTGAGTGAACTTACTTTTTCAGTTATCAGAAAGAACGTAGATAAAATTCTTACTGTAAAAGAAGATTCAATAATTGAATGTATGCTTCTCATCTGGGAAAGAATGAAAATCATCATTGAACCATCTTCTGCAACAGTTCTGGCTGTGGTAAAAGAAAACCAGGGTCTATTTAATGGTAAAAAGATCGGCTTGATTATCTCAGGGGGGAATGTGGATTTCAGAAAACTCCCGTTTTAGTTTTTCTTTCTGAAATATGCTATGATTGGATAATGGTCGGAATATTTCACTTTAATTATTTCGAAGTAGCTATTGATAAGAGCGTCATCATATAATATGTAGTCTATCCTGTTTCGAGGGTAATTCCCCATATATGTGAATCCTGCACCATATCCTGAGTTGAGGAAGGAATCGTTAAGCCCTTTACGGATTTTTCTGTAAGCATATGATACCGGTGTATCATTAAAGTCCCCGAGAACAATTACTGGAAATGGTGACTTGTTAATGTTATCTTTTACCAGCTGTGCCTGGAGGGCTCTCTCTACAAATCCTTTTTTCAGGCTGACAGATAAGTTTTTTACCTCATTCATAGTCTCTTTATCATCAGAGGCTGTCAGCTCCTCAATGAATGAACGCTCCATTCTCCTTAACCTGAAGGACTGAAGATGGTTATTATAAATCCTGAAGGTATCTTTCTGTATCAGAACATCGGTATATATTGAAAGACTCGAAGAACCGGGATGAATTATTTCTCCTCTCCTGACAATTGGGAACTTACTGAAAGTGACAATCCCATAATACCTGGTTTTACCCCTTCCTGAAACTTTCATATGAGAATAATATTTTCCACCCAGAGCATCTATCATTAACGCCTCTTCAACTGCAGGATAACCTGATATGAAAAACTCCTGAAGACAAATAATATCAGGTTTTTGAGCTTTTATAAACTCTATTACTTTTTTTTCGGAAATGACGCCATGGTTATTCTCAAAATAATTAAAGAGGCGAACATTATAGCTTAATACCTTAAATGTGTTGGATTTATCTCCTGATGGCCTGGTAAGTTTGATATAATTAGAGAAATGAGTAAATCCGATTGCAATTACAACTACCGATATAAAAGCCTCAAATCTTAATAGCATAGCCCAGATAATAACCAGTATAATATTGATTAACAGCAGATAAGGATAAGCAAGGCCAAAAAAAGCAGGAAGAGTAAAATCTACGGGACTAATAACTACTGCGAGGTATGATACCAGCAGTGTAAAAGCAAAGAACACATTTACAGCTAAAAGAATTTTATAAAGGATCTTTCTCAATTACAATAATTTATAATTACAAATTTACCGGTATTCAGTGGAAAAATTTATGCAAAATTCTGTTTTTTGACAAGGGGAGGGAAAGCCAATACAAATAGATAAATTTCAAAGATTAGTTTTTTCCCTGGCTCTCTTTAAAAAGAGTTTCCTTTTCCTCTTTTGTCAGACTATCATATCCTCCTTTGGATATCTTATCCAATATATTGTTGATATACTTCTGGTGCTCTGTTTTAATTTTGTTATATTCATATTCGGTGGCAACTTTCTTATGAGTGACTTTGAGTTTTTTCCTTGGTTTAAAAATGGTTACAAAAAAATCGATTATCCCGTTGAATCCCTTTCCGATATCATGTCCATGTTTCAGGTTTATTATATAGAAATACCCGAAGAATGCTCCTCCTATATGAGCAAGTTTCCCTCCGGAGTTTACAGAAAAGTCCATTATTGATGTCAGGACAAATATTGCCAGTGCCATATACTTTATCTTTATCCTTCCAAATAAGAAGAGCTGAATAGTATAATCGGGTACATATGTGGCAATTGCAATTACAATAGCCATTACAGAGGCAGAAGCTCCTATTGCAACAGAGTCAGCTACAACACCTGTAAATGCCGGGAAAATATTAAATGATAGAATATAAACCAATGCTCCGCTGATTCCGCCAAGCAAATATACAGCCACAAGTTTCCTCTCGTCGAGATATTCAAGGAAGATCCTTCCAAACCAGTATAACCATAACATATTGAATAGGATATGCCAGATATCTTTATGCGTGAACATGTACGTAATTAATGTCCATGGTCTTCGCAGTAAGGCATTAACAGAAGCAGGAACAGAAAAAAGATCGAGAGCTTTCCCTGAGATTCCCATGTTATTAAGAAGAAAACCAATACCGGCAACAATTGTAATCAGAACAAATACTGTAATATTGATATAGATTAACCTGGTAAGGTTACTCCCATTTCTGAAAGTCAGTTTTATGTCGTCCCAGATTCCCATCAAAATAATGTATTTGTTGTTTTTCTCCAGTACCTTATGAGTAGATATCCGAATAGCATACCTCCCAGGTGAGCAGCATGTGCAATATTGCTTCCCGGCTGTGTTACCGCAAGGAATAATTCAAGGGCACCGTATCCCAGAACCAGGTATTTGGCTTTTATTGGAATTGGAGGAATAAGCAGCATTAACTGAGTATTAGGAAAAAGAACTCCGAAAGCAAGCAGAACACCAAATATTGCACCGGATGCACCGACTGTAGGTGTATTAAGCAATATTTGAAGGCTTTGCATATCAGGATCTGTAAATACTTTTCCCTGGTGAAAATATGCAGTTCCTTCATTCAGAACAATCTGGAGGTTTTCAGGAGTGAGGCTCTGGATCAGGTGATGATATTGGAAAAAGATCACGGATTCATGAGTAAACGCTGCTCCCAGGCCACAAACCATATAGAATATGAAGAACCGCTTTGGTCCCCACACGTTTTCAAGAATCGGTCCAAATATAAACAAGGCATACATGTTGAAGAAAATATGCCAGAAACCTCCATGCATAAACATATGAGTGACAATCTGCAAAGGTTTAAACTGTTCTGATTTTGGGAAATATAGTCCTAGCAAACTATTAAGATCAATACCAAAAACGCTGTTAGCTGCATAATAAGCTAAAATCATTAATACATTGATCATTATGATATTCTTCACTACCGGGGGTAATCCCAGAATGCCTCTACCGTATCCGTTCATTAATCGGTTATTAAATTTTTTTTTAAGTCCTCAATTGTCGGGCCAAACTGATTTAGTTTTTTTAATCCGACAATATGTCACATAAGCCTATTTAAATCTTTTATCAAATTCCTCAAGGGTAATAATGCTGATGACAGGTTTGCCTTTAGGCGAATAATTTGGCGCCTCACATGCAAAAAGAGTATCGAAAAGATCTTCCATTTCGCCCTGACTCAGCACTTTCCCATATCGGATGGCTGATGCACAAGCCATCCCAGCTGCTACCTTTTCTTTTGCACCTATTGAAGGGTCTGCCTGTGTATTTTTAAAATCTTCAAGCAAAATCTCCAGCATCTCAAGAGGATCGGAAGAATTACTGTCTGCAGGCCTGCCATTTATTATGATTTTATTTTTACCCGAATGCCGGAAACTGAACCCCAGTAATTCCAGATCTCCTTCGATTTCTTTCAGTATAAAATAATCGGCTGGGTTTAACTCTGCTGTAACGGGGAACATATCGACCTGACTTATAGACCGGTTCTTGCTGAGACATTCTAGAAATCTTTCGTAAAGAACCCTCTCATGAGCCCTCTTCTGGTCAATAAGCATAAGACCCGATTTGACAGGACATATAATATATTTATTTTTTATCTGGAAAAACTTCCTTGTCGATTCCCTTATTTTTTCAAATTGTTCCGGATTGTCATTTTCTTTTTCAAGAGCCGTGTAGAGTTTTTCCCAGTTTGCAGTGTTCTCTCTTTCGAACCGTTCAACGAATCCCGACCTTTCATTAGTTCTCTCTTCTCCATCAAAGGGATTAAACTGTGTATTGATCTCTATCTTTGGTTGTTCAGGCATAGTTTTCGTTGACTTCATCACCGGGATATCTATGAGAGCTTCATTTTCGAAATCTAGTGAAGGAACAATATTGAACCTGCCAAGAGCTTCCCGAACCGATGCCATAAGTATTTGCCATATTGATCTTTCGTCCTCAAATTTAATCTCAGTTTTTGTAGGATGAATATTTATGTCGATAGATGCAGGATCAGCCTCCATGAAAATGAAGTATGAAGGGATTGCTTCGACAGGAAGGATATTCTGATAAGCTTCAACAACTGCTTTATGAAAGTAAGGATGTTTCATAAAGCGCCTATTCACAAAAAAGAATTGTTCACCGTATGTCCGTCTTGCATTTTCCGGTTTCCCGATAAATCCCTTTATATTGATAAGGCTTGTTTCTGTCTCAAGGGTAATCAGATCCTGGTTTATTTGTTTTCCAAAAACACCGATAATACGTTGTCTTATATTGGAAGCCACAAGGTTGTATATCTCACTGTCGTTATGATGAAGAGAGAATCTTATATCGGGGTGAGCTAGTACGATTTTCTGGAATTCATTGACAATATGTCTGATTTCGGTGTTATCTGATTTAAGGAATTTCCGTCGCGCCGGTATATTGAAAAAAAGATTTTTAACGGAAAAACTTGAACCGACGGGGCAACTGCAGGGTTCCTGGGTTTCAACTTTTGACCCGCTTATCACTACCAATATACCGGTATCACTCTCTTCACGCCGTGTCTTAAGTTCAACCATTGCTACAGCAGCAATAGAAGCAAGTGCCTCTCCCCTGAATCCTTTCGTTGTAATTGCAAAGAGATCCTGAGCAGTTGTAATTTTTGATGTGGCGTGCCTTTCAAATGATAACCTGGCGTCGGTCTCAGACATTCCCGATCCGTCGTCAATTACCTGAATCAGTGTTTTCCCGGAGTCTTTTATAATTACCCTGATGTTTTTAGCTCCTGCATCAACAGAGTTTTCAATCAGCTCTTTTACAACAGAAGCGGGTCTTTGTATTACTTCTCCTGCAGCTATCTGGTTGGCTACTGAGTCGGGTAAAAGCTTAATAACATCAGGCATCAGTTAAAATATTATAGTAGATATAGCTGGGATACAAGTTCATAAAATGAGCTGTGTACACCTTATTAATCAATTTTACAAATATATAAATAATTGGTACATAACATTTCACAATAGTCAAGGGGAACCTAAATGATAACTATAATGGTAAATAGATTTCAGATTATTATCTTTGATAAAAAATCCGGGAAAATGAAAAGCCTGCCTATCTGTTTGACCGTCATTTTTTTAATTGTCAGTTCCGGTTGTTCTCATAAATCGGTAAAGAACGATATTAAAGTAATGACATTAAATGTAAGATATGATAATCCGGAGGATAGTATCTATTCATGGCCAAAAAGAGCCTCCCAGGTTTGTGATTTTATATTGAATGAAAAACCCGACATTCTTAGCATGCAGGAAGTTTTGTGGCATCAGTATCAGGTTCTTGAATCAATTCTCATGGATTATTCCTCAGTTGGAGCCGGGTGCATCGACGGCGCCAGGGAAGGGGAGATGAACCCGGTTTTTTTCAGGAAAGAGAAGTTTGATATGGTCAGGAACATTACTTTCTGGCTCTCTGATTCTCCTGATGTAGCTGGTTCAGGGGGATGGGGAGATTCACAACCTCGGATCGTAACATGGATGGAACTGGTCAATAAGAATAGCCATAAACATTTTTTCTTTTTCAATACACATTTTGCACATGATTCTGATTCTGCAAGATTAATGAGTTCAAAAATACTTCTTAAAGAGGTTAATAAAATAGCTGAGGGATTCCCCTTCATAATTTCAGGTGATTTTAATATGCCCCCGACCAGCACCGGTTATTCCATATTAACCGGGCCCAATGAAAGTGTACCTCTGTTAAAAGATTCTTATATTATAACTGAAAAGAGACCTTCGGGTCCGGTTTATACATTCAACGGGTTTTCTGATAAAGCACAAGCCGCAAGGATAGACTACATTTTTGTAAGAAATGGAATGAAAGTTCTCGATTACAAGACTGTAATTAAAAAGGAAAATGGAATCTTCATTTCAGACCACTGGCCTGTGGAAGCAGTAGTTTCTCTTAACTAGGATGATTTGTTGGTTCCCTCTGATCCCGCTGATCAACGCAGATCAGTCAATTTTCATAATCTTCGCAAATCTGAGAAATCAGCAGGAAAGTTTTAGTACTAAGCTGTCTTGCGGTACCGTCGTACAGCCAGAGTTGTAAATCCAATTGCAATCAGAACCAGCGAATAAAGTTCCCTGCTGATATCCGAAATTGTTGATCCTTTAAGCATTACCATCCTGTTTATCCGCATAAGATATGCAACAGGGTTGATCAGATTGAAATCCTGGGCCCACATTGGCATACTTTCGTATGGCGTGAAGATACCGCTCATAAGGATAAAAATGATCATACAAAAAAATGCAACAAACATATATTGCTGCTGTGTTCCAGAGAAAGTAGAAATGAAAAGTGCCATACCCAGAACTGCGACCAGAAAAATTGAACTGCAAAGAAAGAGAAGTAAAATACTTCCTTCAAATGGTATATTGAATGCCAGTTTCCCTATAACCAGTCCAAGTGCAAGATCTGTAAGCCCGATAAGCAGAAAGGGTACCATTTTTGCAATAATAAAATGATATTTTCTGACAGGAGTAACGTTAATCTGCTCAATAGTCCCTATCTCTTTCTCTCTCACCATGTTTAAACCCGCAAGAAGAAATCCGATTGCAGTAACAAGGATTACAAGAATCCCGGGGAGCATATAGTATTTGTAGTTTAACATTTCATTGTACCAGTATCTGTTGGTTACTTGTATCCGGGGCAAAGGAACAAGCGGATTAGTTGTAATGTTCTTATTAATTAGATCTGTATTATAATCTCGGATAACTCCATTCAGGTAGGCCCATGTAAGCTGTGCAGATGAGGCATTTACGGCATCAAAAGTGGCAAGGAGTTTGCCTTGTTTTCCCGTTCCGATATCTTTTCCGAACCCCGATGGTATCTGAAGTATCATACTGCATTTGTTCCGGTGAAGCAAATTATTAGCCTCATCTTCTGAAAAAGTTGAACTGGAAACCTTAAAAAATGTAGAACCATCGAGCTTGCTTATCAACCCTCTCGATTCGGACGTCATATCTTTATCAATAATAGTCAGTTTCACATTCTTTAACTCGAATGTTATTGCAGGGACAAGTATCAGCATCTGAAGAATCGGAATGCCAAAGACTGCTTTTGAGATAAACTTATTCCGGAATATCTGGATAAATTCTTTTCTTATCAGATAAAATACTGTCCTCATTCTATAGCTTTTACTTATTCACTTAAAATTTGATACACACAACTATTAATTAAAATGACTCACGACTCAGGACTCATGACACACGAAAAGCTGATTCCATTTTACCTTGTGTCGTGCGTCGTGCGTCGTTAGCCCGGTTTTTATTCCAGTCTTATTTTAAACTTTCTGACACTCAGCCCCATAAATACCAGGGTCATTATAATCAGGATAAGTGTCTCTTTCCATATGTACGTCAATCCGGTTCCTTTAATCATTATGTTTTTAATTATTACAATAAAATATCTTGGTGGCATTACTGAACTTACATAATCATAAATTTTTGGCATATTTTCAATCGGGAATATAAATCCTGAAAGCAGAATGGTTGGTAACATCAGTCCGATCAGCGAAATAAAGATCGCCTGTTGCATAGTCTTCGATATTGTTGATATCAGAATTCCGAGAGTTAAGCTCATCATTATATATAGCATACATTCAGCAAGCAGAAGAATAATGCTTCCTTTCACCGGAAGCCCGAATACTAACCATGACAAAAGAAGAATCAGAAGCACATTAATAAACGACAGGAAGAAATAAGGCATCACCTTTCCAAGTATTATCTGGATGGGTCGTAAAGGAGAGACCAACAAAACCTCCATGGTTCCGAACTCCTTTTCGCGCGTAATTGTAACTGAGGTCATCAGGGCGCAAATTAGTATAAGGATCAGAGTTATAACTCCGGGGACAAACATAAAATGACTTTTAAGAGCGGGATTATAAAGCATTTTTACTTCAGGGCTTATCCTGATTGAGTTCTTTAAGGCTGGCCCTGCCAGCTCCATGGTGAAGTCGTTCACTATCGATGTTGTATAATTCGTTATAAGAGTGGCGGTATTAGGTTCGGAACCATCGGAAATAATACTTAGGGATGCTTTGCCCTCGCGGATCAGTTTTTTACCGAAATCATCTTCATATACTATTACAGCTTTTGTTTTCCCCTTTTTAAAGACTTTGTCGATATCGTTATAATTGAGCAGGTTTTCTGTTTTTTTAAAAAACCCTGAGGAGAAAATTTTGTCAGTCAGTTTCAAAGTTATTTCATCATGGGATAAGTCGAGTATGGCCACTCCTGCATTTTTAATATCAGTACTTACTGCATATCCAAAGATGAGTATCTGGGCAGCCGGAATACCAAAGAGTATAAAGAGCGTCCGGTAATCCCTGAAAATATGCATGAATTCTTTTTTTACAAAGCCAAGAAATCGTTTCATGTAATGTGCTAATAATAAATTTATTATATCCAAAGCTGAACCCTTACTATTTTTAAAGCCCCCCATTTGGGGGGTTAGGGGGTCAATTTGGTCTCGCTATTTTAATAAATACCTCCTCAACAGAAGCAGCATTATATTGCTTCTTCAGCTTTTCAGGTGTGTCCAACGCGACAATTTTTCCTTCGTTCATTATTGAGATCCTGTCGCAGTATTCTGCCTCATCCATATAATGTGTTGTAACGAATACAGTGATTCCTCTTGAAGCCGTTTCATATATTGTCTCCCAGAACTGCCTCCTTGTAATAGGATCGACGCCTCCTGTCGGTTCATCAAGAAATACGATTTTTGGATCGTGCAATACCGCAACTGAAAAAGCAAGTTTTTGTCTGAGTCCAAGAGGGAGATCAGAAATCATCCTGTTCTCGTATTCCTGAAAATGAAGCTTTGCAAGAAGGTCGGCAAGCCTTTCTCTAATCAGAGATTTACTCATACCATAAATTCCACCATACAGGATAATGTTTTCTCTTACAGTCAGGTCTTCGTAAAGTGAGAATTTCTGACACATATACCCGATATTCTTTTTAATCTGTTCGGTTTGCCTGTAAGCATCATATCCGGCGACATTAACCTCTCCTGATGTAGGTTTTGAAAGCCCTGAAAGAATCCGGATGGCTGTCGTTTTTCCTGCACCATTAGCCCCGAGAAAACCGAAAATTTCACCTGCAGAAACCTCAAAACTGAGGTTATCGTTGGCAACAAAACTACCGAACTTCTTTACCAGATTTTTAACGTAGATTACCTTTTCGTTCATTTATTTAACGATATGTTGTCATGTTGTTATTTCGTTATGCCAAAAATTGACTTGTTAAACTGCACTGTGCTCTTTGCCCTTAGCCTTTACGCCTTCTCCATCAGCTCCAGGAACCTGTCTTCAATTCCTGCTTCAGCTTCCTGAATTACCGCATCACTGATACCTTCCTTCACCAGGTACTCAAAAAGGGAATTATCTGATGAATCATTAATTAATGTCACATGTATTGAGTCACCAAATGGATATGCTGTCATAACCTCAGGATTTTTTTTGAGTGTTTTAATAAGCCTGTATTTCTCAATGGCCTTAACAGTAAAAAGTTTTCTGCTGAAACCTGCTCTGATTTTCTGGGGAGTATCAATTGAGAGAATTTTACCATTCTGTATCAGTGCCACTCTGTCACATCGGATGGCTTCATCCATATATGGAGTTGATACTATGATAGTTATATTGTATTGTCGCAATTTATTCAGCATATCCCAGAACTCTGATCTTGAAACCGCATCAACCCCTGTAGTCGGTTCATCCAGAATAAGAAGTCTGGGTTTATGAATTAACGCACATGAAAGTGCGAGTTTTTGTTTCATTCCTCCGGAAAGCTTACCGGCAAGGCGCTTTTTAAAAGGCTCAATGTGGGAATAGATATCAGAAATCAGGTTATAGTTTTCCTCGACCGTAGTTCCGAATACTGTTGCATAAAAATTCAGGTTTTCTTCAACTGAGAGATCCTGGTATAGGCTGAATCTCCCGGGCATATAACCTATGTTTTTCCGGAGTTCTTTGTAGTGAGTGGTAGCGTTCATCCCCAGGACTTTCATATTCCCTTTGTCTGGCAGCAATAGTGTGGTAATAATCCTGAACAAGGTGGTTTTCCCGGCACCATCCGGACCGATAAATCCGAATATTTCAGATTCATTTACCGAAAAGGATATATCATCAAGGGCCATTATTGGTCCGAAAGATTTTGCAATATCCGATGATTCGACTACGTTTATCATCTGCTCATTTTTTTTCTGCAGTAAAAAGTGCTTCACCCGGCATTCCCGATTTAAGAGTGCCATCATTTATCACATCAATATTTACCGCATAAACCAATACGACACGTTCCTCTTTTGTCTGAATGATTTTAGGAGTAAACTCGGCCTTTTCTGAAATGTAACTGATAGTTCCGGTGAATGAGCTGAATCCCTTTTCTCCATTATCAATCCTTACAGTACATGTCTGTCCGGTTTTTATTTTTCCCAGTTGTGCACCGCTCACAAAAACCTTTAATTTAATAATTGAAAGATCTGCTATTTTAACAAGAGGTTTGCCTGCAGCCGTTATCTCTCCTGCTTCTGAATACTTTTCGATGACAGTCCCTTTAAGAGGACTTTTTATGGTACACCTTCTAATCTGTTCATTCACAGTCGCTTTCCTGGACCCGTTAACAGAAAGCTCAGCAGCGACAGATGCTTTCTGAGTGTTGTTGGCTGTTATCTGCTTTTGAAGAACAGCTACCTGCCCTGTCAGATCATCGTATTGTTTTTGTGTTGTGGCATCATCCTTAAGCATTTTTCCGAACCTTGAGATATTTACATTCAGGTTCTCGATCTGCTGATTAAGGATATCATTCTGAGCATTAATTGAACTGATGCGTGTTGTAATGCTTTTCATACCAGCTTCTATTTCAGCTTTCTGGAGATGAAGTACAGTTGTATCTATAAGGGCGACCATTGTACCTTTATCAACCCGAACACCCTCTATCGGATCAAACTTCAGGATACGCCCGTTAGTTTCGGTGGATATAATAACCTCTGTTGCTTCAAAATTCCCGAACGCATCAGCTTTGTCGGCTTTGTTTTTGCAGCCGACTAAAAGAACGGCTGCAATTATTATTAATGATCTGGTTTTCATGTTGTTATAATGTTTGATTGTCATAGATTCGTTTATTTCTATTGCCCCAGGTTTCTACCCCCTTGCCCTCCAAATGGGGGGTTAGAGGAGAATTTGTTTCCAAAGCTCCCCATATGGGGGGTTGGGGGGTGGTTTATTCTATCTCATGTCCGCTGATATTCAGATATTCAATCCTCGCCATTGAAAGATTTATTTTATGGATCTCAAAATTTATCAGAGCCTGTCGTTCTGAATTAAGTTCACTCAGATAATCAGTTGCAGTTAGGTTACCGTTTTGATATTGGGATTCGGCTGAGGCAGTTATCCTTTTCCTCAGGGAAATAAGTTCAGAATCGGTTTCAATCAGAGCTTTAAGACTTTCTATTTCAGAATTTTTTGATTCGAGAAGCCTCTTAAGGTTATCAGTCAGATCATTCTTTCTGTTATCGATGATCCCTTGTTGAAGTGAGATTATTTGTTTCTCATTCTTTGCTTTGTTCCAGTCAAAAATATTCCATTTAATACTCGCTCCGAGTATATAATATGGAGCAAACTGATCTTTAAAGAAGTTACTTCCTGGAGGATTGCCATAACCTATTGTGGCAAATCCAAAGGCTTTGGGCATTCTTTTGCTCTCAATAACTTTCATTCCAGCAGCAAGTTGTTCTTTCCTTAAATCGAAAAGCTGCAATTCGGGACGTGACAATTCATTTGAAAGTTCACCTGACAATACAGGTAGCATAAACTCAGTTGTACCATCAATACTATTACCTGTAAGATCAGAGAGATTTTTAAGAAAGGAAGTTTTTCTGATCTCATTTTCAGCCAGTTGCTGTTCAATCTTTATCTTCTCCGAGGTAAGGACATCCACATCTGACTTTATAATAATTCCATTATTAATACCTGACTGCATTGATGCAATCCGCTTTTTAATAATTTCAAGATAATTATTCAAAAGCTCTTTTTGTCGGTTGAGGAGCAAAATATTGAAATAATAGCTGTTTATCTGTCCACGAAGTTTGTAGAGATCTGTCTCGGTCTGTTTTTCATTAATGCTGAGGTCCGCTTTTTCAAGTGCTCTTGCTCCTTTGATAGCCCCTCCGTCATAAATAACCTGGTTTATATCTACAGTAATTTTATATTGCTCATTCGGAAGAGGTTTTATTGCCCCTGCAATACCCGGAATTGGCAGAGAGCCAAGAACACTGCTAAGATCTACCACAGAAGAATTATAGATCAAGCTTCCGTTTGCATCGAGCGTTGGAAGCCATCCTTTTACCAGATTTTCATCTTTAAGTCTTGAAATATCCGAGTAGCCGATTTTTTCGCCAGCTATGGCGTTAGTTGTCATTGCATGGCCATAGCACTCTTTCAGAGTCATGATCTTCTGGGCATGAAGTGCAAATGGTCCAAGAAACATTACTATTAGAAATATCAGTTCTTTTATTCTCATTTAAATAGATTTATTATTTTATTCATTTTAGGCACTCTAAGCACTTCCTACCTGGTTATTGCTTTTATAACAAACTCTGCAGCAAAATTCTTCCTCTCCTCAATAAATTCATCGAAGTCAATACCAACTTTTTCCAGGATGCCTTCAATTATACCTCTGGCTGCAAAAGGGAAAACACTCAATGATACTATGGATATTATTAATTGTGGCATTGTAGCTTCTGTAATATTGTATTTTCCCAGTTCAGTTTTGTGTTGTTCATAAAGATTTTTCCATAGACTTTCGAAATGGACTTTTTTCAGAAGCTTTTTTATCCTTGCCGGATTCCTGCTGATTTCGTTAAGTATAAATCCAGGGAGCTTTGGGTTTTCCTGCAGAAAAGCAATATGTTCCTTGAAGAAGAACCTTATTTTCGCTTCGAGGCTCAGGTTTTCGTCGAATACTGGAGCAAATTTTTTGAGCATTCTTCCGGCAATCATCTCAAAAACAGCATTGAAAAGCTGATCTTTTGTACGGAAATAGTAATGTAGCAATGCTTTATTAATACCTGCATGACTGGCAATATCCTGCATGCGTGCACCATCCATACCTTTATCCACAAACACATCAGTTGCAGCTTCAAAGATTCTCTCCTCAGTTAGTTTATCATTCTCACTCATATTTAACCTGTTGATTTAACTATTAAATTTAACTATTAAGTTTAACCGAATAGTCAAAA
>JADGPU010000057.1 GCA_017882305.1 Bacteroidales bacterium | reverse complement strand
TTTTCAGTTACAGCACCACAGAATGCAACCACCCTGATTTTCTCCTATATCGGGATGAAAAAACAGGAAGTTGAAATCGGAGGCCGTAAAGTAATTGATTTGATTATGGAACCCGATGTTCTGGGTTTAAGTGAAGTCGTTGTGACTGCTTTTGGGATTTCCCGTGAGAAAAAGGCACTTGGCTACTCGGTCCAGGATCTCGGTGGAGACAAAATCGAAAAGACAAAAGTATCAAACATTGTTAACGCTTTTCAAGGTAAGCTATCGGGTGTACAGGTCACAAATTCCGATGGTGGTGTCGCTTCTGGTGTCAGGGTACTTATAAGGGGTGTGAACTCACTCTCTGCCGCTGGTGATAACCAACCGCTCTTTATTGTTGATGGTGTACCTATCAACAACACTACTTCTGATGTAGGTTCATATGGTGGAAGGGATTACGGTAACGCCGCAGGTGATATCAACCCTTCAGATGTTGAAAATATCAGTGTTCTGAAAGGCGCCAGCGCAGCTGCACTGTACGGATCAAGAGCTGTTAACGGCGTTATACTTATTACTACAAAATCAGGTAAATCACGTCTGGGTCAGCCAGGTCTTGGTGTTTCTCTTGAAGAGAACGTAATGTGGGAAAATCCTCTTATACTTCCTAAATTTCAAAACCTTTATGGACAGGGTTCCAGTGATGGACCCGGACTTGGACAATATTCATTTGAATATGTTGACGGTGCTTATGGCGGGGTGAATGACGGTGTTGATGAAAGCTGGGGCCCCCCTCTTGACGGAAGATTAATTCCTCAATTCGATAGCCCTTATGATGCTGCAACAGGTGTACGCACGCCGACTCCCTGGATCGCTCATCCGAATAATGTGAAGAGTTTTTTTGAAACAGGAATGCAAAGAACAACCAGTCTTGCCATTTCTGGCGCTAAACAAGGTGCAAGTTTCCGTCTTTCATTATCAAACCAGAAAATCAAAGGGATTCTTCCGAATACCGACCTTACTAAAAATAACGTTGCCTTAAATGGTGAAATAGCTGTCACAGATAAAATTACCTTTGGAGGTTCTGCAACCTATATCAGCAACAAGAGTGATAATATTGCTGAGAATGGTTATAATGGGGGCAACCCAATGCAGTCACTCGGGGAGTGGTTTGGCCGACAGGTTGATATGACAGTTCTGAAAGCCAGATATAAGGAACTTAACCCGATAACTGGTACACCATTCAACTGGAACTCCAGCTACCATAATAATCCTTACTGGAATCTTTACAATAATACCAACTCGAGGAACAGAGACAGAATGATTGGTAGCATGAATCTAAGCTGGAAATTCACTGACTGGCTATCATTCAAAGCTACTGCAGGAACTGACTGGTATATTGAAGACATAATGGAGAGAGTTGCTGTTGGTGATGTTGGAATAGGATTCCCTAAGGGTGAATTTAACAGCTTCTCAAACCGCAGGCAGGAAATTAATGCTAACGCAAGGCTTGAATTCATTAAGAGCTTTGGTGATTTTAGTTTCAACGGAAGTTTAGGCACAGAATATAACCATTACAATAGCCAATACCGTATGGTTAATGTTGCACAGCTTATTATCCCGGATTTGTATTCGGTCAGTAATGCTGCCGTTAACGCTACAACAAGCCTAAGCGAAAATCACCATGAATTGCAGAGTGTTTTTGGAACTGCGAACTTTGGCTTTAGGAACTTCGTTTTCCTCGATTTTACCGGAAGAAATGACTGGTCATCTACATTACCATTAAATAACAACTCTTATTTCTATCCTTCGGCATCACTTTCATTAGTTATTACTGATGCTCTTCATATTAAGTCAGACATTCTTTCTTTTATGAAGGTCAGAGCAAGTTATGCAGAAGTAGGTGGAACAGCCAACGCTTATTCTCTTAATGGTACATATACTTCAGCTCAGCCATTTAACGGTAGCCCATCACTGAATTATACAGCTACAATACCTCCACTGGGACTGAAACCACAAAATAAGAAATCTAAGGAGGCTGGTCTTGAGTTAAAATTTTTTAAGAACAGATTGGGATTTGATGCTGCTTTCTATAAAGAAAACACTATCAACCAGATCATGAATATTGCAGTCTCAAATACAACAGGTTTCAGCACCAAAACAATCAATGCAGGAAACCTTCAGAACATGGGGGCTGAAATACAAATGAACATTACTCCTGTTCAGACTTCTGACTTCTCCTGGGATATATCTCTTAACTGGTCAAAAAACAAGAACAAAGTTGTCGCTCTTTATGGAGATATGAAATACCTTAATCTTTACGATCTTAGTTGGGGCGGATATGTCTACGCATTCCCGGGTAAGGATTATGGAACTATTTTTGGTTATGCAATTGTCCGTGAGAATGCAACTCCTGTCTACTATGATGCGGATAAGAAACTGCTTGCATATTATGTTTACTCCGGAAGACCTATTGTCACTACAAGTGGCCGGTATATCCGTTCAGGCCAGAGAACACCTCTCGGTAATGTTTATCCTGATTGGTTCGGAGGAGTTACCAACTCATTTACTTATAAGAAACTTAACCTCAGCTTCCTTATTGACTTCAAGAAAGGAGGAGATATCTTCTCTGTAACTCATATGTTTGGTATGTATACAGGTGTTCTTGCACCCACTGCAGCTATAAATGCGAACGGTAAAAACATCCGGGATGCTCTCGCTGATGGCGGAGGTATCCTGTTACCAAATACAGTTTACGGGAAAGTGAACACTGACGGCACCATCGCTCTTATCGACGCTACCGGAGCTCCTAGTTCTACTCCGGTCGCAAACACAACCTACGCTGACGCTAACACCTGGGGTTATGACCATTATGCCAAAACAGAGTTGTCAGTATTCGATGGAAGCTTTACCAAGTTACGTGAAGTTTCACTGGGTTATACATTTGACAAGATTGGTTTTCTGAATAAGGCGGGGATTAAAGACGTGAGCCTCTCACTGGTAGGACGTAACCTGTGGATTATTCATAAGAATATTCCCGATATTGATCCCGAAGTTAGTCAGAGTGCTGGTAATACAAGTGTTGGTGCAGAAACCAACGCCATTCCTTCAACCAGATCTTATGGTTTCAATATAAAGATTAATTTCTAAGCTAAATTTATCTGATTATGAAATATTTAATAAAATCACAAAAAATTATACCGGGATTATTCCTGATTGTGGGTCTTCTCTCATCCTGTACTAAGGATTATCAAAAGATCAACACAGATCCCAATAATCCTGTTACTGTTCCAGCTATTGATATCTTCACAAATGCAGTACAAACTTCTGTTGATCGTCAGATGGGCGGATGGATTCAGCATACTTATCTGGGAGTATGGTGCCAGCAGTGGTGCAAAGTCCAGTATATTGATGAAGACAGATATATGCCGCGTGACATGTCTGGCGAATTCCAGGCACCTTTTATAAATGAGCTTAAAAACCTTACAATAGTGATCACAAAGGCTGCAGCGGAAAAAAATGACAATCTTGTGGCAGCTGCAAAGATCTTGAGAGCATGGACATTTATGTATGTGACCGATGTATGGGGTGATATTCCTTACAGTGAAGCTTTACAGGGTTTCAGCACTAACGGGATATTGACTCCTAAATATGATAGTCAGTCAAGTATCTATGCAGATCTCCTTGCTCAGCTTGAAGAGGCCAATGCCGCACTTGCCGGAACAACAGCTAACTTCGGCTCAGGTGATCTTATTTATGGTGGAGACCCGGTTGAGTGGAGAAAATTTGCTAACTCTCTTAAACTTAGATTATTGAACCGTTGTGCAGGTACTCCCTGGTCATTTACTTATAATATGGTTGCTCCTCAGGCGCCTGTAACGACAACCCCGGGAGCTGCTGCATTAGCAACAGCCGATGCTGAGATTACTACAATTCTGGGAGATCCGTCAACGTATCCTATCTTTGAATCAAATGATGATAATGCAAAGGTGATTTATCCGGGACTGCCTTACAGAAACCCGATCTTTACCGCTCTGTATACCAGAACGGACCAGGCTATTTCTGAAACTATGGTTAATTGGCTGCTGGCAAGAACTGACCCAAGAATTCATATCTACGGTCAGCCAACCCCCAACTCCGTTGCAACACCTCCACTCGGATATGTAGGTTTCCAGAACGGACGCGGGATTACTTCAGCTCCATTCCCTGCTGTTTCTCTTCTTGGAACAAAAATCGCTTACACGGAAACTTCACCACTCTATGCATTATGTTATGATGAGATTCAGTTTATTATAGCTGAACACTATAAGAGAGTAGGCAATGATGCTGCTGCCAAGGCTGCATATGAAGCCGGTATTGAAGCTTCTATGGCAAGATGGGGTCTTGATGATGGTTCCACTGTTTCCCCTACATGGGGTAAATCAATTATCACCACCGGTTCAACTACTTACCCGGTAGACTATGCTGCATATCTTGCCGATCCACTTGTAGCATGGAGCGGGTCAGATGCACATAAATACCAGCTTATCTGCGAACAGAGATGGGCAGGTATGTTCGGTCAAGGGGTTCAGGCCTATTGTGAGGTGAGAAGAACAGGATTCCCGGAAAGAATGTTTGAATATAAACTTGAGGGAGCTTATTATCCGAACCTTGGACTACCTGTCAGAGTGCAGTACGCATTAAGCGAAGATACCTATAATACGAATAATGTTGCTGCAGCAAGGGTCGCTCAGAATATTGAAGCCATAAATGAAGGTATGTTCAGTACCAATGGCATCACAAGCCAGATGTGGTGGAATACCAGGAAAAACCCTATCCCCACAGAAACTGATGTTCATTAGAATTTAAAAGTTTAATTTTTATAAGAAGAGAGCTTTAAAGGCTCTCTTCTCTTTTTAATATAATTCTTGTAACTTTAAATGGTGCGATTATTGTACTAAAATCTTTTATAGATACCGGAAGTTTAATAATTTATTACTGGTAACTATAATTATCTTAATTTAACACAATTATATATGAAAAGTTTAATTCTATTTACAGGTGTAGCAATAATGTCCTTATTCGCTTCTCTATTACATGCGCAGAATAATTGTAAAGTGTTGATAACAAAGATAAGTAGCTCATATAATGGATCTTGTAAAAAGGGTCTGGCTGATGGCCCTGGTGAGGCTTCCGGTATTGACCATTATAAAGGTGAATTTAAAAAAGGATTACCTGATGGTATTGGAACATATATCTGGCAATCAGGTGACAGCTACGTTGGGGAGTGGAAAAAAGGACTTAGAGACGGTAATGGTAAATACTCTTATAAATATATGGGCAGGGATTCAGTACTTCAGGGAGGATGGAAAGAAGATAAATACATTGGAGACCGTGCCTTGACTCCTTATGTGATTGAATACAGGAACAGTATTGGCAGGGTATCATGCATGAAGGTTGGAGAAAGACCTTATATAAAGTACAAGTTCTCACGAAACGGAGGCGAATTTAATAATATTAGTAACCTACTGCTACAGGGTAGTTCAGGTTCTGAAAGAAATACCGCTTCATTTACAGGATTTGAACAGGTTACCTTCCCGTTTAAGGGTAAGGTGACTTTTTCAGCCCCGAGTTCTTTTATGACCTCAATCCTTACCTGTGAACTCCGGTTTGTTATAAATGAACCTGGTTCCTGGATTGTTACGATGTTTTATTGATTTTTGATTTCTGAAATGGATCTTTTTTGAAAATTATAGATGCACGGTTTGTGAAGATTTCGTCGATCTTTACTGTTATAATTCGCCATTTATTTCTCTATCTTCAGATTTACCAGCTCCAGCCTTGTATTTGATGCCCTCAGCACTCTGATAACGAAATTACCGATTCGTATAACATCGTTATTCCCTGGGATACTGCCATGATAAAAAAGTATCATGCCGGCAAGTGTTTCATAATCATCTTCTTCTGGCAGGTTGAAATGATATTTTTCATTCAGGTAATCAATCTCAAAACGGCCTGACAGAATATATTCGTTGTATCCGACATTCTTTTCAATGAGATCAGTTGTATCGTGTTCATCTTCGATGTCTCCAACAATCTCTTCAAGGACATCCTCTATTGTCACCATTCCCGATGTTCCTCCGAACTCGTCAACTACAAGTGCAATATTCTTCTTTTCTTCGACGAATAACTTCAGGAGTTTATTAGCCGGCATTGTTTCCGGAACTATTGCCAGTTTTCGTATCATGGACCTGATCTCAGAAGGGTTTTTGAAGATGTCCTTCAATTCAAAATAACCTATAATATTGTCAATAGTCTCCTGATAAATAAGTATTCTGGAAAGCCGTGTTTCGACAAATTTCTCTTTCAGTTGCTCGACAGAACATCCCGATTCAACTGCTTCAATTTCAGTCCTCGGAACCATACACTCCCTGAGTTTTACGTTGGAAAAATCAAGGGCATTCTGGAAAATCCTGATATTGTGATGGTTCGGTTCCGACTCCTCTTTGCTCTGATTGCTGAGATTGACAAAATGATCGAGATCAACCTTGCTGAAAACAAGATTCTCCTGTTTTTTTTCTCCAGGGTTAATTTTGAAAAAAATCCTTATGAACAGGTTTGAAGCTGCCAGGGTAAATTTGCTTATGGGGTAAAAAAGGAAGAAGAAAATCAATGTGGGGATACTTAAAAACTTAAGAAAAAAATTTGGAGAAATAATGAAAATAGTTTTTGGAAGAAACTCTGCCACAAGCAGGATTATAGCAGTGGAAAGTAAGGTATTTAATATAAGGACCAAAAGATCTGAACCAAGTATTGGAGTAAGCAGCGCTCCCAGTATTTTAGAGAAAATCAAACCATATATGACCAGTGAAAAATTATTTCCGATAAGCATTGTGGCTATATACTGGCCAGGGTTATCGGTAAAAAGTTTAATTATTCTTGATCCGAATACGCCCTGTTTCCTGTCAAGTTCAATCCGTAGTCTGTTTGAAGCAACGAACGCAATTTCCATACCGGAAAAGAATGCAGACAGAATTATCGCAAGAAGTATTATAAGGATTAAATTCATATATCAAAGTTAGCTCTTTTTCCTTTGTTTGTGTCGTATCCATGCAAAGACAAAACAGATTAGAGCCATTATTGCAAAAACAGGGATTTTGTTACTGCCACTTGTTATTGCGAACCTGATTCCTGCGGCAATACACAGGACACCGGTTGAAATCCAGATAATTTCCAGAACAAGCAGTGAACTATTTCTCATCCTTAAGATATATTATGGCAGTAACCTTAAAAATCCTTCTTTTGGTAAGATGAGAATCTGATTCGAAACCGATTCCCTGACTTACCTCATCTTCACTGGTCATTTTCACAAATCTGTCAGTATAAATAAGATCTTTTTCCTGATTCCAGAATAACAGTTCAGTTTCAAGTTTTTCGTTATTCTCATTAATCACTACAACACTGTCTCTAAGCTCCCACAGATTGTTATTTGTACACTTCGCGTATTTTGCAGTCACTAATACAGAATCTTTTTTGATATTGAAAAGAACAACCTTTATTCCAGTCCTGAATTCAGCATACTGTGGATCAACTTTATCGTATTTTTCTACAAGCGAAGAAGACATTACGAGTTGTATTCGTCCGGAATCAGACAGAACAGTTTTGAAGTCCCTGACAGTAAGAGAAGGAAGTGTCAGAAGGTCCGACTTTGGAATGACAGAGATTTTATTCTGGCATGACAGGATTATTATGCTTAGAATATAGAGCGCTGTAATCGCTGAATAAATTCTCAATTTCGATGACGGGTTCTTCATAACAGGCAGGTGATATTATTAACGATCAGATTAATTATTATAACCTGCAAAACCATTAATCATACTTCTTTTTAAGAAACCACCAATCATAAAGATTCAGGCTGATTCCCAATGTTAGATAGTTTTCAGTATGGAAGTTACTTGCCGGGGAACCGCTTTTCCTTGTAAAATCAATGAACAGATTCGTCTTTGAAAATGTACGCATAGGCAATCCCAGTCCGATGCTTGCTCCATACTCTTTAAGTTGTTCTCCGTTGATAATTAAATAGTTATCACCAATATGACCACCAATTCGGTACTCTATTTTGCTTATGTAACTAAAATTTGAAAATTTATCAGGGATAAATTCAGCTCCAAAACGAAGTTCTTTTGTATCAGCAGCATAATTGGTAGAGCCAGGAGGAATACTCGAGGTCGACCATTTGGTGATAACGTAATCTATTCCGGTAATGAATTTGTATTTCTTCCCAAATGAAATACCTATCCTGTATGTAGCAGGAATATGAGTTTTAGCAGAGTTATTAGCAACATATGAAATTGTATCGATTACGCTGTATGCCGTATATTTCATTGACAGCAGGTTATATTTTGATTTATAATTATTACCAGAAGTCAAGGATGCACCAATATTAAGAAAGTAATTATTTTTAAATGCGGCCACATATTGTATCCCGTAATCAAAGTTAACACCTCCTAACACCAGTTTCTCTTCACTATTATTATTAAAGACATTATAAATGTCAGAAAATACAAACGAATTGTCTCTTTTTAGTTGTCCTGACAAAAAAGACAAATTGGCTCCTATTGAAAAGTTTTTGCCAATCTGAATACCAGAACCAACGAAAAATTTAGTAATCCCTCCATCACCATTATGATTCACGGTGTATTCTCCGGTAGTGGCATCGTATCCTGGATCTGTAGAAGTAACTGTTTGTGTTATTTTATAATAACCAGAACTTACTGGTATGACTCCTGCTGCAAAACCCCAGCCTTTCGAAATAGGGAAACCCATTATAAGATGATGAAAATCAATATCAGATGATGAATACCTGGTAACGCCTTCAGAGATGAAATTTCTGCCGTAATCAAGACCAAAATCAAAAATAAATGAGACTGTATCGAGGCTGCTGTATGATGCAGGATTTGTAAAATCTATCGAACTATTATCTCTCATGGCTGTTCCGACTCTCCCCATACCGAGGTTCCTGAATGACCCTTGCGGTTGAAGTGTACCAATATTGAACCTTGAATAAGGAGAATCGATAAGTTTCTGACCGGTGGCTGTGTAGGCAAAAGAGAACAGAGAGATAAAAATGACAATTAATAACTTATTTTGCATTGTATTCCAGAATATAATTTAAACCATCAATCACAATATCAGGCCTATATGTGATGTGATAATTGATTTTGTCTTTGAGAAATTCACTGTCCCCACCTGTAAGTATTATATTGAAATTTGTTTGTTTATCCTCAAACGTGCGAATATACTCATTTATTTCATATACAACCCCTGTAATCACTCCGGCCACTATTGCATCAGCGGTATTTTGCCCGGGGAATGTGAAACTCTCAATTGGTGAAACAAGTGGTAATCTGTCGGTAAATTTGTTTAAAGCTTTGAATCTCATTGTCAATCCCGGTGAAATATTGCCTCCTTTGTAAATATTGGGTGAAAGAAAATCAAATGTTAATGCGGTACCGGCATCAATAACGAGGACTTCTGTACCGGGGAATAAATTGAAGGCCCCGGCTACAGCGGCTATCCGATCGGATCCAAGTGTCTCCGGATTATCATATTCAATTTTGAATGGAAGCCGGGATTCATGTGAGAGAAGATGAACAAACGGGATATTCGAAAAAAACAGATCAGAAATGTAAGACGGTAATCTTTTAACAGAGGAAACAATCGCCTTTTGTATCTTAAATCCAGTCAGTTTATTTTCAAGCTCCTCACAACTCAACTCATTAATACGTGATTGGGATAGCATTTTATTACCATCAAAAACAGCCAGTTTTGTACTCGTATTTCCTATGTCAACAATAAGATTCATAATACAAAAGTAGGAAAAATTTTGCCATCTCAAGGGGCAGGGGGGCCACTCACATGCGATTCCAGTATCTCATTCAGTATCCTGATTGCAGTTTTAACAGACTTTGTGTCATTAATAGTGAGGATCAGTTTTGAAGCTTTTTGTTTCATGTTCATCTGCTTTTGCTTCCTGTTTACATAATTCATTATTGAAACAAAAAGTGAACTCCGGTAAAATTGCGAATTGGGATCAGAAATAAAATAAGCAATGAGCAGGTTGTTTTTCAACAGAATCTTTTCGATTCCTATTTTTATCGCAATCCATTTTATTCTTACTATATCGAGAAGTGCCTGTGCAGGCTGCGGTACATTGCCAAATCTGTCAATAAGCCTCTTCTCAAAAGAACATAATGCTTCTTCTGAATCAATCTCATTCAGCTCTTTGTATAACCGTATTCTCTCTGAAATATTTGAAATATATTCATCAGGAAACATAATCTCTAAATCAGTATCAATTTGAAAATCAGATATATATTCTTTTTCATAACCTGGTTTTTTGTTTACTGCTGCCATCTCTTCAGATGTTGAGGATTCTCTGAATTCAGCATCTCTTAATTCGATCAGGGCTTCATTTAGTATACGCTGATAAGTTTCAAATCCTACATCGGCAATAAATCCGCTCTGTTCCCCTCCGAGCAGGTTTCCTGATCCTCTTATATCCAGGTCCTGCATAGCAATATTAAATCCGCTGCCAAGTTCAGAAAATTCTTCTATTGCTTTAAGTCTTCGTCTTGCTTCATGTGTGAGGGTACTCAACGGTGGAGCCAGAAGGTAACAAAAAGCCTTTTTGTTTGAGCGTCCGACTCTGCCCCTTAACTGATGCAGTTCTGATAACCCAAAGTGGTGAGCATCGTTAATGAAGATTGTATTGGCATTGGGTATGTCGAGCCCCGATTCGATAATTGTGGTTGCAAGCAGGACATCATAATCACCCTGGATAAAATCGTACATCACATTTTCGATATGAGTCCCGTCCATCTGACCATGTACAATTGCTGTTTTCACATTTGGACAAATCCGGTTGATCTGTGCCTGTATAAGCTTGATATTTTCAACCCTGTTATGAATAAAAAATACCTGGCCGTTTCTTGAGACCTCATATTCAATGCCCTCTTTTATTATCTCTTCATTAAAGCCATGTAATTCAGTAACAATAGGCATCCTGTTAGGAGGTGGAGTGTTGATAATGGAAAGGTCGCGGGCTCCCATAAGTGAGAACTGCAATGTACGTGGAATCGGAGTTGCTGTAAGCGTCAGAGTATCTACATTCGCTTTAATCTTTTTGAGCTTTTCTTTTACTGAGACACCGAATCTCTGCTCTTCATCAATTACCAGGAGGCCCAGATCTTTAAATTTAACATCCTGGCCGACAAGCTTATGCGTACCTATTATAATATCTATTTTCCCTTCAGATAATTTGGAGAGGATTTTTTTCTGATCTGCAGCTTTTTTATGTCGGCTGATATATTCAATGTTACAGGGAAATCCCTTTAGTCGCGATGTAAATGTTTTGTAATGCTGGAGTGCAAGAATCGTAGTTGGGACAAGTACAGCAGTTTGTTTACTGTCGGAAGCTGATTTAAATGCGGCTCTGATGGCTATTTCAGTTTTACCGAAACCTACATCACCACAAACCAGCCGATCCATAGGGTGAGTGGCCTCCATATCTTCTTTTACCGCCGTCGAGGCAGTTAACTGATCTGGTGTATCTTCGTAAATAAATGAGGCTTCAAGCTCGCGCTGGAGATAGGAATCTGGTGAAAAAGAGTATCCCGGAGAGGCCATCCTCTTTGCATAAAGGTGTATCAGATCTTTTGCAATATCCTTAACTCTGGTTTTAGTAGTCTGCTTCAGTTTCTGCCACGCACCTGATCCAAGCTTGTAAATTTTCGGCTCTGAATTATCTTTCCCTTTGTATTTTGATATCCGGTAGAGGGAGTGAATTCCAACATAGAGGATATCATTATCCCTGTAAACCAGTTTTATAGCTTCCTGTATCTTTCCATTAACCTCAATTTTTTCAAGTCCGCCGAATTTACCTATGCCATGATCGATATGAACAACATAATCTCCTGGATTAAGCCCTGTAAGTTCTTTTACGGAAATACTCTCTTTTCTTTTAAAATATCCTCTTATTCTAAACTTGTGGTACCTGTCAAATATTTGGTGGTCAGTAAATATCGAAATTTTGAGGTCATGATCAGTAAATCCACTGTGGAGATTAACCAATAGAGAATTGAAGTGCGCTTCAGGATTAATTTCTGCAAAGATTTCCCTTAACCTCTCGATCTGAGATTCGCTTTCTGAGATGATATAAGTTGTATAACCATCAGCGTTGTTCGATAAGAGCTTTCCGGTGAGCAATTCAAAATTTTTATTAAAAACAGGTTGCGGTTCAGTGTGGAATTCAAATCTGGCATCAGGTTCAACCAGGCTATTTTTCCCAAACTCGAGCATTCTGAACTGTTTGCAATTATCCAGAAAACGATTCCCTGTCATAACAATCTCTTTCTTATTGGATATTTGTCCCGATTCTTCTCTCTGAGTGGTCTGGAAAAAAATATTGTTGATCTTTTCCTTAATATAATCCGCGTCTTCAATCCATATCAGCGAAGATGGCGGCAAAAAGTCAGTGAATGAATCGTTGATCTCTTCAATTGAAATATCCTGAATGTTAGGTATAATTGAAATTTGCTTGTGAATACTTACCGACAACTGATCATCAGTGTCGAAGGATCTGATTGTTTCAACTTCTTCACTAAAAAAGTCTATCCGGTAAGGCAGATCAGCCGAGTAGGAAAATACATCAGCAATACTTCCTCTTATAGAATATTGCCCTGGTTCGTAAACAAAATCGGTCCTAATGAAATTGTATTCATGAAGCATTTCTTCCAGAAACTCCAGGGAGATCTTATCTCCTTTGCTTATATTGAAGGTGTTCTTTTTCAGGTTTTTTCTGCTTACAACCTTTTCCATGACAGACTCAGGATAGGTAACAATAATCCCCTTCCTTTTTCCTGAGGCAAGATGATTCAGAACTTCAGTGCGAAGCACAATATTAGCAGGTTCAGTTTGCTCATACTGGACTGATCTTTTGTATGTAGATGGAAAAAAGAAGACAGATTCTTCTCCCAGGATAGAAATCAGATCGTTATAAAAATAGGCTGCATCTTCTTTTTCAGGGATAATTACTACATGAGTTGTCTGAGTTTTATGAAAAACCAACGATAAAATCATCGCCCTTGATGAACCTGAAAGTCCTTCGATACTGATTTTCCCTGACTTGTCAGCAATAATAGTTTCAATCAGTCCGGGCAGTATCGGATGGTTGTTATAGTGATTGGTTATATGGTTTTCTTTCATTTTAGAATAGCAGAGGCGGCGAAAATAATAATCAAATTTTTTCGCAAAGATAATTATATGCAGATATTGTAAGTTAAATTACAGGCGAATCCTTAACTGAACCAGGCAAGAAATTCTTCCGTCTTCCTTACCATGTTAATTGATCCCACATAAAAAGGAGACCGCTGGTGCAATGTTGACGGAGTTATATTCAATATATTCTGCTTACCATCGGAGGCAATACCTCCGGCCTGTTCAGCTATAAATGCAATAGGATTACATTCATAGACTAACCTCAATTTTCCGTTTGGAGATAATTCGTTTTCAGGATACATGAAAATTCCGCCTTTAATAAGATTTCTGTGGAAATCTGATACAAGAGAACCAATGTATCTTAATGTGTACGGTCTGCCGGATTCTTCATCTTTCTCCTGGCAATATTTTATATATTTTTTTATACCTTCAGGAAAATGGATGTAGTTGCCTTCATTTATAGAGTATATCGATCCATCTTCAGGTGTTCTGATATCAGGGTGCGAAAGGCAAAATTCTCCGATAGACGGATCAAGGGTAAATCCGTTTACTCCATATCCTGTTGAGTAGACTAGCATTGTTGAAGATCCATAAACAATGTAACCTGCCGCAACCTGCGTTGATCCTTCCTGGAGAAAGTCTTCATTTCTTACTTTTTCTCCACGTTGTGTTATTCTCCTGTAAATTGAAAAAATTGTTCCGACTGAAACATTAAAATCAATATTAGAGGAGCCATCAATTGGGTCAATACATACAATATATTTACCTTTCGAAGCAAAGGTGTCGGAAAAGACTATTTCATTCTGATTTTCTTCGGTTGCAACACCACAGCATTCTCCACTTGAAAGCAGAGCACTAATGAAGACTTCATCAGCATAAACATCCAGTTTCTGCTGATTTTCACCCTGGATATTGACCTCTCCTGACCGACCGATAATATCAACAAGTCCAGCTTTATTAATCTTCTTATTAACCATTTTAGCGGCAGTTCCGATATGATGTAAGAGGCTTGAGAGCTCTCCTTTTGCATAGGGAAAATCCTTCTGTTTCAGAATGATAAAATCGTTGAGAGTTGTTATTTTGTAGTTTTCCATATTGTAGTATTTTGATTAACTACTTACAAAAGTATTAATATTGAGAATGGATTTTTCGTAATAATTCGAATTTATATTTATAAATTTTAAAGAAATTGATCCGGGAAATTGCGTTGTAAGACGGAAATTCTAATTTTAGCATAAATTATTGAAATATGAAGGTCTATAAGTTCGGAGGAGCATCGGTAAAAGATGCTGAAAGTATAAGAAATCTTGCAAAAATTGTAAAAGCAGAGTCAGATAATCTGGTAATTGTAGTTTCTGCTTTTGGAAAAACGACAAATGCTCTTGAAAGGGTTCTTAAAGCCTGGCTTAACGGCGAGAATAAATATATTACCCTGCTGGATGAAGTCTATATGGCACACTTATCCGTAGTCATGGATCTCTTCGGACAAGACGGGGAAGTCCGGGGAAAGATAGATCTATCTTTTGCCCTCCTTCGGGATTATTTATTGACTTCAATAAAAGGGGAATACGATTTTGAATATGATCAGGTTGTATCGTATGGGGAAATCTGGTCAACAATTATAGTTGCTGAATATCTGAAAAATAACTTTCAGCAAGTATATTGGTGTGATATTAGAGAAACTATAATGACTGATGACAGGTACAGGGATGCAAATGTTTTATGGAGTGAAAGTACTAAAAGAGTACGGAGCATATTTAACTTCAGAAAGGAACGGATTTATATTACACAGGGTTTTATTGGAGGAACAGCTACCGGTAAAGCAACAACTCTTGGCAGGGAAGGATCAGATTATACAGCAGCTATTCTTGCAAATATGCTTGATGCTGAGTGTGTTGTGGTATGGAAAGATGTTCCTGGTATCCTTAATGCTGATCCTAAGTGGTTTCCTGAGGCACAGAAGCTTGATGAAATTTCGTACAGGGAGGCTGTTGAAATGAGTTTCTCGGGAGCGAAAGTAATTCACCCAAAAACCATTAAGCCACTGCACAACAAAAATATACCCTTGTATGTGCGATCATTTCTTACCCCGGAAGCAAAAGGGACGGTTATTAAGGTTGATGCAACTCTGAGAAAGATTATGCCGGTTTTTATAAGAAAAGAGGAACAGATACTCATATCAATTCTTCCTAAAGATTTCTCTTTTGTGATGGGCGATAATCTGAGCAGGATTTTCCATACGTTTATAACACATGGTATAAAAGTGAATCTTGTGGAGGCAAGTGCTGTCAGTATTGATGTTTGTGTTGATGATGAGAGATCAAAAGTTGATTCTCTTATAAATGATTTCAGAGTTGAATATTCTGCAGTTTATAATGAAAATGTAGAGCTTCTTTCTATCAGGCATTATACACCTGAAGCCATGACTCGAATCACCAAAGGTCGGGAGATTTTATTGGAACAACGTACAAGAAGTACAGTGAGATTTGTTGTAAGAAAGGAATAAAGGTCATCTGTCAAACATCAGTCGCTGTCCCCTGTAATCGTTATTAATGACACCATTGTTATAGACAATTGTTCCGTTTACAATCGTCTGAACCACTTTTGATTGAAAGGTTGTCCCTTCAAAAGGTGACCATCCGCACTTATAGAGTATATTCTCCTTTGAAACGCTCCATGGACTGTCAGGATTGACAAGACAAAGATCAGCCTGATATCCTTCCCTTATAAATCCTCTGTTCCTGATATTAAACAGAATAGCAGGATTATGACACATCATCTCTACAATTTTTTCAATGTTGAAAATTTTTCTGTGCCAAAGTTCGAGCATAGCAACCAGAGAGTGTTGAATAAGAGGACCCCCGGAAGGAGCTTTAAAATAACTGTTTTCTTTTTCAGCTAAAGTATGGGGTGCATGATCGGTAGCAACAACATCGATAAGATTATTGTTAACGCCATTAATCAGAGCATCCCGGTCAAACCTGGTTTTTATTGCCGGATTCCATTTTATAAGACTTCCAAGGTCATCGTATGATGATTCATCGAACCAGAGATAGTGAACACAGACCTCCCCGGTGATTTTTTTCTGATCTAAAGCCAAATTGTTTCTAAAAAGCTTAAGCTCATCGGCAGTTGAAAGATGAAGTATATGAAGTCTTGTATTATACTCTTTTGCAAGGTTGACAGCATGTAATGAAGAAAGGAAGCAAGCCTCGCGACTTCGGATCATGGGATGCATTTTAACAGGAACTTCTTCCCCGTATTTTTCCCGGTAGATTTCACTGTTCTTCCTGATTATTGGTTCATCCTCACAATGGGCAGTAATGAGCAGTGAGGTCCTTGCAAAAAGCTCTCTTAAAGCAAGTTCATTATCAACAAGCATATTCCCGGTTGAGGAACCCATAAATAATTTTATACCACATACGGCTGATGGATCGACTTTTAAGACTTCATCGAGGTTTGTATTTGTGGCTCCTAAGTAAAAAGAGTAATTTGTGAATGAGTTTTCAGAACCAATCAGATATTTTTCCTTAAGAGTATCGATCGTTACTGTTTGAGGGTTGGTGTTGGGCATATCCATAAAAGAGGTTACGCCACCGGCAATTGCAGCCCGCGATTCACTAAAAATATCACCTTTATACGTTAGCCCGGGTTCTCTGAAATGAACATGATCGTCAATTACACCCGGGATGAGCAATAAACCTGTTGCATCGATAATTTTTGTTCCGGATGGCATTTTAATCTGATCAGAAGATCCTATTGATGCAATGAGTTCATCTACAATTAGAAGGTCACTTCCGTAGACTTTTCCTTCGTTTATTATTGTGGCATTTTTTATTAAGATGCTGCTCATAATTAACTTTTTACCCCCTAAATCCCCCAAATGGGGGACTTTCATCTTCATTCAAGATGATATCTATTATGTTCTAAGCCCCCCAAATGGGGGGTTGGGGGGTCGAAAAGGCAGGGGGACCAAAAGACCCCTATATATATAAGTATATTCTTCTTCACGGATTTTTTATGAAGAGACTTCTTAATTTCATTCTTAAGACTCCCCATAATGCCTCATTGAAGATACCGCCAGACATTTTTGAAGCTCCCAGTTTTCTATCGGTAAAGATTATTGGAACTTCAACGATTTTATATCCCCGTTTCCATGTTTTGAATTTCATCTCAATCTGGAATCCATATCCAACTGATTTAACCTTGTCGAGTCTTATATTCTCAAGGACCTCTTTTTTATAACACTTGAATCCGGCAGTTGTATCCATAATTTTCATACCGGTAATGAGTCTTACATAGATTGAGGCTATGTAAGACATGAGAACCCGGGAGAGAGGCCAGTTAACTACATTTACTCCACTGATATATCTTGAGCCGATAGCAAGATCAGCTCCATCCTCTGAACAGGCTTTGTATAGTTTCAGCAGATCGTGCGGGTCGTGTGAAAAGTCTGCATCCATCTCATAAACATAATTATAACTTTTTTCGAGAGCCCATTTAAACCCTGCGATATAAGCTGTACCTAAACCCATTTTCCCAGGTCTTTCAATCAGATAAAGATTACGGAATGATTTCTGGAGATCCTTAACAATAGCTGCGGTATCGTCAGGAGAATTGTCATCAATTATAAGAATATCGAAGGCTACTGTCAGGGAAGAAATTGATTTGATAATTGCTTCAATATTTTCCCTCTCTTTGTATGTAGGTATAATGACTATATTTGAATCTTTATCCATATTATTGCGAAAATAAGGAAATTCATTTAATAGACACTATATCAATAAAATTATTTGAATTTATCCTGGCCTTAATCCGGGAGAAAAGGAGTTAAAAATTATTTTAAGATTTATCAATTAAGGAATATAATAAAAGATAAGGACAGCTGATTTAATTATCTATGAAAACATCATTTTGGTTTCTTTTTTCATTCTTCTTAATAAGTTCTGAAGCATTCTCGCAGGAAAAGAACTGGAGACTCGATTTATTCAGTTTTTTTGACAACACTGAATTTGGACGGTCGGCTGTTAAGATCCCACAAACGATGGCAGGAGTTCAGGTCGCCCCTGAATTAGGAGTTGTATGGGATACACTTAATAAAGTGAATATCGGTGTGAATCTGCTACATGAGTTTGGAAGTCCAAAAGCAATAGATAAGTTTTACCCGACTGCATATTATGAATCTCGCAGGGGGCCCCTGAGATTTATTATGGGCGCATTTCCACGTTCCGGGACAATAGAAAATTGGCCGCGTCTCTTTTTCCAGGATTCTATCTCATACTATCGTCCAAACATAAATGGCATTTTCTGTGAATACAGGAAAGACGATGATTATTTTAATGTCTGGCTTGATTGGACAGGGCGTCAGTCAAAAACAATGAATGAAGCATTTTTTATTGGTTTTAGCGGGAAATATAGAACTGGTATTTTTTATTTGCAGCATTATGGTTACATGTTTCATTATGCAGGGAAAATGGACCCAATTGTTGAAGAAGCTCTACATGATAATCTTTTGTTCCAAACCTCTGCCGGGATAGATTTATCGGGAAAAACCTGTTTCAGTAAACTTGAAGCAAATGCAGGCTGGGTTATAAGATTAGAACGTTCACGTGCTGACAATTCGGGCTGGATTGCAGCAAACGGATTTCTTGTGGAAACGAGGGTGGAATACAAATGGTTTGGGCTATTCAACACTTTCTACAAAGGTGACGGGTTGATGCATTATTACGGCGAACTTGGAAATAAACTTTACTGGGGCGATCCTACATACAGGTCAAAAACTTCTGACCGTTCAGATTTCTATATAAGCTTTCTACAAAGCCGTACTGTAAATTTAGAACTTACCTATTCTCTTACTTTTATGGAGAACCGCATGTACCATGAGCAAATGCTTAAGGTGATCGTCAATCTTAATTCCTTAAAGATTTGACTTTTTTTTATTATTTGCTTGCCGGAGAAAAATCAATTTATATCTTTGCACCCGCTTTAAGGCAAAGAGTTGATTGAAAGGTGGTAGAGATAACATTCCGGTTTTGAGAAGAAAGGGAATCGGGTGGAAAAAAAGGCCGGAAAAAATATCTCATTTTTTTTTGGTTAGGAAGATCATATGTATTAAATTTGTCGTCCCAAAAGCAAAAAAATGATGCCAAAGGGGATTGACAGAATAGAGCGAAAGTCCTTCTTCGCTAGAGCTTCGGAGGACACTGTTCTTTGAAATTATGAAGTAAACAACCAGGCGAGATATGGAAATCTCGTCGAAATAACTTGTTAGTATTTTGAATTGAGTTCACAGGATTGGTTTTTGTAAAGAGATTTAAGAATAAATTTTTACAATGAAGAGTTTGATCCTGGCTCAGGAT
>JADGPU010000142.1 GCA_017882305.1 Bacteroidales bacterium | reverse complement strand
TGTCCGTGGACAAGTATAATGCCTACAGGCGGTGTTGAACCAACCCTTGAAAATTTAACAGAATGGTTTAATGCAGGAGTAACCTGCGTCGGGATAGGTTCAAATCTCATCACGAAAGAGCATGTTCTCAAGAAAAACTGGTCAGGACTGACAAAGAGAGTTACGGCAGCGGTGAAAGTCGCAAGAATGTTTCATGTGGATTAAGTTAAATCATATTCTCACAACCCCGGTGATCTATATAATTCAACATTGGAAATAACCGGACAGGCTTTTGATTTACTGATAGTTATTTTTATTTTCGATGTCTTTATAACAGAAAATTTCCGGATCACTTTATACCCTATTGTAGTACCATCAATTAATGGTTTCCAGTCTCCATTACTTATCGCCGAAACTTTAAATTCCTGAACTCTTTGTCCCAGTTTTATATATTCCTGAAGTAAGATCCTGTTCACCTCCATTTCAGATCCCAGGTTAATGATTATATCGCCAGCTGTTTGTAAATCATTTGTGGTCCAGTAAGTTTCCGGATTCCTGTCATTAACGTTTGAAGCTTCATATCCTTTCCCCCGGAAGGATGTGGCAACAACCTCTTTCCCTTTTGCGAGATCAGTTTCAAATTCTTTCTTCAGCAATTCCCTGAAGCCGAGAAGGGATTTGATATCTTTTTCATGCAGAAGTCCTCTTCTATCGGGAGGCACATTCAGAAGAAGATTACTGTTCCGCCCCACAGAAGAATAATAAAGTTCCATAAGGTTCTCAGGTGACCTTACAATTGAATCCTGATTCTGGTGATAGAACCATCCGGGACGTATTGAAACATCGACTTCAGCAGGGACCCAATAGTTTCCATCTTCATGACCTTCTCCAAGGATTTTAGCAAAGTCACCTCCGGGATACATCTCATCTTTTTTAAGAAGACACCAGTTAGTCAGACTACCCATCCCGCTTTCATTACCAACCCATCGGATATCTGGTCCGGCATCACTGAACATAACGGCTGAGGGTTGCAACTCTCTTACAATCTGATGGGTATTTGCCCAGTCATAATAGGTTTTATTATCAATTTTTCGGGTCCCCTTAGTCCCGCCGTAATATCCATCTCCTCCGTTGGCACCATCGAACCACACTTCGAAAATATCACCATAATTTGAAAGAAGTTCCCGAAGCTGGTTACGGTAATAGGTCAGATATTCAGGAGCTCCATAAAATGAACTGTTCCTGTCCCATGGTGACAGATAAACTCCAAGTTTCAGGCCATATTCATCACAGGCTGAACGGAGTTCTTTTAATACATCACCTTTACCATTCCTCCAGACAGAATTTTTAACAGAATGGCTTGTAAATTCCGATGGCCACAGACAAAAACCATCATGATGTTTTGCTGTTATAATGATACCTTTCATACCTGCATCTCTGGCAACTCGTGCCCATTGTCTGCAATCGAGTTCTGTGGGATTGAAGAGAGACTCAGTTTCATCTCCATAACCCCACTCCTTATCTGTGAATGTGTTAACAGTAAAATGGACAAACATATAATACTCCATTTCATGCCAGGCGAGTTGCCTTTCGGATGGTATCGGTCCAAAAGGTGCAGGTGGTTTAACCTGGGAACAGGCTGAAAGTGAAAGATCCTTTATTCTGATGTTTCTGAATTTTACAAGTGATCCATGACCCAAAAACCCGATATGTCCCGATTTGTTTTTTAAACCCGGGTGGTCCTTGTGATCCATCGTTCCATTGTCCCTCGGACCGGCTATATCCCCATCAACAATAGTTGTTCCATTAAGAATGATCCTTATCTGAGTCCCTTTAGCAATGACCTCTTCATAATTCCAGTCGCCGACAGGTTTAAGAAATCCTCTTCTGGATGGAATTACTCCATAAACTGATCCGTGATACTGATAAGGTTGCAGGTTTGCATAAACAGTGTCTGTGTTATCAAGTATCTGAAGCTCCATGCCCACATAAGCTGCATCGCCGGTCAGGGGAGCTCTGATACCCAGACCATTATTTGCAGCGGGGGTAAGCTGAAATTCAAATCGGAATATAAAATCGGCATATTCTTTTTCAGTATAAAGGTTACCACCTGAGTCATCAACGGGCTTGATGACAATCATTCCATCTTCTGCAACATATGACTGTTTATTACCAATCCAGTTATCGAGGTTTCTTCCATTGAAGAGTGCAACAAATCCTTCAGACCTCTCCTCAGAAGTCAGATTAAATTCCTTTTCACTTATCTCCCTGACGTATATATCTCTGAATGCCAGATCAGTACCATGAGCCTGAAGTTCAATAGAGCCGGTTGGGAATATTGGGATTTTACGATCCCAGTAATTTTCCAGGGTGACATTATCAACAACAAGCTCTCCATTAAGCCATACTGACACCTTTTCACCGAGCATTACAATCCTGAAACTATTCCAATCGCCAACAGGATTATCTGCTACTTTGAGAGGTTTGGACGGGTTTATCTGGTTATTATACAATCCACCGGAACCCACCTGAGCGCCTGCCTCTATTCTCGATGTATCCCATATCTGAACCTGAGGTGAACCTCTCAGGTAAATCCCGCTGTCACCTTTCTTCGTGATTTTCCAGTCCACTAACATTTCAAAATCACCATATTCCTTTATTGAACAAAGATTATCACCTGCACCGTTAAACCATATACAATCATCTCTGACACTCCAGTTACCATATACTTTTTTATTTGCTTCGATCTGTTTTTTTGCCAGTTCGGCAGGTTTCATCCTGGCCCTTGCAACAGGATTTTCGACAAGTCCCTGCCACCCGGAAAGATCCTTCCCGTTAAACATGGGCTTGAAACCCTCATCGGCTGGCATACCAGCTAAATATTTGTTTATCATCTCTTTATCGTATGCCTGCTCTTGCCCTTTCAGTTTCCCGGCTGCTTTGGTTAGAATCTCTTTTACCAACTCTCCATACAGACCTGCCTTTGAATTTACAGAGGGAAGAGCAATATACATAGCAGATTTGGCCGCTGTTGCTGACGTTAAAGAATCTTCAAGATAATTAGCAATAAAATAAAGAGACTGGTAGGTTTTGAGCTTCCCTATCTCTGTCAGGATTTCGTTCTTACGATCAGCACTCAAAGCAAAGGACATGATCTTTCTGAAAAGCAGTAATTTTTGTTCATCGGTCAGATCAGTCGATTTTATTTGTCTGATATATCCCTCAAATGCCGGCCCTTCAAAAGTTTTATTTCCGGAGGCACAAATCTCATACAATGCGGAAGATGCTGAATAGTCTTTCCAGTCTGAAAGAGTCTTAAAACATACATCACGGATATCGGCATTCCCATTTTCAAATTCCTTCAGAACAGTTTGCAGGGCTTCACGACCACCTGTTTTAGCAAGGACTGGAATAATTTTTTCCTTTTGAATATTGCTTTCCATTGCTTTAAGTATGGCGGAGGATCTCATTTCCGGATCAGCTATTTTGGCTGCCGCGACAGCAATGGCAGTCTGGATATCATTTATATAATCCTGATTATCTGTTACTGAGAGGAGTTCAATCAGTTTTGTCTGATCAAATGGTCCGGCCAGACTGGCAAGTGCTATCATCGCAGCCTTTTTCAAAGGTTCTTCAGAAGAAGCTGTAAAAGGAAGAACCTCTTTGAAATATTCATTCCCTTTATTCCATGCCAGAAGTTCAATTGTACTTTTCCTGGCTCCCGCAGCTCCGCTTTTCAGGACAGGTACCAGAAGTGAAATATTATCGCTGCCACATACAGTCATCAGAGCCGTTTTAGCAGCCTCCTGATCAGATTCGCTGCTGAATTTCATCATATAATCTATCAATGCCACAATAGACTTACTTCCGCTTAACTTAACAACAGCTGAAGCAGCCTCCTTTCTAACATTAAAGTCTTTATCTGACAACGAAGTAGTTATAAGAGGCAGAGCTATCTGGTCTGATCTTATACCCAGCATGCTGATTATTTCAGGTCTTGCATCAGGAATCGCTTTTGGGAAATATCCGATCCATTTCTTAACAACTTCAGTACCCGGAATAGCAAGCGACATGTATATAGCGGCATTTCTGTATTTACTGTTTGAATGAGCGGCTGCTTTTATCAGTTCAGCCATAGCGTTGATACCATGAAAGTTTACATAGGTATCGAGTGCGGCAGTTTTGTTTTGAATTGTTATGTCATCGTCGCATTTTGAAATGACGAGCATACAGATCTTATCCATGGTTTTGACATCGCCATTCAGGGCAACCACTTTAGCATACTTAAGCAAAGAAGCAGTAGCACCTGTAGTCTCCCACCTGTACTCAACCTCGTTAGCTGCCTTCGACAAAACCGGATATGCTAATTGACTGCCACTTTGAGCGAGTGCGTTGAATGCAGAAGCTTTTATATTGACATCACCTTCTGAAGCCCATGTAATATATTCATTTACAGCTATCTGTGATTTCATCAATGCAAGAGTGTTCATAACTGCAGCAGCACATGTAAGCTCTTTAATCTTCAGAGATTCAGCTAAAATTGTCTCTGCAGTTTTTCCTCCAACTGCAGATATTACACCAAGTGCCGGTTCACTTAGTTCTTTGCTCATCAGGTAGATTTTCATGGTTTCAGCCGACCGACTTCCTCCAAACAGCTGAAGTTGTTTCATGAAAAAATCCTTGACCCCAAAGTCTGTCTGTCCTATAGCATAACTTATACAGACTTTTTCCCACATTGGTTTTTCATTTTCATAGTTTTTCCCGGAGAGAAAACGGGAAAGGCTTTCAATCGCAAACCTTGAACGTGTATCATCACCAGTTCCGGAAGGGATAACCTGATCACAAATCTGCTTTAACGCTGCTTCTCCTAGTGACAACATATCAACCATAAGTTTGTCAGTAAATTGCTTGTCATTGGAAGGCATATGGGCAAGAAGTTCTGCTATTTTTGTTTCAATGGTTCTTTTATCCTGCGGATAACCTGACAAGGAAAGTAGCAGAAGAGTAAAACTTATAGTAATTATTCTTTGGATTTTCATCATGATTTAATTATTTTTTAGTAGTGTGATGGAGCTCATCCCGACAAGTCGGGATTCGGTTCACCTTCTCAATTTTTTTAACTTTTCAACACTTCAACAATTTTTACTATTATCAGATTTTCCATGGTCCGCGCATTGGCGGGCTAATTAGTCGGTTGGCACCTTCATCATTGATAAACTGCTGTTTAACAGGATCATATTTAAGGTTTCTCCCCATTCGGAGTGCAATTACTCCAAGGTTCACAATTGAACATGATCTGTGGCCATTTGCTTCATTAAGTGCAAACTTTTTCCTTGTAAGAACTGATTCGGTGAATGTAACTATCTGTGGTGCCGGATCAGGAAGAGAATCGATCAATTTTTGAATATCAGGGATATCCGATCTGAATCCTTTAAAAACTTTCCCATGAGGCCCTTCAATATATGCAGCATCCTTATCGCGGTTTTCACCATCGAGAATTATCTGGCATCCGTCAGCATAAGTGAATGTTATCCTGCGCCATGAGCCTACTGCATCATAATGTTGCTGAGGGGCATCAATTTCGACTAAGACTGGACCAGTTTCATCCTTACCAAGAAGATACTGAACAGGGTCGAGATAGTGCTGACCCATATCGCCCAAACCGCCTCCATCATAATCCCAATAACCACGAAACTTAGTATGAACCCGCTCAGGATTATATGGTTTATAAGGAGCAGGGCCCAGCCAAAAGTCATAATCCAGCTCTGGAGGGACAGGCATTGGCTGAAGATTATAAAGGCCACTCCAATAGAACTTCCAGTCATAACCTGTTATTCCGCTGACTGTTACTTTTAGTGGCCACCCAAGAACCCCACTATCGACGAGTTTTTTAAGAGGTTTTACAGTTGTTCCCAGACCATAAAACTGATCTTTAAACCTGAACCATGTATTTAACCGGAACATCCGGCCATTTTTCTGAACTGCTTCAACCACTTTTATTCCTTCACCGATAGTGCGTGTCATTGGTTTTTCACACCATATATCCTTACCTGCTTCAGCAGCAGTCCTGGCTATTATCCCATGCCAGTGAGGCGGTGTGGCAATGTGAACTATATCTATATCAGGTCTGGCAATCAGTTCACGAAAATCGTGGTAACCGTTGATATTTCCCCCTGCTGCAGCGACAGCCTGATCGAGATGAGTTTTATCAACATCACACACTGCAATTAGTCGGGTACCTTCATAATCAAAATGGCCTCTCCCCATTCCCCCGACTCCTACAATACCTTTAGTAAGCTGATCGCTGGGAGCAGTATAGCCCTGTCCTCCAAATACATGCCTGGGTACTATTGTAAAAGCAACAACTGCAGCAGCTGATTTCTTCAGAAAACTACGCCTCTTAAGTTTTACTTCTTTCATATTATGGGTGTTTGCAACTGAATAAAAATTACGAATTACGAATTAGGAAATTGGAATTAGGAATTACTCTGCAATTTGCAAGTTTTAAGGTCAAAATACAAATTCAAGAAGTTCTATTTTTAATAAACCGAAATCAGGCTTCAGGCTACTGGCTTGAGGCTAGAGGCGCTATGACTTTCAAACTTTCCTTACTTGACCTGAAACCTGATGCCCGATGCCTGGCACCTGAATAAAAAGAACCCCCTTCGGGCTGATTTGAAGTGGTCAATCGGTTAACTTCACAGTGAAGGGGGATAAAATGTTCCGGAGTATTTGGGAAAATGGGGAAAGGGGAACTCCGGAACAGTAGAAAATCAAACCTAAGACTATTTACCTGATTATTGAAATTGAAAGAAACATATTTCTTTTAAATAACCCCATTTTTGCATCGACTACGGACTCATCAAAATCACCCTTAAAAATAGTGTGATCTTTGGTAAAAAATCACGATTGGTTTATGTTTTGTACGAACCATCAGTTTTAATGTATATACACTGAATCTGATTGGATGAATTATGATTGATTAAAA
>JADGPU010000141.1 GCA_017882305.1 Bacteroidales bacterium | reverse complement strand
AATCATATTGATAGAGTTATTTCTATTTCTTCTTATCCTTCGTCTCATTAAACACTGAGGTTGCGGTTGCAACAATTCCTGCAATATCAGTAAGATTTGACGGGATTATTAATGTATTATTTGTCTTGGCAATATTTCCAAACGCCATAAGATATTGCTCAGCAATCCTCAGGTTGACGGCATTTAGTCCGTTTTCTTCAGATATTGCGGATGATATTGCTCTCAAACCATTGGAAGTTGCTTTTGCAAGTTGCTCAATCTCAGAAGCACGTCCGGCTGCTTCGTTAATTCTTTTCTGCATTTCACCTTCTGAATTTTTGATAAGAGCCTGTTTGTCTCCCTCTGCAACATTAATTTTTGCCTGTTTAGCTCCTTCCGATTCGGCGATAATTGCTCTCTTCTCTCTTTCAGCCCTCATCTGTTTTTCCATTGCATCTTTTATGCTCTGGGGAGGTGAAATATTTTTGACCTCATACCGGGTTACTTTTACACCCCATGGTTCACTGGCTTTATCAACAGCTTCCACTATTGTAACATTAATTGTTTCACGTTCTTCGAATGTTCTGTCGAGTTCCAGTTTCCCGATTACGCTCCTCATTGTTGTCTGAGCTATCTGAATAGATGCAAATCTGTAATTATCAATTCCATAAGAAGCTTTTTGAGGATCAAGAACCTGGAGATAGAGGATACCATCTACCTCAACTGCGATATTATCACGAGTAATACATATCTGTGGAGCGACATCAATTGCCTGTTCTTTAAGCGTGTGCCTGTACCTTACTTTATCGAAAAAAGGGATGAGCAACTGGAACCCGGCTGTAAATGTTGCCCTGTACTTTCCCAGCCTTTCAACGATAATTGCTGTTCTCTGAGGAACAATCTTAATCATTGATGCAATCAGAATAAATCCTAAAAAGATTACACCAACAAGAATAAAAGTTGCGCTTGATCCTTCCATTTTAATTATTTTTTAGGTTCAACTATTAATTTAAAACTATCTTTTTCAATGATGATAACTCTTTGTCCTTCTTTAATCTCCGATTCAGATTCAGCAGTCCATGTTGTTCCCTTAAACTCGACTTTTCCATGTTTCATACCACCAAAATCGATTGTAGCGAGTGCCTCTTTTCCTGTGAACTCATCTTCAACATCTTCGGACTGGCTGCTCTTACTATTTAAGAATTTTTTCTGAATTATTCTTCTGAGTGCCAGAAGCAAGAGAATTGAGGCTACCGAAAAAATTATTATTTGCAGGTTGGTACCAGGATTTCCAATCAGGCAAACAAGAGCAGTAACCCATGCGCCAAGGCCAAAGAAAAAAATAAAGAATCCGGGAATGACCAATTCGAGAAGAAACAGTCCCAGACCCAGAATGAACCAGAATAGTTCAGGTCGGGAAAAAATAATTGTGACCATGATGAATATATTAAAATTGTTAGCGAGATGAATGTTTTGTATGAAGTAAAGGTATAATAAAATCTGCAGAAAATTCAAAATTTAGTTGTGTTTGTGATTCTTGGAATAGATTGAAAATAATAATCTGAATAGAGAACAGCTTATTTTTTTTCTATCGTGTCATTAATGTTTTTCAACCATGTTGTAACCTTCTTGGAAAAGAAGTTCAGGTTTTCGCAGGTAAAATCACCTTCCATTTTTATCAGGCAACCTTTATAAATTCCTGACTTTTCTGAGAATTGGTAACAGATATACTTCATCGATCCTGCATCGGCTGCAACATTCTTTAAAGCAGTAACTTTACTGGAAGATATATTTTTAATATAGTTGGCATATTTCTTTAACTCTTCCTTTGGAATTTTTTTCCCGGAATTGAGACAATATCCGATATTATCACCGACCTCACTTTCGCTAAGGATAAAATCTTTATCCGGGAAATTCCAGATTTGAGGATTCTTATATGTTAGAACATTTCCCTGGTTGTCGATAATGAATCCATTGTGCTGATATCCCCATGCATAATTGACATAATCAACCTGAAAGAGTATTGCCTGTTTTTCATTAATAACAACATTTTTTTTACAAGCTGTAAAAATGAAAGCTGCAAGCAGAATAAAGAATATTTTTATCTGAAATGTTTTCATCAGTAGTTTGCTAAGCCATTATTCCTCAAAAATCAGACCAGTCTGAATAGTTATTGAAGGATAAGAAGACAAATTTATTTAATATACGGTTAAAGAGATTAAGGAAGCAAATAAATTTTATCAATTCGTTTATTTTTCGTAACTTTTATGGTCAATAATTCATTAGGATCTACTCAGAGTTCACACAAATCTCATCCGTCACTTATACGGGATAAGTAATTAATATACAAAGTTATGTACACTCCGTATTTCCGCATCTTGAATAAATAACCAGTTAAGGAGACAAGTGAGATGGAAAAGTTTTTTGATTATTTTGATGGTCGGTACAGAGAGTCAATACTTAAAAAGGCTCCCGTTGATGATGGTCCGGTAATTACCATTTCCCGGCTTACGGGTTGTGATGCCAGGCAGGTGGCTGCTATTCTGGCAGATGAACTTAATCATAAATTTGGAATAACCAAATGGAAATGGGTTGATAAAGATATCATCTATGCGATTGCAAAAGAGTTAAATACAGATACTCAACGTGTAGAAAATTTCTATAAAGGAATTGAATTATCCAATATATCAGAAATGATAATGGCTTTTTCGGGTGGTTTTATTAGCGATCTGCGAGTAAAAAAAGCTATTAGAGATGTCGTACTTTCGATGTGTAAAGAGGGATTCATTATACTGGTAGGAAGAGGAGGTGTTTCTATAGCTCATGAAATTGCAGATGCTCTTCATATCAGGCTCATTGCTCCATTTTACTGGAGAGTTGAAAATGTAATGAAAAAGAAAGAAATGAACATTGAAACTGCAGAAAAGTATGTTGTCGATACTGATGAAAAACGATTCAATCTGATACATGCCTTTATGGATAAAAAACCTCTGAACATTGACTATCTGTTTGATGCCACAATTAACAGGAGTTCTTATGCAATTCAGGATATCGCTGATATGATTCTTTCAATGTATGAAAAGAAAGTTTACAGACAAATTGCCGACAGGAAAAGGATCAATATAATGCGTTAACATCATACCCCGCTGCAATCAGCTATTTTTTTTATATGTACACTTAGTCTTCTGTCGAGACTCTTCTTGTATGCATTCCATTCGGATATTGGATATTTAGCCACTCCGCTATCCATTGCTGCTTTGGCAACTGCCGGCGCCACACACGATATTAATCTCGGGTCAAGTGGTTTTGGTATAATATATTCCCTTCCGAAAATTAACTTTTCAACATTATATGCTTTCAGAACAGAATCAGGTACAGGCTCTTTCGCAAGTGCAGCAAGAGCCTTCGAAGCAGCGAGCTTCATCTCTTCATTAATGGTTGAGGCTCTTACATCCAAAGCACCCCGAAATATAAACGGAAATCCCAGAACATTATTAATCTGGTTCGGATAATCTGATCTTCCGGTAGCAAAGATCATGTCATCTCTTGTCGCCATGGCGTCTTCGAATGAGATTTCAGGATTTGGATTTGCCATTGCAAAGATGATAGGATCTTTTGCCATAGATGACAGCATCTCCTTTGTCATAATACAGGCAGTCGAAAGTCCAAGAAAAAGATCAGCGCCTTTAACCGCCTGTTCCAGAGTATCGAGGTTCCTGCCGGTAATGAATTCCTGCTTATATTTATTCAGGTCTTTTCTTTTTTTATTTATAACCCCTTTCGAATCAGCCATCACAATATTCTCCTTTCTGACACCAAGCGAAACGTATAATCTGGAACACGAAATTGCCGCTGCTCCTGCACCACAGACAACCATTCGGATATCTTCTATTTTTTTACCGGTAATTTCAAGAGAATTCAGCAAACCCGCTGCAGAGATAATTGCTGTTCCGTGCTGATCATCATGAAATACCGGAATATCAAGTATCTTTTTTAGCTCTGTTTCCACTTCGAAACATTCAGGAGATTTAATATCTTCAAGGTTGATCCCCCCGAACGTGGGAGCAATTTGTCTGCAAAACTCAATTAATTTTATCGGATCTTTTTCATTAACCTCAATATCGAAAACGTCAACATCGGCAAATACCTTAAAGAGAAGTCCTTTACCTTCCATGACAGGCTTTCCTGCCATGGCTCCTATATCACCCAGCCCGAGTACTGCAGTCCCATTCGATATAACAGCAACGAGATTCCCTTTGGCTGTATAATTGTAAGCATCTTCAGGAGTTTTTTCTATTTCAAGACAGGGATAAGCTACACCCGGAGTATATGCCAGACTTAGATCGAATTGAGTGCAATAAGGTTTTGTAGGGATGACCTCTATTTTTCCATGCCGACCTCTGCTATGATAGAGGAGCGCATCCTCTTTTGTAACTTTTAACATTGTTGAGAATTTTTTATTGTCATTCGAATTTAAAACTTAAATAGCAATATTTTCATAAAATAAGTCATAATTTCATTGACGGCTTAAAGAGGATTTTAAAATATACCCTGAAATATTCTTTATTCCTTGGATTTTATTTTGCATTGATTACAAAATTAGATATTTTCAAGGCGGTTTTGATGGTAGTTTTGACCAGGTTTTATATTAACTTTTTCCATGAATAAAAACATTGCAATAGGTGCTGATATAGGTGGAAGCCATATTACTTGCGCCGCTATTGATCTGGTTTCAGGTAAGATCAGGAGAGATACCCTGACGGAAAGATCGGTTGATAATCAGGCTCAGGCAAGCACTATAATTGGTACGTGGACCCAGGCTTTATCAACTGTTTTAGCGAAAGTTCCTCTTGAAAATGTTAAAGGAATTGGCTTTGCAATGCCTGGTCCATTTGATTATGTCAAGGGTATCTGTTATATCCGGGGTGTGGCAAAATATGAGAATCTCTACGGTTTCAACATTACCGAGGCCATCTCAGGCAATCTGGGTATTCACGATGGTTTACTCATCAGATTCATGAACGATGCTTCATCTTTTGCAGTAGGAGAAGCCTGGGCAGGTAGTGCCTCCAGATTTAAACGTTCTCTCTCAATTACATTTGGCACGGGTTTCGGATCTGCATTTATCAGTAATCGTATACCGATAGTTGACGGACCGTTAGTACCTAAATTAGGTTGTATTTATCACCTTCCCTATAAAAATGGAATTGCTGATGATTATTTTTCAACCCGTGGATTACTTTCCAGATATAAGAAGCTCACTGGTAAAGAGTTGAGTGGAGTAAAAGAGCTAGCCACCCTGGCAGCAACCGATAAGGTAGTAACAGATCTCTTTACCGATTTTGGAGACAATGCCGGATTGTTCCTTGCTCCATGGCTTAAAAAGTTCGGGGCTGAGATTTTAGTTGTTGGAGGAAATATATCTCACGCTTATAATCTCTTTGGTGATGTATTTGAAGATAGACTGAAAAAGGAGAATTGCTTTTGTGAGGTAGCTATTTCAAAACTTAAAGAGGACGCTGCTCTTCTTGGAAGCGCATATCTGCTTGATGACGATTTCTGGAAATCAGTTCAACACGCATTACCATTAATGTAAAATATACGACGCACGACACAAGACGCACGGCGCAAGGAACAAGAAATACTCTAAACCCTAAACTCTAAACATTCTTTAAACCAATTGATTATGGACACTCAAAAAGTTAACATCAAAAAAATACTCCCTGTGCTTATGGCATTTTTTGTCATGAGTTTTGTCGACCTGGTAGGCATAGGGGTTGACATGGTAAAAACTGACATGAATCTTAGTTCAACTCTTGCCCAGTTAATTCCTTCAGCAGCTTTTCTATGGTTTCTTCTGCTTTCAGTTCCCGTAGGAGTCATGCAGTCACGTCTTGGTAAAAAGTTCATGCTGAATGTCGGTATGGGGGTAACAGCTTTAGGATTGCTTGTTCCGTTCTTCTTCTATTCTTTTTCAATGGTTCTTGTTGGCTTTGCTTTGCTGGGAATAGGTAATACAATTGTACAAGTTTCTGCAAATCCTCTTATTGTTGATGTCGTTCCCGGTAACCGTGCGTCTAGTTTTCTAAGCTTTTCACAATTTGTTAAGGCTATCGGCTCTATGATCGGAGCTCCACTGGCTGCAGTTTTTGCTGCACATTTCACGCATGATTGGAAGCTTTTGTTTCTTGTTTTTGGTATTGTTTCAATCCTCTCTGTAATCTGGCTCGCATCTGTAAAAATTGATGAGGCAAAAAATGAAGAGGTTAAAGCTACTTTTTCATCTTCCTTCAAATTGCTTGGAACAGGTTTCGTTCTTTTAATGGTTCTTTCGATTTTTCTTGTGGTTGGTATTGATGTTGGTTTTAATTCTAATTCCGGGCAGTTTCTGATCAAACAGTTTGGGATCGATCCTACAACTGCGGCATCGGGAAGAAGTGTCTACTTCTTAGGTCGTATGTTAGGTACTTTTGGAGGGGCCTTGTTATTAACACGTATATCATCCCGCAAATTTTTTCTTGGATCATCAGTACTGGGTATCGTCTGCCTGGTGTGTATACTTCTTATCAAATCTACTTTCATGGCATGGGGATTGGTATTCATGATAGGTCTGGCTGTCGCAAACATCTGGCCCCTGGTATTTTCGATAGCTGTTGAAAAATACCCGGCACGTAAAAATGAAATTTCCGGACTAATGATGATGGCAATTTCAGGTGGAGCAGTAATACCATTGCTTATCGGGTGGGTTAGCGATCTCAGTAATGTTGCAGTAGGAATGTCGATCCTTATAGTCTGTATGATTTATCTGTTATCAGTATCTCTTTACTGCCTTAAGAGATAAGCATCAAATCAAGATCTGATTATTCTTTCGGATATTACCAAAGACAGGTTAAAAGCCTGTCTTTCTATTTTTAATCAATCATAATTCATCCAATCAGATTCAGTGTATATACATTAAAACTGATGGTTCGTACAAAACATAAACCAATCGTGATTTTTTACCAAAGA
>JADGPU010000056.1 GCA_017882305.1 Bacteroidales bacterium | reverse complement strand
GGAGAACTTCCTCCGTCGCTGGTCAGTTGTACAGGATTACTCCCATTTGATGCTGACTTAAAAATGTTTGTCCGTCTTGCCTCACTCTGAAGATCTATATCTGTAACTGTATATAAAACGGTTGACCCGTCGGGAGAAAGTGCAAACGTTCCAAGCCTTCCGAATTTCCACATTATTTCAGGAGTCATTACTCCACCTGCTTTCTCTTCTGTAGTCAGTTGATTATTGAACTGGGGCAAAGCTTCCTTTGCGAGAGGTGGTTTTTGTTTGCATGAAGAGGTAAAAAGCAGTGCTAAAAGAATTACCGGTATAAGATATCTTTTCATGATTTTATATTATTTTAAATATTACTATTTCTTAAGGGCTTCAGATACTTTAGCTTTCAGCTCATCATATAATTCCGGATTATCCTTAAGGATCTGTTTGACAGCGTCACGACCCTGACCAAGCTTAGTATCTCCATAACTGAACCAGGAACCGCTCTTCTTGATAATTTCAAAATCAACTCCAAAGTCAACAATCTCTCCGAGCTGGGAGATCCCTTCTCCATAAAGTATATCAAAATCGGCCTTTTTAAATGGCGGTGCAAGCTTATTCTTTACAATTTTTACCCTTGTCCGGCTGCCTATGATTTCTTCACCTTCTTTAAGCTGGCTTGTCCTGCGGATATCTAATCTGACAGATGCATAAAACTTAAGTGCATTGCCACCGGTGGTGGTTTCCGGATTGCCGAACATCACACCAATCTTGTCCCTGAGCTGATTAATGAAAACACAGGATGTGTTTGTTTTATTGATATTTGCAGTAAGTTTTCTAAGTGCCTGAGACATCAGTCTTGCCTGCAGACCCATCTTGGAATCACCCATTTCACCCTCAATTTCAGCCTTTGGTGTAAGTGCTGCCACTGAGTCAATAACTACTATATCAAGTGCTCCTGACCTGATAAGGTTGTCAGTGATCTCAAGTGCCTGCTCTCCGTTATCAGGTTGAGAAATAAGCAGATTTTCAACATCTACACCCAGTTTCTCGGCATAATTACGGTCAAATGTATGTTCAGCATCAATTATTGCAGCAATACCTCCATTTTTTTGGGCTTCGGCTATAGCGTGGATGGCAAGTGTTGTTTTTCCTGATGCTTCAGGGCCATAAATTTCTATAACCCTTCCACGTGGTATTCCACCAATTCCCAGGGCAGCATCAAGTCCGATTGAGCCTGTTGAGATGACCTGGATATTATCGATTGCATGATCACCTAATTTCATTATTGTTCCCTTACCAAAATCCTTCTCAATTTTACCAAGGGTAACCTCAAGCGCCTTAAGCTTCTCTTTATTTATTTCTTTTCTTTCTTTGCTCATATAATTGGTTTTATAGATTGTACAAATCTAATATCTGTTTAGTGTGCCCGCTGGTATCGACTTTTGTGATTATCTTATCAATTATCCCTTTTTCATCAAGAATAAATGTTGTTCTGATAACCCCCAAAAAACTTCTTCCATACATTTTTTTCTCTCCCCAGACACCATAATCATTCAGAATTTTTTTTGAAGTATCGGCAATGAGAGGAAAGGGAAGTGAATATTTACCGGCAAAACCTTTATGCGACTTTTCATTATCGGGACTTACCCCGACAACTGCAAAACCTTTGTTTAAGAATAAATCCCAATTATCACGAATGTTGCACGCTTCTGCAGTACAGCCTGGAGTGTTATCTTTTGAATAAAAATATAAAATAACCTTCTTCCCTGCAAAATCACTGAGCTTTATAACTTTGCCATTCTGATCTATACCTTCAAAACCGGGGGCTTTCATTCCCTCTTTTAATTGTATCATGGTTATTTATTTTGTTATTATGGGTAAATTTACGAAGTTTGAATTGTTATTTACAAAAAAACAGTCAATTGTTATTAACATAAATCTTCTTGCAAAGAATAATAGCTAACAAGTAATGTATTGAAAATTAATTATTTGCCAATTATAACGCCGATATGAAATTGAAGAAGCGGATATTCTTGTTTTGCCTTATAACGGTTGTTGAAATACCTTTTATTAATCTTTTTTCCCAGATCGTTCAGACGAAACCTTCTCGCCAATCCTCTTTTGAAGCTTTTTCACAAGGGAATTATGAAAAGGCATACACTGAATTCAGGGAACTGCTCCTGACATATACTAAAGATCCATTGTATAAGTACTATTCAGGCGTTTGCCTTATAAAATTGAACAGGGATCCGGGGGAAGCGACCAACCTTTTACAACAGGCTCTTCAGGGAGGCGGTGCCGTAAAGACATTACCATCTGATGGGTTATTTTATCTCGGACGTGCACAACAAATGTCAGGGAAATTCTCAGAAGCTACTATGTCGTATAATTCGTACACTGAACTTGTTGGGAAAAAAGCTGCAAGGGAAATGGGTGTCCCCGAATTTTTACAACAGTGCATCCAAAAAAAGGGACAGGTCGCAGAATCTGAACTTAAACCAGTCGGGAACTTAAAAAATATCGAGGCGGACACCATTAAGAGAGAAACTAAACCCGCAATTAAGGAATCAGTTCAAAAAACTACTGAAAAAGCTACATATACCACAGTAAATTTACCTGTGACCTACGAAAAGATCCTTGGTGAAGCCATTGAATTTCAGTTTAAAGCTGATTCAGTTACTTCAATTGTAAATGAACAGAAAAAGCAGATAGAAAAACTATCGGGTACTGAAAAAATGTCCTTAAGAATCAGGTTAAATGAAAATGAAAGAACTGCAGCATCGTTTCAGACCAGTGCCGATAAGAAATACAGCGAAGCACAGCTTGCTATGAACCAAAAGCCCGATTCCACTGTACCTCCGAAAGAGACTGTGGGGCAAATTGAATACAATTTTGTCAAGGATTCTGCTAAAAAGGCTGAAAACAGAATAGTTAAAGTAGCAGATAAGAAAACAGATTCAACTAAAGTGGTTTTTTCTTCTGTCAGACTACAGCCGGAAATTTTTACTTTGTTTGAAGTATTGGCTAAGCCTGTAACAGACCCGAGAGCAAAGATAATAATCGATCCGGAGGTGCCTGCGGGACTTATTTACCGTATTCAGATTGCCGTCTTCCGTAATCCGGTAGTACCAGGGTATTTTAAAGGGATAACTCCTGTTTACGGGTTTAAGATTACAGGAACGGATAAAACTAATTATTATGCAGGCATGTTCCGTAAATCTTCAGATGCCACCAAAGCTCTTGCAACTGTAAAAGGCAAAGGATTTAAAGATGCATTTGTTGTAGCATTGTCAGGAAATAAATCTGTTTCACCTGACAGGGCAGCATTACTTGAAAAAGAGTGGGGAAAGAGACCTTTGTTCTCTGGTGAAAAAGCGTTGCCCGGGACTCAGGTCGATACTATTGCTCCAACCCTTGCATTCAGAGTTGAAGTAATCAGATCATTAAAACCTCTGAAAGATGATGCGGTTGAGGGGATTAGGAAAATGGCCGGTAACAGGGGCCTGGATATTCAAACACTTGAAGACGGGAAATTTGCTTATTTGATTGGAAAATTTATTACTTTTGAGACCGCTGCTGAGTATGCTGACCTTTTAAACAGGAACGGATACCGTGAAGCAAAGGTTGTTGCTTGGCTGGGGAAAAAAGAGATTTCTATTGAAACGGCACGACAACTATTTGATAATCTGAAATGAAGGAAAAGACATTACATAAGGACGATAAGCTGAAAAGCGGAAGCGAATCGGGTTCGCTGATTCTCTATAATGATGATATCAATACTTTCGAACATGTCATCAAATCGTTGGTCGAAATTTGCGGCCACGACGCAGTTCAGGCAGAACAATGTGCCCTGATTGTTCACTTTAAAGGAAGCTGTGAGGTAAAATTAGGCGTTGTTGAGGTGCTTAATGCTATGAGCAGGTCTCTGAATGCAAAAGGACTTAACTCAAAAGTCGAAAGTCTGTAAAGTCTGTAAAGTCCGTAAAGAGAGCATGTTTTTGCCTTTTGACTACTTCTCCCTGTGAAATATTCCGTGAAGGGCTCTGTCGAACAGGGTAAGTATTAAAATTCCAATAAAAACATACATTGTTATCGACGGGAGAGTAATCCTAAAGATAGATGACAGGTTTATCTCTGGCATTGAAAACTTAATATTTTTAATAAGGTTTAAAACCGGATTAGTCAAAGAATCATATTGACTAACCGGAATCAGAAAAGCAGAAACTAACAATAAAATTGTAACGGTAACCGAGATAAACGGAACCAGATTTTTTTTCCGTGACTTTCCTGCAACTATTAAGGGCATAGTCTCTAATTGTAGACGTGTCATTACTTTCGAAGTAAATCCTTTGGGAGCTTTCTCAATCCTCTCAGAAGTAATGTACTTCCTGAGAAGATCTTCCTTTTGTTCTTCCTGGTTATTCATAATATATTAATTTTTTCTTTTCTGTTTTTTCAATTATTTCCAGCATTTTCTGTCTGGCTCTGAACAATTTTACCTTGATATTTGATTTGCTTATCCCGGTAACATCCGAAATTTCTTCGGTACTCATCTCCTCGTAATAATAGAGACTTATCAGACCTCTTTCTTCTTCATTGATTTTCTGAAGGGCAAAGTTAACCAGTGCACTTCTGTATTCATTTTCTGATTCCTCCTCACTCATGTCTCTCCCGATAAAATCTGTAGCGTCTGCAGGAAAGTCTTCAAGTGAAAGAACCCCTTTTTTCTTTATTCTTACATGTGAGATCGTAGTGTTATAGACGATCCGATAGAGCCAGGTAGCAAAACTACTTTTCATTTTAAAACTCCTGAGTGACCTGAAAGCTTTTAAAAATGAATCCTGTGAAAGTTCTTCTGCCTCTTCATGATTTCCACATATCCTGAACGCGAGATTAAATGCTTTATTTTTATGTTTGTCAACTATGTAACTGAAAGCATTATTGTTTCCTGCGAGGATCTGCTCAATATAGTATATGTCTCCTTTGTAATCCATTCTAACTGTTTGACGAGTAAAGATATTAATTGGTTACGTGGAAATTAAATTTATTTATTCTGCTTCTTTTTGTAACCGGACTCTTACTCCAATAGTCTAAAGGTACAAAAAGAGTTCTTAACCAATAATTAATAATTAAAGTCATGGGAGTATTAGTTGCTTTTATCGCATTATTCGCGACAGTATTTGGAATCTATTATGTTAGTGTTAATACCCGTAATAAAGAGAGAATGGCACTCATTGATAAGGGAGCCGATGCAAGCCTATTCAACACCGGGAAAGAAGGCCATGCATCATTGTTTAACTGGAATAAGCTGACTCTGAAAATCGGTATGCTTTTTATGGGAATAGGAGTTGGCATTATAGCTGGTTCAATTCTTTATTCAATGGATGTTATGCAGCATGGTTCTGATTATGTCTCAATGATCTTCTTATTTGGTGGCTTCAGCCTTGTATTGTTCTATCTTATTGACAGGAAGAACAAATAAAAAAGCAAATAACAGAAATTTATAGATAGGGACACGCCATGGCGCGTCCCTATTAAGTTTATTTTATATAAAATTCAATCATTTCTTTTATTGCATTTCTGCAGACAGAACAATACCCTTTGGTATTATTGCTTTTCATACGGCAATCCATCTCAGAACGATAGATACCTTTTGCAGAATAACCTCCACCTTCAAATAATCCGGTTATATTATTAAATTTTTCTTCAGAGGGAGTTGGCAGGGGAATGTCTTTCCCGATCAACTTCTTCCATTTTGATTCAAAGTTGACCATGGTCGTTATGTTTGGTTCCCATGGTTCCACATTGAGGGGGTAAAACTCATCGTAAGCCACGGTAGAGGAATAATATTCATCAGCCAGACCAACAAATCCATGCCCGAATTCATGAATAAAAACCTTTGGTGAGAGCTGGTGTCCTGTCGTTGTTCCGGTATAGTAGTTGTAAACTCCTCCTCCACCATACCTGGAGCTGTTTATTAGCACAACAATATTATCATGAGGGACAGCTGCTGCAAAATCGTTTACTGATTTGATATCCTGGGTAGTCAGATACCTGTCGATATCGAAAGTATAGAAGCTTGAATTCAACGCGGTATTGGCATATATTTTCTCCCCCGGAATATCAGTTCCGGAATCCTGCGATATTGCTTCAACAGCCCAGATATTAAATTTATCCTTATAATCACTGAACGGGGCTTCAGCAAAAAGATAATCAGCCATCTTTTTTACATCTTCCCTGAATTTCCCCATTTCATCTGCTTTGTATCCTTCTGCAATGAATGCCAGATCGACAGATGTATGCGGATCACCTCCATCGTAAATTTTTGTAATGGCCGCATTTACAGGATTTTCCTTCCTGATAAAGTAACTGGCAGGGTCAATAATCGTTTCGTACAATTTTGAGAATAAACCATTCCGCTCCCGCTTGCTGAGAACAAATCTGACTTTGTCTTTCGGATAGGGCATTGTAGCCACTTCATAGAAACTTCTGTCAACGGTCTTTGCTTCAGCAGTTGTTTGCCACTCCTGGAAAAGTGTACAGAACGCTTTGGAGTAAATAAGAGTATTTCCGGTAACATCAAAGACATCATATTTAAAATTTCCCGAATTGAAAGGATTTATAAGATTCTTTTTAGATCCTGCCCAGAACGGTTCTTCCTTCATTCCTGCCGGGTAAACAAAAGTCTTTTCACTATTCCCTGCAAGCATAAAATCAAACCTTAAGACTTTGTCGGTAAAATACTTATCAAAACTTTCCTGTGCTGACAAGGTGATTGAAACACTAAACAAAATGTATGAAATGATTGTTCTCATAGCGAATTTATTTTTACCAGAATGATGTAAAGCTAAAAATATTCATTGAGACGGATTGATAATTTATCTATTTTTGCCACTAATTATTTAAATAAGCTGATATGCCATTAATGAACGATCCTGCCATATGGTTTAAAGATTTATTTGTTCATGCAGGATTTAGTTATAGTCTTTCTTCATTTCTCAGTACAATTGCTCTTGTACTGATTGTCATATTACTTAGTTGGTTTTCAAACCTTATAGCAAAAGCAATCATCCTTAAGATTGTAACCAGGATTGTCAAAAAAACCATTACCACATGGGATGATATATTCCTTGAACAAAAAGTCTTCACACGGTTATCGCATTTTGCTCCCGCCCTTGTTATCTGGTTTATGGCAGCATGGGCTCTTAAAGCCTATCCAGGATGGCTGATAGTGGTTCATAAACTGACATATATTTATATGTTATTTATAGGTATGGTTGTTATTAACTCATTTATAGAAGCCTGGCATGAAATTTATAAGGCTCTACCTATTGCAAGACATCGTCATATAAAAGGATATGTTCAGCTGGTGAAGATATTCATTGTGGTTATTACCATCCTTGTTATTATATCAGTAATTTTCAAAAAAGATATCAGCACAGTCATTGCCGGTCTAGGCGCTATGGCTGCGGTTCTGATACTCGTATTTAAGGATACTCTTCTTGGTCTTGTCGCCAGTATTCAGCTTTCAGCTGACAAGATGTTGAAAGTCGGTGACTGGATTTCAATTCCCCGTCGCGATGTAGACGGTATCGTTTCTGATATTACTCTTAATACTGTCAAGGTGCAGAACTTTGATAAGACTATAATTACAGTTCCTGCTTATTCGCTGGTAAATGATTCTTTTCAGAACTGGAATGGAATAGAGGAAGCTGGTATCAGACAGATAAAGAGATCAATATTCATTGATATGAAGAGTATAAGGTTTCTCGATAAGGAGTTGAAAGACAGGCTTTGCAGAGTTCCTGAATTAAAGGAGTTTATTGTATCAAAAGAAAAAAAGAGTGATTTGTCTGGTAAAGATTTAAATTATTTGGAGACTCCATTTTTCAATTCATCACAGATTACCAATCTCGGGATTTTCAGGTTTTATGCTGAATCTTATTTGAAACAACATCCTTATGTTGATACGAATCAGACAATTATTATGAGACACCGCCCTTTTGAAGGAGAAGGCCTTCATTTACAACTCTATCTCTTCACGAAAAATAATCAGTTTATACCGTACGAAAACCTCCAGTCCGAGATAGTTGAACACTTGTTAGCGATCATGAATGAATTCGGACTTAAAGTTTTCCAGCAACCTACAGGTGATGACCTGCAAACTTTATCAAAAAAATGAAATAGTTGAATTTCACATCAATACTTGAAACCATGGCAGACTTAAATACCAGAATTAGCGATTTTGTTTGGAAAAATCTTAATGAAAAACATGTTACGGGCAAAAGCGACCCCTTCTGGGAATCACTTTTTAATACAGGTACGGAACTCTGGCTCGACACAGGTGATGTGGAGGAAGCCGAAGCAAATTGGGCGATCGAAATGGCCGCATTAACAACTAATAATTCATTGCTTAACAATGAAATACAAAAAGGGATATATGATATTTTTATCTCTGAGGCAAAAAGCGTTGTAAGAGATCTGCCACAGGAGGAAAGAGTTAAAGAGATAGCATTTATTTTAAACGCCAGGCATGCTTTGAGGCTGGCGTTAAAGTTTGGAGGATATGTAAGTGTCGAACTTCACACCGATACTGCACATGATATTAAGGCCATTCAAAACTATGGCAGGAGATTCCATGATATCTGTCCGGAACAATTTATAATTAAGGTACCGTATACGGCAGAAGGATTGATAGGAGCCAGACTTTTAAAGGATTCGGGAGTAAAAATCAATTTCACACTAGGATTCAGCGCTCGGGAAAATGTACTTGTAACAAGAGTTTCCAGACCCGACTATGTGAATGTCTTCCTTGGCAGAATTGGTGCTTATATGATCAACAACAACCTTGGCGATGGTTCAGGGGCAGGTGAGAAGGCGGTTATCTCTTCACAGAATTGGGTAACAGGGCTCAGTGCAGAGAACCCATGGCAGACCAAACAGATAGCAGCTAGCCTGAGGAATTATAACCAGCTTGAACTTCTTGCCGGAGTAGATGTGTTTACAATGCCACCTAAGGTTGCTGCTGCCGGACATAAAGAATTAGCCGGGAAATTCTCGTCCAGGACTCATGAAAATTACGATGTCAGTATTTTTGATTCGGCAAAAGATGCTCACATCGAAAAATTCTGGGAAGTTGATAATAAAGTGCTTAAACTTGCTGAAAGGTTAGCCGGGAAAATACCAGCCACAGGTTCTGAACTGATTCACATAGCTCATGAAGAGGGATGTGAAGATATGTTCCCATCACTTACAAAAGAGGAGAAAAGTTTCATTGTTTCCGATGGAAAGATTCCGGTTTATTCAAGGTGGGAGAAAAAGATAAGCGAAGGGAAAATTGCTCCTGATACCTTGTTAACATTGGCAGGTCTGGCATCTTTTACTGTTGATCAGGAAATGCTTGACCAGAGGATAAGAAACATCATCGAATAAAAATCAAACTGACCGCTGTCTTACTATCTCATAGAGAAGAATTCCGGCAGCCACCGATACATTCAATGACCCTATAGTTCCCGTCATTGGTATACTTATCTGATGATCAGACAATGCTATAAGTTCACGGCTTATACCTTTATCTTCTGCTCCGAGAATTAAAACCGATGGCCCTGTTAACGTAGTTTCTGAGGCTGATCTGGCAGATTTTTCTCCGGCACAAAATACCTTGAGGCCCGATTCTTTCATATACTCTATGCTACGGACAATACTTTTTTCCCTGCATATCGGAAATGAATGTAAAGCTCCTGCCGATGTTTTGACTGCGTCGGCTGTTATCCGTGCTGATCCTTTTTCGGGGATAATAATAGCATGTGCTCCCAGACATTCTGCAGTACGTACTATTGCACCAAAATTTCTTACATCCGAGACTCCATCGAGTGCAATTATCAAAGGATCTTCACCGTTTTCGAAAATTATAGGAAGCAGATTAGCAATATATTGATATTCAATTACTGAAAGCCATGCCAGTACTCCCTGGTGGTTTTTCCTGGTCACAAGTTCTATTCTCTCAAGAGGTACAATCTGATATACAATGTTATGAGTTTTAACTTCAGTCATAAGTTCATGATAGAGAGCACCCTGAAGACCCTGTTTTATAAGCAGCCGATCGATCTGTTTTCCTGCTTTAATAGCCTCTATCACAGCATGCAATCCAAAAATACAATCTGTTTCTTTCTGCATAAATTATATATCCAAATTTCTTTCACCTAGATACCTTTCGGATTATCGAGCCTGAATACGATCCCTTTTCTCCAGCTGGCTATAGCCTTATCCCAGAATGTTATAAGAGTTTCGCTGCGGCTCAGATAAAAGTCATTATCGGAGTAGATGTTTTCTCTTTTTTTAAAGTTGAAGAAAAGATAAGAATCGGATACTGTGAATCTCCCTCCCCAGCGTGATTTTATGACAGGTTTTTTATAACCCCAGCTCTCCCCGTCAGATGTTTTATAGACCTTGTCAGGTGGTCCGTATATAATATAAATCATACCTCTTTCACTTCGCCAGCCTTCTTTATATGAAGTAAAATAATAATTTGAATAAAGGAGCCTTGTATAAAAGATCCGGATAAGTTCGCGGGCTCTATCTACATTACCACCACATTTAATCCAGAATTCATCAAGCGCTGCTTTTGGTTTGGTGGCGGATTTCAGTTCTGCCATTTCGTCCTGGGATGCCAGGTAAACCAATGGTTCTATCATCATCTCGGGAGTTGTAACTTTAGGATATGTGGAACCTAAATTTAAAAATGTGAATCCTTCCTTAACATTCCTGTCAATTGAGCAGAGATATATACCTTCTTTCGGGAACATCATTGGTAAAGAATCGGAATATGGGATTGCTACAATCTTCTGAGGGTCATAGTCAAGCGTCTTTTCAGGAAGAAGCATCGATGGGGGATCAGGGACCTCACTGAAAGGTTTGTAAAAAGATACGAATAAGCTGTCAATATGACCACGGGTATATACGAGATTGACGTATTCGTCAATTCTTAAGACTGGGCTAAAGAGTTCATTTTTATCGAAATGACCCTGAACCCTGAAATTGTATTTGTTGTTGTACGACAAAGTATTAAATTGAACAAAGGACTGTGCTATCAGAAGTCTCAGCCTGTCTAGAATTTTTACCTCAGCGAGGTACTCATTACCCTTTTCAACCTTCAGAGGTATATTAAAAACATATTCCTGTTTTCCGGCTTCCTTTATTATGTTTAAGTTCAATACAGCAGTATCAGCAAGGGCTTTGCCCAGGCTCATACTAAAAAGCTTAACTGTAATCAGCACCATAGCTGTCGCAACGCCCTGGGGATTAGCTTCAGAGAAAAAAAGATCCCCTGTCGAAAACCTCACAGACAATTCAGACGATTCATCTGTTTGATTAATTACATTAAATCGTGGGTTGATCGGACTTTTTGTGGGATTATATAAATAGGACAGATCTTTGTAATCAACCGTCTGTTGTGTAATTTTACAGGAATTGAGTACTGCGGCCAGCAGAATACCGTATATCAGTAAACAAATGGTCCTGATGTAAATACTATTCTTCATGCCCAAAATTAATATATTAATTATTGTTACCTTTTTTCCATTCAATTCTTATCCTGCAAAGTTCCTTATTATCATTGGTTCTGAATATTGAATGGTTATAGAAAGACTCATTCTCAGTATCAACGGAGCTTCTTATCATGATCTCTTCGTCAAACCTGGATTCTGCAAGATAGTTTATTTCAGTAGATTGCGGCCTATTATTCATAACGAAATCAAGATCGTAGCTATCACACACCCATTTCAGATACCTTACATTGTTAGTGTGAAGGTTTACATCAAGATCGCTTACCTTAATTCTGAATATTGCTGATACCTGGCTATTTTCGGGGGCAGGATCAATTTTTGTAGCATATCTGATAGGAGAACTTTCAGTATGCAGGTTAGGGTTATATTGAGAAAGTATAGAATCGGGTCTCTGGACTTTTTTTGTGGTGAGATCGAGGATTAACCATGAGGATGTACCTGAAGCAATGTGGCTTCCATCGGGATACTTGACTTCATAATTTCTGAGGGCAAATAATTTGTCTGTTCCATTTGGCCATGTCTTCACTATTAATGTGTCTTCCCATGACGGCCATTTATTTATAATAGCATAAATCCTTGAAAGTACCCAGAAACGGTTATCTCTCATCAGGTCGTCCCGGCCGAATCCAAGTTTAATGGCGTGGTCGGAGGCAATATCCTGCATATAATTGAATAAAGAATATAAATTTAGTTTACCGTCAGGTCCGGTTTCGTAAACATGTACTCTGTACTCTTTTTCAAATTGAAGTTGATCCATCTTTAACTGTTATTTTGTAAAAACTCTTCTACCTCCTGACTATACTGAGCCCACTGGTTCATTTCATCGTTCAGATGTTCCTTAAGATCCTGATATTTTTTATAATCAATCTCATGTGCTTCTGAAGAATTTCCCGGCTCCATGAATGATTTGTCTACAGCAATTATTTCAGCTTCTATCTTCTCGATGGCCATTTCAGATTCCTCAAGTCTTCTTCTCAGTTTTCTCAGATTACGTTCATACGCCTTTTTTTCAAGGTACTTCTGTTTATTTGATGAAACATTTTCCTGTGCAAACTCAATTTTAGCTTTATCTTTTCTCTCAATATCTTTCAGGTTTTCAATCTTTTTCTTCCTTAGAAAATCATAAATTCCTCCAATATTTTCCTTTATCTTGCTATATTTGAATTCATATACCTTCCCGACAATCCCGTCCAGGAAATCCCTGTCATGCGATACCACAATTAATGTGCCATCATATCTGATCAGGGCCTGTTTAAGTATATCTTTTGAGCGCATATCAAGGTGATTTGTCGGTTCATCAAGAACAAGAAGGTTACTCGGTTCCAGGAGAAGCTTCACCAACGCAAGTCTGGCCCGTTCGCCACCCGACAGAACTTTAACCTTTTTCTCAACGTCATCTCCCCTGAACAAAAATGCTCCGAGCATATCCCGGATCTTTGTTCTTATGTCGCCTTTGGCTATATCATCAATAGTCTGCAGGACTGTTCGGCTTTCATCAAGCAGTACATCCTGATTCTGAGCAAAATATCCTATTTTGACGTTATGCCCTATTTTCATATTACCAACCCAATCGAGTTCGCCGATGATAATCTTCGCCAAAGTGGTTTTTCCTTCTCCGTTACGACCAACAAATGCAATTTTTTCTCCCCTTGAAATTTTAAAATCAATCTTGTAAAGTACAATAAGTGATTCAAATTTTTTTGTAAGATTTTCTGCTTCCACAACAACAGTGCCGGAACGTGGTGCAGGAGGAAACCTCAGGTTAATGGTACTTTTATCTTCTTCATCAACTTCAAGTCTTTCAACTTTATCGAGATGTTTGATCTTCGACTGAACCTGAACTGCTTTTGTAGCTTTATACCTGAACCGTTCTATGAACTTTTCAGTATCTTCGATCATCTTCTGCTGGTTTCTGTAAGAAGCGATCTGCTGTTCTCTTCTTTCCTCCCGCATTATTAGATATTTCGACCATGAGGCTTTGTAGTCGTAAATTTTGCCAAGGGAGATTTCAATTGTCCTCCTGGTTACATTATCAAGAAAAGCGCGGTCGTGAGAAACAAGCATTACTGCACCCGGGTAACCCGCAAGAAATATTTCAAGCCACTGGATTGATTCGATATCAAGGTGGTTAGTAGGTTCATCAAGGAGAAAAAGAGAAGGCTTCCTCAGAAGGATCTTAGCCAGTTCAATGCGCATTCTCCATCCGCCGCTCAACTCCTGTGTTGGCCTGTTAAAATCTTTCCGTTCAAACCCCAACCCAACCAGTGTAACCTCAGCTTCTGCCATATAGTTTGTCCCTCCCAGCATCCTGTACCTCTCTTCAACTACAGTAAGATGATCACAAAGTTTCAGATAATCGGCAGACTCATAATCTTCTCTTCGTGCAATCTCAGAACTACAGTGCTCTATTTCTTCGGAGAGACCGATCAGTTCAGAAAATGCTGTTATGGTTTCATTTATTACGGTGGTAGTGTCATCAACTTTCATCTGTTGGGGAAGATAGCCGATAGTAACCTCTTTCGACTTATCAATCAGACCCGAGGTGGGGCTCTGATGACCAGAAATAATCTTAAGCAGGGTTGATTTTCCTGCACCATTCTTTCCTGCAAGACCAATCCTGTCCTGATCATTTATCAGGAAGGAAATATTCGTTAATAAATCAAAACTGCCAAATGAAACTGAGATATCCTGAACCGAAACCATGTTAAATATTAAATGTCTGCAAATATAGGAAAAGTGCGGAATTTTTTTTATTCTGTCTGTCAGGGTTAGTGTTACTTCAGTTATATTTGCGCAGATTGGGGGAGAGTATTTAAATCATTGAAAGGGTAAAATAGTGGGAAGAAAAAAGGAATTGCCTTTTTTGGAAAAGGTCAGGATAACTGATATAGGAGCTGAGGGAAATGCACTGGCGAGAGTGGATAATCTTGTAATATTCGTGCCAATGCTTATCCCGGGTGATGTAGTTGATATCAGGGTAATCAAGAAAAGAAAGAAATACATTGAGGGCAGAGTTGTACAATTTCATGAATACTCGTCTGACAGGATTGAGCCCCGGTGTATCCATTTCGGTGTTTGCGGTGGTTGCAAATGGCAGCATCTTCCATATAATCTCCAACTTAAGTATAAGGAAAAGCAGGTCAGGGATAATCTAGTCAGGATTGGGAAAATTGATCTGCCTGAAATTAAACCAATTATCGGATCTTCTGAAATATTCATGTACAGGAATAAACTTGAATATACATTTTCCGACAGACGTTGGCACACAAAAGAAGAGGTGGTTTCGGGTGATAAATTTGAAAGGGAAGATGCCCTGGGATTTCATATTCCGGGTCTGTTTGATAAAGTTCTTGATATCGAAGAATGCCATCTGCAGCCCGAGCCTTCAAATTCAATAAAAAATGCTGTAAGGCAGTATGCACATGAGAATAATCTTGAATTTTTTGACCTCAGGAAACAGAAAGGATTTCTCAGAAACCTTGTGATCCGTAACTCTCTGGAAGGTAAAGTTATGGTGATTATAGTTTGTTTTCACGATGATATTGAGAAAAGGAATGGGTTGCTTGATTTTCTTGCTTCGAAATTTCCTCAGATCTCATCCCTGATGTATGTTATTAATTCAAAAAGAAACGATTCACTGAATGATCAGGATCCCATCCTTTATAAAGGTGAGAATTATTTAATTGAATCAATGAATGGATTGAAGTTCAGAATCGGGCCAAAATCGTTTTATCAGACAAATACCCGGCAGGCGCTGGAACTTTATCGTATTGCGAAAGATTTTGCCGGACTTACCGGGAAAGAAATTGTATATGATCTTTATTCAGGAACAGGAACAATTGCAAATTATATTGCTTCCTGTGCTGACAGAGTAATAGGTATTGAATATGTTGCTGAAGCCGTACAGGATGCAAAAATTAATTCTGAAATTAACGGGATAGGTAATACGCACTTCTTTGACGGTGATATGAAAGATGTACTTTCTGAAGCTTTTTTCGCCTCTAATGGCAAGCCGGATGTTATTATTACTGATCCTCCAAGAGCAGGAATGCATGAGCATGTTATAAATATTATTGACTTTGCTGCTCCTGATAAAATTGTCTATATAAGTTGTAACCCTTCTACACAATCGCGTGATATACAATTGCTTTCAGATAATTACTATGTTGCAGGGGTACAACCGGTAGATATGTTTCCCCATACTCATCATGTTGAGAATGTGGTTCTTCTTAAACGAAGAGATCCCTAAAATGTAAAGACCCTGATAGAACGGGATTAAAAATAATGTATATTTATTGTCCGTATTAATGAGATTTACCTATGAGCGTCGAAAAGCAAGATAATCCTGATTTGCTTTCATTGCTTCCTAAAAAGGGTATGAATGATCATGTTGCCAGTCTCCGTTATGCACGAATGATACAGCGTGCTTTAATGCCTAATCCGGCAATACTTAAAGGAAGACTTAAAGATTTTTTTATACTATTCCTTCCGCGCGACATAGTCAGCGGGGATTTCTATTATGCATTCCGCACCAAGGAGAAAATGTGTATTGCTGCAGGTGATTGTACAGGTCACGGAGTTCCAGGTGCGCTTATGAGTATTCTTGGAATAAGTTTTCTTAATGAGATTTTGCAGTCGGATATTAATTTGAATGCAAACAGGATACTTAACCTGATGCGGGAGAAAATCATGCAGGCACTTCATCAGACAGGTAACAGCCGTGATACACAGGACAGTATTGATATCGGGTTATGTATCATCGATTGCACTACAAGCAAATTGCAATACTCCGGGGCAAACAGACCTCTTATTATGATAAGAAATGGGGAGTTGACAGAATTAAAACCTGATAAGATGACCTTAGGTATTGCTCCTGTAAAGGAGGCTTCATTCACAAATAATTGCATTGAAACAAAACCCGGCGATTCATTTTATCTGTTTTCAGATGGTTTCTCTGATCAGTTCGGAGAAATTACAGATAAAAAATTTAAGTACAAACATTTCAAGAGAATAATTCATTCGTTTGAAGAGCTTCCCATGGCACAGCAGAAACAACGTCTTGAAAGTGCCTTTAATGAGTGGAAAGGCAAAGCTCAGCAAGTGGATGATGTTCTGGTTATTGGTTTTCAATTATAATTATTAACATAATGATGAAGCTTAAAGCTTTCAGAATAAGGAACTTCAGGTCAATTGTTGATACTGGTTGGCAGAATATTTCTCCAGATAACATAACTTGTCTGATTGGTCAGAACGAATCAGGGAAGACATCAGTTCTTGAGGGGTTGAAAGTTTTCTATTCCGGAATTATCACTGAGGATGTACTCCGCAGTGACCTTTCTTTACCTGAAGTGAGCTGCCGTTTCACCATTCCTAAAGGGTGGTTAATTGAAATAACAGATAACCCGGGCACAGAATTGAAAGAATTGTTGTCGGGACTGACCCATCTAGAGCTTACCAGGAGTTGGATCGCAGATTTTTCGTCAGTCATAAATGTAAGTGGAGAAATAAGTCAGTATCTTGATTCACTTGAGGATGCCTGGAGAATCTACCTGAATGATGTCACTGTGAAGCTGGAAGAAGAGATGGCATCTGTCAGGGATATGGAAACTGCATTTTCAAAACTTATTGAAGAAGAGTCAGATATCAGATCAAAGCTATCCCAGGATGACAGGAAAGGATTCATATTCAGGTTATTCGGTAAGAAACCTGCAGATGTGGATAATCCAAAAAATACCTACTTTCCAGGATTGAAAAATCAGCTAAATGAATTAAAAAAACAAAAAGAAGAGATCAATGAAATTCTTCTGAAAAAACAATTAGTGAAAAAAGCGAGTGAAAAGTGGAAAAAGCTACAGGAAAAATGCACCCAGGTTGACAATCATCTTAAAGAACTTTCACTCAAACTGGAAGAGCGCCATCAGAGGATGACACTTCTGATGCGACCTATAGAAGACGATATTGATGCTGAATGGAAAGAAGTGTTGTACGATTACCGGAAGACAAGATCTGAAAGAGAACTCCGAATAGCGGAACTTGATAGTCATATTGCGTTTTCAGGGTATATTATTGAAGGCAATACAGAAGACGAGGCTGAAAAAAAGGTAAATGAGGTAATTCAGTCATATAAATCGCAATTCAATAATACTTTTTTGGGCAAAAAGTATTTTGAGTACTGTCCTGTTTTTGAGTTGTTTGAAGACTTTGGGAGTCTGCTGCCAAACAGGATTGATATGGAAGACATTATAAGCGGAAATGAAAATGTTGAAGGTTATAAAGCTGCCAGAAATTTCCTTTCTCTCGCTCAACTCGACTATTCTTTTTTCCAGCAACCATCGAGTCGTATCCTGAAACAGAAAATTGAAAATCTAAATAAAACCCTTACACATAATTTCCATGATTTCTGGCAGCAATCCATTGGAAGGAATAATAAGATTCATATTCAGTTTGAGCTCGATCACTATAATGACTCTTACGAAGGTAAAGCCGGCAAGCCATATCTTGAATTCTGGATTAAGGATGAAGGTGAACGGCTCTATCCAAAGCAACGAAGCAGGGGCGTCAGATGGTTTTTATCCTTCTATATGGAGTTAATGGCCTCTGCCAATATCATCAACAAACAGATGGTGCTCCTGGTTGATGAACCAGGAGTGAGTCTTCATGCCAGGGCTCAGGAGGATGTCCTGAAAGTATTTGAGGATATTAAGGATAAAATCCAGATTATTTATACTACCCATTCTCCTCATCTTGTTGAGATCAATAAACTGCACAGGATTCTTGCTGTTCAACGCGATGATCTTGACAGCGTGAGAAGTACTTCCAGGATATTGGATCCACTGCAGTTATCGTCTGCATCGCCCGATACTCTCACTCCATTGCAAAGTATTCTCGGTAACCCGATGGGAGGTGAAGGATTTTCCTCAAAGAGATTTAACCTGATTGTAAATGATACAGGATCATTTTATATGTTAAATGCAATAATTATTTTGATGGGATTTAAAGGTAAAATATGTGTAATACCTTCAACCAATGTCTCTTCCATTCCATTATTGTGCAATATTATGATGGGGTGGGGAATGGATTTTGCAATTCTGCTTTTTGACAATGACGATGAGATACAAATGGCTGAACATTTAAAAAATTCAGTATTCAAAACAGATATCAGCAACAGGGAACTTATCATCAGAATGCCCGGGACTTTTTTAAATTCCGAAGATCTTTTATCGACACTTGATTTTAAGAACTATCTATTAGAGTCAAGAGAGGGAATAACGGTACCAAATTCAGTATACTTAAGAGAAAAGGAGCTCCCACGGAATTTCATTTTAAGCAGATTCCTGGCAAATGTCAAAGAAGAAAAGATTAAAGCTTCTGATTTTGATGAGGAAACTCTTGATAATTTTAGGCTGATTACTGATCTGCTTGGAGGTTTAAAATAAACCTATTATTTATTTTGCATTTTATTCTTGTTTTTCTACTTTTGTCGCGCTCCTTAAGGCAGACAACATAATTTTGGAGAGATGGGTGAGTGGCTTAAACCAGCAGTTTGCTAAACTGCCGTATGGGAAACTGTACCGGGGGTTCGAATCCCCCTCTCTCCGCAATGCTTAAATGAATCCCGCCGCCAGCGGGATTATTTGTTTTACCGAAGTTCCAAAGAAAGTTTACTTTCTGATAGAACTGAGGGAAAACAAATAAAACCCGAAGGGTTCATTTAAGCTTTGCAAGGTACCCCCATAGGGATCACGATCGAACGAAGTGAGGTCGTAATCCCTTTCTGAATGAACTCACCCCCTGTCCCTCTCTCTACTTCTTCTACCCTTTATACACATCTTTTTATTGTATTGTCTAATATGTAGTTAGAGTAAGAAGGGTAAGATTTCATTTCAGAATAATGCCGGAGGCATTTAATTCCAATAGTCACGGTAGCGTCCGTGGTCGAAGCATTAGTTGATCTATCAACCCCGGAGGGTGTTGAACATGTTTAAGTTATTAGGTTGACATATTTATTTCATGATCATTGGAATTCAACACCTCCAGTGTTGGATGAGGTCCCGTTTTGATTACCACAGACGTGACTGTGGCTATTGGGGTTTGACGCCTCCGG
>JADGPU010000140.1 GCA_017882305.1 Bacteroidales bacterium | reverse complement strand
GAAGGATGAACGAAAAAAAACAAGAAATGCTTTTGTTTAGTAATTATCATAGAGAGGAGAAATACTATTTATAACCTGAATTGTTTTTTCAAAATCAATTCCTATCGTTCTGCAATACCACTGAATGGAATCCCAGCGCGGAGAGTTTTCTTCCAGAGACATTTTATATGCTTCTTCCCTGCTTAGATCACCTTCACGGATTTGATTGCTTCTGAAGGTGTCATTTTCAGTAAATCCTGCGACAATATAATAAATGTAATTATAAAATGCAGCTGTTCCGTCACCTATCCGCCATGTAGTTCTTGTTCCCGGATCAGTCTCCCAGTCATATTTATTTATCAGAACGTCTGCAATTGTTCCTTCATCCCACTTCAGATAATCATAAATATTTAGATTACGATGCTTTATAATGTAGTATGATTTAAATGAATCCAAAGTATCGAAAAGGGATGAGTTAATAAATGCAGGATTGAGTAAATATTGCTTTCCGTAGTAGGCGATTATTTTAAATTTATCAGCCGGCGACAGGCTATATGTATTACCCTTTTCGAATTTTGGTTTAATCCCGCAAAAGCCTGATTTGAAATTTGTTGTTTCAAGAAGGTTCTCACCCAGTACTGAGAGTTCAAGATTATTTTGTTTCATTAAAAGATTTGCGTAATAAAAATATTGCTTATCTCCGGCCATAAACAATGGAACAGTACCCAGATCAGGTCTTTTTAGCCATGCAGTGACGTTTTTCCTTATATTATCTCGTTTTTTGCGGATATCTGCTGAAACTAAAATGTGCTCTACTCCCAGGCTCCCGCACATACGTGCCTGATTTCGACGAGCCAGATCCGTGAGCATACCCCAGTCATAAGAAAAAGCAATTGGCTTCAACCTTAGTTCTTTCACAACATAGTGAAGAGCATAACTGCTGTCGCGCCCTCCGCTGAAAGGCACCAGGCATTCAGGTTTTCCGTCCTTCCGTCTGAAACTATCTGCTACCGTGGTTAAAGCAGCTTCTCCTCTGAAATCTATTTTATGATAGTTATTACAATAATTACATTCTCCTTCCTTATCATAACTTATATATGGGAATGTTTCGGGCAGAAGACATTTTGTACAACGTTTTAAACTGTCAATTTTTAATTTTCTCTCATTATAAGTGCTGACAAATGAATTGTCAACTTCCGTATTAGTATGTTCAAGCGAGGTGTTAATGTAAGTTTGTTTTGAGCTTTGTTTGTCTTGTAACAACTTAATTGCCGGAGTTGAAGAGCTGAGTTCAAGATTGTTAAGACTAAGACCAAAATCAGCAAGAGTAAATGACAAAGTATTTAGATTGATACAGGCAACATTTTGCGGTAACAATTGCTTAATCAGATCAGATGAAATATCCAGTTTATTTTTGTCAATTAATTGCTGAAGAATATATTTCTCTGAAGCAAATACAAAAAACTCAATTTTCTGGTTGTTAATATAATAAATTGATCCATTGTTGGTTGCCAGAACAAGGTTATTATTATTCTTCGATAATATAGCAATATTTGACATACCCGAAATTTCTTTGAATAATGTCCCGATTGCTATTCCCAGATCAGCTCCTTTATCAATGTTGTCCTTCAGAATTGTTGGAATAAGCTCGGAATCCAGCTCAGAAACTCTTGTATGGGAGCTATATTTTCTCCACAGGCTGCTTTCATTAACGATAATACCATTATGAATAACAACCATCCCATTTTTTACGACAGGCTGGTTATTAATATCGAACTGCTCATAACCGTTAGTCACCAGTCTCGAATGCCCTATGCCAATAAATTGGTGATAATTCCAAAGACTAACCTCAGACCGGTATATCTCGCTTTTCACCAGGTCGGATGCAGGGAAAGGTGTTTTGAAAACCCTGATACCTGAAGGTTGCTTTAGTGCAAATCCGGCTGCCTCTTTACCCCTTGATTCTGACAGGAGAAAGAGATCTCTGAACAATTTTGCGGTTTTATTATCTGAGTGTTCGACCAAACCAAAAATGCCACACATAAACTATCTCTATTTATAAAGTCTTTCGTTGTCCTGAATGTCCATCCACATACCAAAAATAAGGAACTGGATTGAAGTAACTCCAAGAAATGTGAAGGCCAGCAAGGTTTCGAATGATGCATTTTGTCCTTTAATGATTAACCTGAATACTTTTATCAGATAATGTATCCAGACTATTCCCAGAATAAAAGATAAATTATAAAGAATGAAGAGCGGATGAAAATCTTTCAGAAAGTATTTTATCCAAAGACGTTTAAAGAATGATCTGAAAAGCAAAAATGAAATTCTTGGAATAACTTTCATAACTTTCATTTTTGACTTTTCACCGATTCTGTATACCGGTTTAATTGGAATCTCACGTATAGTACAATATGCCATATTAAGTTTAACAAGCATGTCGTTAGGCATTCCGTAACGCCTATAAATGTCATACAGTTTTATTGAATTCAGGGCATTGAGCGATATAGCGGTAAAACCTGTTTGTGTGTCAGAAATTCTCCAATAGCCGGACGCCATTTTTGTTAAAATTGATAATAAGGAGTTACCAATAAACCTGGTTTTAGGAATATAATAACCGGCGCTTCCATGAATTAATCTGTTTCCTTTAACATAATCAATTCCTTCATTAACCACAGGAAGACAAATTGATTCAAGTTCATCCGGATCCATCTGGGCATCCCCTGCCATTATTGCAACACAATCTATACGATTGTCCTTGCACCATTTGTACCCTCTTGCAATGCTACCGCCCACGCCTGCATTTACGAGATTATTTATCAGTATAATCCTGTCTTTATCAGGATTTTGATTGACAATCTCAGATCGCGGGAAAAAGTCTAACTCTTTCTTATTGAATTCCTGCAGACTTATTTCTGCATCATTATGAAATGTTTTCTTTATCACCTTCTCTTTCAATTCCAGAGGAGTTCCGTTATGGCTGGACAGAATAAAGTCCTTTACAATTTTTTCTGTTCCGTCCGTCGAATTATCATTTATGATAAGAATTCTATCCACAAAATCAGGCATAGTTTCAATTACGGTCCCAATCTGAGACTCTTCGTTATATGCAGGAACAACGACCACAACAGTTTTATTGTTCAACATAGATTATCATTTAAATTTTCAAAAGTCATAATTAAATATTTGAGATTATAATTTTTCATTTGCATAACGTATGATAGTCCCCTTTTAACCCAACCGGAGTAATAGTTCCAATTTTAAATACTATTTCAATTGACTTTCGAGCCTCCTGAATTCCAAATCCATTACCCTTTAGAATTTCCTCATAGCTTTTATTATGCAATTCTGTAAAACCTTCACTGAATTCAAGTTCTTTTCCATTTATCTGAATCGACCTGTAGGTTTTCTGACCTTTTGATTTAATAACCTGAGGCAAATCATTGGTGTCAATACTTAAGAATCATCTTATACGGGCATTCTCAATACTTAAAAATCCAGCAGCCTTATGTGGTTCCGAAATATGAACAATACTTTCTTTAACATCTCCAAAAATCCAGGTTAGCATATCGAAGAAATGCACTCCAATATTAGTAGCTATACCACCTGATTTCTATATATTACCTTTCCACGAGATATCATACCAGTTTCCACGACTGGTTATATATGCTAAATCTATATCATAAATCTTCCCTTTAGTGCCATTATCAAGTAATCCTACACTGTCAAACCTATCTAATGCGGCAACTATATTATTACCAGTTTCCCTGATTGCACGTAAATGCCGGACTGCTATAAATCCTGTCACTCCAATCAGGTCAAAGTTTCTTCCCATAAATTATTCTATATCAATTAATTTTAAAACGAATTAAGGTGTTGTCAATAAAACCCTTGCAGAAAACTTCTTTATTCTGAATATTTACTGTAAATCATCTTAATGCCTTCTTTCAGACTGACTTTTTCTCTCCATCCCAACTTGTTAATTTTAGAAACGTCAAGCAGTTTACGATAAGTGCCATCGGGTTTGGAAGCATCCCAGGTCATCTGACCGCTAAATCCGACAATTTCCCTGATCAGGTTAGCAAGTTCCTTAATTGTAAGATCGCGACCCGTCCCAATATTAATATGGGTATTTTTTATATCAGCCAAGTGCTGATGGTTGATGGCTGAAGTCATAGGGCTCAGGGCGCTGGGCGCAGGGTGAGGAGCCTTAAGATCGATGAAATCTACATTTTTCATTAAAAAAACACACGCATCAGCTAAGTCATCGACATATAAAAATTCGCGATATGGATTTCCTGTTCCCCATAAAGTAATAGTTACAGGGTGTGAGGTGTGAGGTGTGAGATGTGAGGTGTCTTTTAAGATTTGAATTCCATATTTATTAAGTTTCTCAACTATCTCGTTTTCAGTTGCGCTTCCATTAACACCTTCAACAGGATATTTGTTAAAATCTTTTCGGATTCCCTCCCAGTCATTGTTTTCCAGACACTTTCCAAGATGCATTTTACGGATCAATGCCGGCAGAACATGTGATGTTTCAAGATTGTAATTATCATTTGGCCCATAAAGATTTGTTGGCATTACTGAGATAAAATTTGTACCATATTGTATATTGTAAGATTCACACATTTTAATGCCTGCAATTTTTGCAACAGCATAGGGTTCGTTGGTATATTCCAATTCACCGGTTAATAAATATTCTTCTTTTATAGGTTGTGGACAATTTCCGGGATAAATACAGGAACTCCCGAGAAACAATAACTTCTTAACACCATGTAGATAACTTTGATGAATAATATTATTCTGGATCATCAGGTTTTCGTACAAAAATTGAGCACGATAAGTATGATTTGACAAAATGCCTCCCACTTTTGCTGCAGCCAGAAAAACATATTCAGGTTTTTCTTTTTCAAAAAACTCACCGACTATTGCCTGGTTTGTAAGGTCAAATGGAGGGAATGGTGAATATACCAGATTTGTATATCCCTTATCAGTCAAATTCCTGACAATTGCACTTCCTACCATTCCCTTGTGGCCTGCAATGTATATTTTTCCGGGTTTTTCCATGATAATTACAAATTACTCAATACGTCTTTTTACCTTCTCAAAATCTGAATTAACCATAATACTTACCAATTCTCTGAAAGAAACCTTAGGCTCCCAACCAAGCTTTTCTTTTGCTTTGACAGGGTTTCCGATCAATATATCGACTTCTGTTGGTCGGAAATACCGCGGATCAATACCTATAACCTCTTTACCTGTAGATTTTAATAATCCCTTTTCTTCCAGCCCTGACCCAATCCAATTGATCTCTTCTCCCAAGACTTTAAAGGTCTCCTGAATAAATTCGCGTATTGAATGAGTCTCGTTTGTCGCTATAACGTAGTCATCAGCCTTATCTGCCTGCATGATACGCCACATTGCTTCAACATATTCAGGTGCGTAACCCCAGTCTCTTTTCGAATCAAGGTTTCCCAGCAATAATTTTTCCTGCTGGCCAAGAATTATCTTGGAAGCTGCAACTGTTATCTTCCTTGTCACAAAGGTTTTACCTCTCCTTTCGCTTTCGTGATTAAAAAGGATTCCATTGCAGGCGAAGACATTATATGCTTCCCTGTAATTGACTACAATCCAGTAGGCATATAATTTTGCTGCTGCATAAGGACTTCGGGGATAGAATGGTGTTCTTTCTGTCTGGGGAATCTCCTGTACTTTACCAAAAAGCTCAGATGTTGAAGCCTGGTAAAAACGAGTTTTTAAGCCCGTTTCTTTAATGGCATCCAGGAAACGAAGAGTTCCAACCCCATCAACTTCTGCGGTATATTCAGGTACCTCAAATGAAACCTGTACATGAGACTGTGCACCAAGATTATAGATTTCGTTTGGATGAATTTTTTCAACTAAACGGTTTAAGTTGCTTGAATCTGTTAAATCGCCATAATGGAGAAAAAAACGGCTATTCAGAAATTCCGGATTATTATAAATATGATCGATTCTGAAAGTGTTGAAAGAACTGGATCGTCTTATAATCCCATGGACAATATATCCCTTTTCTAATAATAATTCCGTAAGGTAAGAGCCATCCTGCCCTGTAATACCTGATATTAAAGCAACTTTTCCCATTTTATATAATTATTAAATAAATGCTACCCTAAATCATATCCAATAATCTTTTATCCGGATCTTTACTTTTATCGCGTTTTGGATTTCTTGTTCACTTATTAGTATCAGATAACCGCCACCTCCGGCACCCGACAGCTTCCATGAGAGAGCCCTATCTCTATGGCTATCAATGACTCTAGCAATTTTTTCATTCATCATTTTAGGGAACATTAAAACCTGGGAGCTAAAAGAGGATGTGAATCCTTTTGTGAATAGATTAATATCTTTTTTAATTAAACCTTCCCAAGCCATCTCTGCTGCATCTGCCAGTCTTTTAACGTTTTCAGCAGAAATACTGGTTTGTTCAAGTACGACAAAATCAACCGGTCTTGGCCATAGAGTTACCATATAAAGCCGATCTTCAAGCCACTTAATAATAGAAAGATCTGATATTGTCTCAAATTTTGATGGCCAGTATTTTCCCTCATCATAAAAAAACCTGTTTATCCCTGGCATGGAAATACCGATTGAATCCTGTGATCCGCTTACATCTTTTGTCCCGGGATCATTATCGTATCTGAAAAGGATCTTTGCAAGTTTCTCAGGATTTTCCATTGGAAGGTTATCGTTCCATAATTCAATTGCCTTTTTCCTGGTTGATGTTGCCATTCCCGAGCGTTCATTGAATTCGATTGTTGGTTCTATCGATGCAGTTACTGCCCAACCGGGACAAAATTTTGAAACATAAGGCTGATCAATCCATGTGCCAGCAAGATCAATCCGGTACGGAATCGGAGTTTCTTTTCTTATGGATGTCGTCGACCTGACCGGTAAATTTGCGTATGGAATTCTTTTTAAAACCTTATATTCAATTCCCAACTTTTTACAAATCTGTTCTTTATCAGGAGTATGACCATCTTCATTAACGATGAAAACGTCAGG